>JBAVGF010000149.1:0-33368 GCA_049684675.1 Thermodesulfobacteriota bacterium | reverse complement strand
CATGGAGCTTTTATTGAGGGATATAAGAATGGCAGGGTTTGACGACGATATGACACCAATACCAATACAACCACCCGACCCTCCCATCATACCAGGGGCTAACAGTATCGGGGTATATTATGAATATAATGGTGTAATACGTCAAGTGACTTATGCATTAGACGGTACCAATAGATTGATGAGAAATCAAATTCCTCCTGATAGTCCACCTGCTGAACCCGGGGGAGATGCAGTATTAGAAAATGTCAATGCATTTACACTGACATATGGTATAGATTCTCCGCTGAATGATCGACGTTTGCACACGTGGGTTCAAGCAGGAGCTATACCTGCAGGCGCGAATATCGTTGCTGTGCGGGTCCAACTGAGTGCGCAGCCTACAGGCGACCCAGACCTTGACAAGGTTTCTCCAAGAAGCCTAAATACCGCTGTTGCGATAAGAAATCAAATAAAACAATGAGAAAAGCTTTAAAGATATACCAAAAAGGGGTGCTAAGGAAGGATGAATGTGAAAACTAAATTAGAGAACCAATCCGGTGTAGCATTAGTTATTGCTCTGATCATGATCATTGTCTTGACACTCATCGGCCTTGCTTCGATTTTTACATCGACATTTGAAATCAGTCTTTCTGGAAATAAGAGAACTTCAACCGATGCCTTCTATTTAGCGGAGACCCGATCTAATACTGCATCAAACATGATAAACGAAATTAACGCGGTAGTCACTTATACGCCGGTAAGTAGCAACACCGACCTTTCTGCGGCGGAACAGTCTAGTGGTCTTACGGTAGAAAGTGAAGGTATTAATAGAAAAGCCTCTATTCTTGATCCTAACAGCTTAGCAGCACTTTCCTTACCCTCTGGCAAAATTTTAAATGACAATACAACTATCAATATTTACCATTCCAAATGGGCTGGAGGCGGGGGTGAGGGCACACAAAATCAGAAATCGGATACCTATATCATCGATACCCATGGGACGGACCAAGTAATTACCACCAGCCTGTACAAATCAAAATGCCAACTAAGAAAGAAATTGTTGGTACGTAGTGCGGCACCTCAAGATAGTCAATAAGGAGGTTAACGATATATGAAAGTGTTTAAAATATTATTGCTCAATTTTATCTTAATAGGTATTTGTTTCGTCAATTCTTCAATGGCTAATGACACGGACCTTTACGCAGCGAGCGGACAAGGAGTTGAACCTAACATCCTCCTTATATTCGATAACTCAGGAAGTATGAATGAGGACGTACAGACCCGCTATTATGATCCCACCGTCACTTACGACGGCTCCTCAGTCCCCACACAGGTGTATTACAAGTCAGGGAGTAATTGGCTTTTCTTTGCGAACTCAATATCTGATGTGGCTTGCGCCTCTGCCAGAACCGCGCTGACAACTCAGGGTAATTATATTGGGAATACGAATGCAAGTTGCCATGGAACAAGCCGGACCCTCCGGACCGGAAATTATAGGAATTATATCGCTTCCGGAGGGGATCAATATGATACAAAACTCCATATTGCCAAGACAGTAATTACGGGTTTCTTAAATTCTATTAATGGAGTGAGACTTGGGGTAATGGAGTTCAATACAACTGGTAATGGTGATAAAGGGGGACACCTTCAATCACAGATTACAAACCTAACCGACACGGGTCGAACTCAGTTGATTACCGATATTAATAATATTGTGGCGACGACATGGACTCCTCTGGCCAAAACACTCTATGAAGCTGGACTTTATTTCAAAGGTGGACCGAGTTATTTCGATCCAGGAGTTACATATATTAGCCCTATCCAATATACTTGCCAGAGGAATTATGTCATTATCATTACAGATGGTCAATCCACTCACGATCCCGTCTCCCCATTTCCTAATAACTATATATTGAAAACACTTATTGGAGATAGGGATGGTGACAGGAGAGAGCCCCCAGCGATAAGTAATCCGTATATCTATCCGGATGATGGGACCGATTATCTGGATGATGTTGCTAATTACCTTTATAATACGGATCTTCGAACTGATCAGATCGGTACACAAAATATTATTACCTACACGATCGGGTTTACGACAAATAACGACCTTCTTGAAAGAACAGCGACGCAGGGCCATGGAAAATATTTTTATACGAACAACGCTCAAGAATTGTCAGATGCTTTTCAAAACATCGTCGATGAGATTTTGTCGGTGACTTCTTCTTTTGTTGCCCCTGTTGTGCCAGTGAGCAGGATGGAAAGAACCCAGTCAGGCGACAAAATTTATTTGGCTTTATTTAAACCGATTCAGAACCAGATGTGGGTCGGAAACATAAAGAAATATGGCATCGCCCAGCAGGTGTCAGGAACGATCCAACCTGGAGATATTATCGATGCCAATGGAAATGCCGCTTTGGATACAACTTGTTCGGACCCAGCGACTTGTGGTCAATTCTTTGACACAGATCATTCTTATTGGACGATTTCTGGTGAATTAGACGGAGGCGATGCCAAAAAAGGCGGGGTAGGGGAAGTTTTAATGAATCGAGACTTCTGTAGTGCCACGAACACTAATCCGAGAAAAATCTACACCTACAATACCACTGTAAGAAACAGCAATTTAACCCATTCCACAAATGCCTTCAATACCACAAATATTTCGCCATCGATGTTAGGTTTAGGAGTTGATACTGATCCAGTAGCGCAAGGGAGTAGAAATAGCCTGGTAAACTTTGTTTACGGATGCGATGCCTATGATGATAATGGAAATACAATTACCAATGAGAAGAGGGAGTGGATTTTGGGTGCATTCTTGCATTCGAAGCCTTTAATCATTCATTATGGTACATCGAGTACATCACAATCTGTCATTTTTGTAGGTTCGAACGATGGAATGCTTCACGCCTTTGATGATGATACTGGACAAGAACTCTGGGGATTTATACCTCCTAATGTTTTAACCAATCTTCAAGCCCTCCATACTGATCTCCTTCAGATATTTGTGGATGGTTCATCCAAAGCCTACATTTCGCGCAATACAGATGGCTCAGTAAGTCAAGCGATTCTAATATTTGGAGAAAGAAGAGGTGGAAATCGGTACTACGCCCTTGACGTCACTGATCCGTCGGCTCCCAGATATCTATGGGAAATTAACCCGGACGGTGCCGGCTCTCCTTACGTTGAAATGGGGCAATCATGGTCTACCCCGTATATTTGGAAAATAGCCTATGGAGCGGGAGAGAAATGGGTGGCTTTTGTTGGGGGTGGATACGATGTAAATGAGGATAATGACCCCCCTCTTGCTGATACCAAAGGAAGAGCTGTTTATGTTATCGATGTGCTCGATGGTTCTCTTATAAAGCGTTTCACAAATGTGGAAATTCCTACGATGACTTATTCAATACCTTCTGATATTGCAGCGGTGGATACTGATGACGATGGGAAAATTAACCTCCTCTACGTGGGTGACATGGGTGGACGAATGTGGCGATTCGATATTGGAGACCCGAGTCCCACAAATTGGACAGGAAGGATTATATTCACTGGCTATTCCGGATCAAAGATATTTTACCCCCCTGATGTAACCCTGGAAAAAGGGAATTATCAGATGTTATTCTTTGGAACAGGAGATCGGGAACATCCCAAGAAGACCACTTTTGTTGACCGTTTATATGCCGTAACAGATAAGAATGCTTCAGGAAGTTTAACAGAAAGTGATTTGTATGACGTGACTTCGGATGAATTGCAAGCGACTGGTACGACCGATGCGAGAAAGACTCAGATTTTAACTGACATGGGAAATAAGAGTGGATGGTTTATCCAGCTTAATCAAAATTCAGGTGAGAAATGTCTTTCACCTTCTTTAGTATTAAACAAAGTGGCCTATTATACAACGTTTACTCCCGGGGCAGCTGGAAGTGATACTGATCCATGCTATGTGGGTGAAGGTGCAGCATTAGTCTATGCACTCGCATATCAAACCGGGATGGCTGTATTTAATTTTGATCTTGCAGTTGATGCTGGCGGTAACCAAGTGCTTCAGAGAACAGATCGGTCTAAGAATATTGGCATGGGTATCCCGTCTGGATTGGTCATTACTTTTGTTAACGACAAGGCAGTAGGATATATTGGAGTAGGGGGTGGCGTTGGTTTTATGGATCCGAATACCAAACAACGCGTGCAAACATATTGGAAAATCGTTTTCTAGAAGGAGGAACAATCGTGAAAAAATGCATCATGATAGGAGGAATAATTTTTATTGTTCTCTCTATTCTGCCATTTTCAACTTTGACTTCTGCTTCGGAAGAAGCTATCGTGAAAATGCAAGGTTCGATAATGTCCATTGATGTTGGTAAAAATATCATAATTGTCAATGAGAAAACATTTATTTGGAATCAAAGCACAATCTTTAACAACGATAGGGGTTCTCAGATAGGAGTAGACAAATTCACACCTAAATCATGGGTTTTCATCGAAGGGGAAAGAAAAGGTCAATCTATTGTCATTAACAAGATTTATCTCCTTCCTAAGCATGTGGATTATAAAGAAAGATACCGTTATCCCTTTATGCAATAATTGGAGAAGCGACAGGAAGTTTATGCCCCCCCGAGTTATAGCCCTCATTTTAACTCTTCTTTTTTCTGCCGGAAGCTTCTCCTGCGGAAGGCAGGAAGTAACGGAGAGGAACCTCCCTAAGAATTCTCGACCTCAAATCGTCTCGGTGAAAATTTTACCAGAAAATCCTAATAAAGAGAGTGTATTTAACTTAGTTATTGAAAGCTACGATCCAGATCACGAACGTGTTGCCTATCGCTATCAGTGGTTGAAGAATGGCGAGGAGATGGAAGGAGAGAATAAAGAAATTTTAAGAGGCACTGATTTGAAAAAGGGAGATCTCATTCGGGTTAAAGTGACCCCTTCTGATGGAAAGATGGATGGAGAACCATATCTATCCGCTCCTGTAAAGATTCTTAACTCTCCACCGGTGATTCAAGAGGTCAGGATTGAACCTAAACTGGCTTATGTAAATGATAATTTAAAGGTGCATGTAAAGAGTAATGATGCAGATGGAGATCCTGTTCACTATACTTATCGTTGGGAGAAGAATGGAATTACTTTGAACGAAGAAAGCGGAGAGATTTTGGAACGGGGTCGATTTAAAAAAGGGGATTCGGTTGCCGTTACCGCAGTTCCAAATGACGGAGAAACGTCAGGAACACTTAAGAAATCAGAACCCATTATGATCGCAAATAGCCCCCCTATCATCACCTCATCTCCTGCTACTGAGACAGATGGAAATATTTACACTTACCAAGTTACAGCGAATCATCCCGACAATGATCCTATCGTTTTTACCTTAAAAACTGCACCCAAAGGAATGGAGATCGATAGAGAAACTGGCTTGATCCGGTGGGAGATCCGGAAAGGGGATCAGGGAACACATCCAATAGAGATTGAAGCCTCTGACGGTGAAGGGGCTAAGTGCTTCCAAAGATATACATTATCCGTCGAGTTTAGGTGATATTATAAACTGGTGGGGGTAAAAAGATGAATAAAAAAGGGGTTACATTAATTGAACTGATTGTTGTGTTTGTCATCATTGCTATTGCGGCCGGATTAATAGCTCCAAATGTCGGCGGCTGGCTGCCAAGATATCGCTTGCGGAGCGCCACCAGAGACATTGTTTCAACGATGAGGGAAGCGCAGATGAAGGCTGTTTCAAGAAGACTTCAGTACCAGGTTAATTTCAATGTTGCTGCTAACAGTTATATACTCCAATACAATTCAGGAGGTTTTATTAACGAGGGAGCCTGCCAAACAGCTCCTACTGGGATTACGGTTAATATCGCCGGCTTGCCCGGCGGAACGGCCACATTTAATACCGATTCCACATGTCCTAATGGTGGAAATATAACATTATCGTATCAAAAAGGGGGAGTTACGCAAGCGCAAAGGGGAATTTTTCTTAACGCGGCAACTGGAAGAATAACAATTCAATAAATTCATGGAGAGAGAGGAAACTTCTTCGCTGATTTAACTCTATTAGGGTTAAGCTTTCACAACATCGAGAATATCGCTTTATCAAGCATACAAATTGCATCGATTCGGGGGGATTCTATTTTTCATCATTTAATAAGAACCTAAGTAAACCTCTAGCTTTACCAGAGCTCCTTGATTCACGGAAGAATCGAATGGAAGATATGGGGAACCTTCCTGTAAGAATTGAAGTTTTCGATAGTGCCAGAACGAGGAGTATCCAACGATATGCCTTAACAATAGATTTTAGATATCCTTAAGGCAATTTTTTCTGCATAAGATTTCTATTCTCATCAGAAGTCCCTTCTCTAAATTTCCCTCCTTTTTTTCTACGCTAACCTGACCTCCTCTCAGGATAAGTTAAAGGTCGAGCATCCTGATCTCATTCTTGGAACAATCTAAGAAGGTGTCAAGTCATAAAAAATATTATTGACAAAAGCGCTCAATCCAATAAAATGAAGTAACCGGGCGACTACTTATTTATAGACCATATGAATGGAAAGGGCGTCACATTAATTGAATTAGTTGTTGTTATTGTCATTATTGCCATTGGAGCTGTATTATTAGTTCCCAACATCGGCGCATGGCTGCCCAATTATCGGTTGAGGTCTGCGGCGCGAGACATTGTTTCGACAATGAGGGCTGCCCAGGTGAGAGCCGTCTCGAAGAGTATCCAATACAGGGTTGATTTCAATGCAACTGAAATCGGGGCCCCCAATAGTTATATTCTTCAGCGTAACACCGGAGGAGTTTGGGTTAACGATGGAGCACTCCAGTCACTTCCTGCGGGGATCACGATCAATATTGACCAGTTGCCTGTCGGCAGAGCCGTATTTAATCCTAATTCTACGTCTACGGCTGGAAGTGTCACATTACAAAATATGAGGGGAACACAGAGAAAAATCACTATTGTATCGGCGACGGGAAGGGTAAGAGTTGAATAAATCTATTAGAAAACCAAATGGTTTCACTCTAATGGAAGTTGCCGCTGGTTTGATCATTTTGGCCATAGGTCTCCTTGCCATTGCTGCGATGCAAATCACTTCGACAAAGGGTGGTTATTTTAGTAATAACGTTACCCAGGCCACTATCTTTCTCCAGGACAAATTGGAGTATTTAAAGGGTCTACCTTATCGAGGGTCTGATTTAAGCAGCGGACAGCACAACGAAGGCATCATAACAGGTACGATCTTCTCAAGGCAGTATACTATTGTGGAAGATGCAGGAAATTCGATGAAGACGATTACCGTAACTGTCCAATGGGCAGATCGAGGGAATCACAGCATTTCTTTTTCAACGATTAGGTCAAAATGATGGCTCATCGTGGAAGTGAGTGGGTAAAAACCTCATGAAGATATGGCTATTATCCTTATAATCCCCCTTTGGAAAAGGGGGATGAAGGGGGATTTTAAGAACAAATGCTTTCTTATGATAAACAGTTAAAATCATTATCGCAGCATCTGAGAAAAAATATGACAGATGCTGAAAACATGCTGTGGTTAAAATTGAGACGAAAGCAATTGAAGGGGCATCAGTTTTACCGCCAAAAGATTATCGGAAAGTATATCGTTGATTTTTACTATCCGAGGGCCAATCTTGTGATAGAGCTTGACGGCGGGCAACACTATTCGGAGACTGGCAAGGCAAAGGATAGGGCAAGGGACGATGTTCTTGTCGAGATGGGAATAAAGGTTCTCAGGTTTTCCGACCGGGATGTTTTTGAGAATATTGGTGGAGTGATGGAAGGCATATGGAGTTGCTTATGATTTATAAAATCTCCCCTTTCCCCTCTTTGCTAAAGAGGGGGGGAAAAAGGCAGAAATGGTCCACTCGATTACGCGAAGAGCCAAATAATGTTTTCGATTCTTTTTAAGAAGAATGGGGTGACACTTATAGAATTGCTCATTGCTCTGGTGCTGAGTAGTATCCTAACTGCTGTTTTGTATCGAGCGTTCATAAGTCAACAAAAAACTTATACGGTTCAGGATCAAGTGGCAGATATGCAGCAAAATGTTAGGATCGCTATGGGTCAAATGACAAGAGAGATCAGAATGGCCGGACATGGGGGCAATATTTTATCTATTTTCGGCAATGTCAATGGATTTACTAACATCATCACCCCAGCGAGCAGCGCCATCACAATCATCTTGGGAGATGAGGTTGGAGTATTGAAACAAAACACACCGAAAGGCTCAAATGAGCTGAAGGTGTCCAATGCAAGGATATTTAACAATGATAAAAAGAAATATTTATGCCTTAATGGACTCAATAATTATTCGGTCCAAAGTGTTACGGAAGATACAATTACTTTGACTGATCCTTTAGCAGAGGGTCATCCGATCCATCAGCCTGTATATTTGGTAAAAGCAATCAGTTATTATCTTGGGCTGACTGGCAGCAAAACCGTGCTTCGAAGAAATGAGAATACAGGTGGCGGTGGGCAGCCTTTGGCTGAAAATATAGAGAGTCTTGAATTTAGCTACTTTGATGTAAATGGAGATGTGACCGCGAACCCAGCAGATATTCGAATGGTCAAGGTAACGGTTACTGCAAAAACAAATATGGCAGATCCTGAATATAAGGGGGGAGATGGGTATCGGAGAAGAACATTATCCTCTAATATTAAAGTGCGAAATATGGGATTATAGGCATTTAGTGAAGCTCCCCGGCCATTCCGTCAAGACGGGACAGGCACGCCGGGGCTTCCCGGGCACGTAGTGGCGAGCGGAAAGCGAGCAAAGGAAATATCGTTTTAATTGTGCCCCTTGCCCCCCTATAAGGTGGGCCTTGCGGGGCACTTGCCGGCCAATGGGTGAGGAGAATTGAAAGCAAAACATTTGAGAGAAAAGAAGGGGATTGCCCTGGTATTAAGTATGCTATTACTTTTGGCCGTGACCCTCATTGGGATCAATGCTTTAAATACCAGCACATATGACATACTCATTTCCGGCAACGAAAGGGCATCCGTGCAAGCCTTTTATGTTGCTGAGGCGGGCATAAACGAGTTCATGGGCAGGTTTAGGGCCCATGCAACAAATCAAATTTCTGACAGCGATCCTTCAAATCCTGCTTGGAAACTCCTCCTCGCCAAAGATTCAGGGAAGGGGGCGACACAAATTGGTTATGTTTCTGGCGATCCGAATTCTATCCCGAGTTTGCAAAACCAAATGGATTTCGGAGTGGAAATAAAACATAAAATAGATGAGAAGAATCAAGTGATCAAATATGGTGGTGTCCCTATTTATACATTAAAGAGCTATGGGCTCACGGCAGATGGGGGAAATAAAGTATTAGAAGTCGAGTTGATAAAAAGCCCTGGTTATGATCCTCCATCTGCTCTTCATTCAGAGATGCCTGTCCATATACATGGAAGCTCAAGTTATATAAACGGAAATGATGCTTGTGGCACAATGAATAAACCTGGCATTACCACAACAACGGCAATAAACCCGCCCATTACAGAATCAGGAAATCCTTCCATAAACGGTTCACCACCCAAAGTAACTCAAGCAAGTGTCCCACCTCCTACCAATCTGCCATTAAAAGAGATGTTAGATTACTTAAAAGGGGATGCCAATTTCAAGTACAATTATAGCGGAGATCAGACATTAACTGGATATTCTGATGGCTGGGGAACACCCCCCAGGAGCGATAGAACTGTTCCAATAATCTACGCAGGACCAATGAATATTGTCTACTTCAATATGCAGGGAGTTCAAACACTAAAGTTAGCGGGAGATTCTCACGGTGCAGGCATTCTCCTTGTTGAAGGGAATCTTGAGATTGATGGAGGATTTACCTGGTACGGGGTAATTTTGGTGACAGGAGCAGTGGCATATACAGGCGATGGGCAAAAGAATGTGACGGGAGGCATCATGTCAGGGGGAAACGCCACAATTGAGGTAGACGAAAATGCAGGTATTATATATTGCAGCGCTGTATCAAACAAATTAAGAGATATCATCCCTCCTGTAAAAATAAGCCGATGGAGAGAAGTCCTCTGACGATTCCGCTATTTCTTTTCGATACTTTCCTTATCAGGTCAAACAACCTCCTCCAGACGGAAAGCATTATTTTCCCTGGTTCGACTATCTCATATTTATTTTCGGAGTGGCTGAAGCTTACGGATCTTTTCCCTTGCTTCAGCGAAGGAGTCATCCAATTTTAGGACAAGGTTGAAAGTATCAATTGCCTCTAAAATCTTCCCGCTTGCCTCATAGGCCAGACCTAAATTGAAGTGGAGCCAAGCCAATTTTTCCTTAGATAATCCCTGTATCTTGGAAGACGTCTTATAGTAGTCTATCGACTTACTATAATCACCCTTCTCCAGGTAGCAATTTCCCAGCATAATATAACTATCGAATTTCATGGAGGGGGCCGCCGAGGCCAATTCAAATTCGGTGATAGCGTAATCGAAGAGTTCCATTTCTTTATAAGCAACGCCTAAGTGATAGTGCATCTCGGATTCCTTATCCAGGGGGGAGATTCCAGGTTCAGAGGATAACATGGAAGCATTCATCGCAGGAGAGGGACGAAGGTCGGGGGTTGCTCCAGCAGATTTCCTCTCGGGAGGATAAGGATGTCCCGAAGGAAAGGCATCTGCTGCCGAGGCGGGAACAGCCTTCTCCTTTGGCTGTTGAGGGCTCTCGATATTTTTGAGTGCCTTTACTGCCTCGGAGTCATTGGGATTAATCTTTAGGATACTCTGGTAGCAATTCTTTGCGTTTCCTGTCAATCCTTCTTTCAAATACAATTTGGCTATCTTATAAAAGGCGTCAGTGAATTTTGGATTAATCGAAAGAATCTTTTTATAGATCGAGATGGCCCGGAAATTTAAATCGTCTTCTCCATAAAGGTCGGCCACCCTCAGGTAGGATTGGATCGCCTTATCCTCCTCCCCATTTTTTATGTAGAGATCCCCTAATTTTAGGGGTAATCGCTTATCCTGAGGATCGGCTTCAACTAATTTCAAATACTCCTTGACCGCCTTTTCGAATTGCCCTTTTAGGATATACCTTTGCGCAGTGTCTAAAATACTTTCTTTATCGATACCCAAATTTTCCCTCGCAAAAATCCATTTAAAAATTAGCCAATTAACCCGAAAAAGTCAAGTTTTTAAAAGAGTGAAGCTCCCCCGGCCACACGCCGGGGCTTCCCGGGCACCTAGTGGCGAGCAGAAAGCGAGCAAAGGAAGCATCGTTTTAGTTGTGCCCCTTAACCCACCTACAAGGCGGGGTTAAGGGAGACTTGCCGGTGAGAGAGATTCTATACCTGTTTAAGAACAAACATCCACGTTTAATGCATCTAGTGCGTCTGTAACTCGGTTCTGATAAGGGTCTCCTTTGCTGAAAAGACATTTTAGAGAAATCGTTAAGAATCATTTTCGAGCCCGTCTTATCCTATCGTCCGAATCAGTAGCCAAGTCTAGTCTAATCGGGTCAAGAAACAATTGATGGAAATTGTTTTGTCAATGGTCAAATATTGACCAGCTTGGTAATTTTTGTTATAATGGCCAATATTTTGAAATTATTTCAAGTACCAGAAATCATTATCTATTTTATTGGTCCATTATTTATCATAGATTGGTACTCATTTTGCTTATGTTAATCAAAAATACTTATGAGCCGTGTCCCAAGAGATTAGTAAAGAGATATCAACAGCATGGTAGAGAACTTAAAGAAGGTTTTGATTGTGGATGATGAAGAGACTTTGACATGGAGCATGGCAAGAAGTCTTTCCAAAGATAAAGACAATTATGAAGTGCTCATTGCGAATAATGGGAGCGAGGCCTTAAACTTCCTCGAAAAGAATAAAATTGATCTGGTCATCTCCGATATAAGAATGCCAGACATCAATGGATTAGACCTCCTGGTAAAAATTAAGAAGGAATACCCTCAGACCAAAGTCATCATTATGACCGCCTACGGGTCCGCCGACGTTCAGAAAGAGGCCAATCAACGGGGGTCCCTCTATTATGTGGAAAAGCCTTTTGAAATCTCTGATCTGAGAAAAATTATTATCGATTTGATCGGGAAGAAAAAAGGATTTCGGGGAAAAGTTTTTGGTCTCCAGCTCACGGATATAATTCAAATCAACTGCCTGAGTCGATTGACCACCGCGTTAATTATTACCCGAAACGGAGAAAAGGGAGTCATCTATTTGAACGAGGGGGAGATTATCCATGCCGAATGCGGCGAACAAAAGGGAACGGATGCCTTTTACAAAATATTAGGTTGGCAGGAGGGGGAATTTGTCTCGAATGTCGGTGCCACTCCTCCCGTTCAGACGATCTATCAAAATTGGGAGCATCTCCTGGTTGAGGCGATGCGACGAAACGATGATAAATCGTAAGCAATCCTGTCGAGTGGATGGGCTTACAGAAAATCAATCCCTATGAACATCGTCATTACAGAGAAGGACATACAAAAAATAAATGACTGCTTAGATAAGGTGGTGTCTTCATCCATGGCGCATTCCGTCCTGCTCATCGATCGATCGGGTCAGCTAATCGCCCATGAAGGGAATACACCAGAGATAGACATTATATCCCTTTCTGCCCTGACGGCGGCCAATTTTGGAGCCACTGCCGAAATCGCCCGAATGTTGGGAGAAGAAGAATTCACTCTTTTGTTTCATAAAGGAAAATGTGAAAACGTTTATTTTTCAGCCATTGGTGAGCATGTCATCATGGTCACCCTCTTTGATGACAAGACCTCTCTTGGGTTGATTCGTCTACAAATCAATAAGATCATTGACGAGCTCTCAAAAATTCTTTCATCCATCTTTGAAAAAGGAAGGTTGAGATCTAATGAGCCATTTCGATCTTCTTAAGGAGAGGAATAGACTTTAATGCCTTTCATAAATTTCAGTAAAGATGAGATTCAATGCAAAATTGTTTACTATGGCGCAGGGTTCTGTGGAAAGACCACTAATCTACAATATATTTATGGTCAAACGATGGAAGATATCAAGGGCAAAATGGTGTCGATCGACACAAAGGGGGATCGGACACTCTTCTTTGATTTTCTGTCTCTGAGCTTGGGAAAAATCAGGGGATTTGATATAAGGGTTCAACTGTATACGGTCCCAGGACAGGTCCATTATGACGCAACGAGAAAATTGGTATTAAAGGGAGTGGATGGAGTTGTCTTTGTTGCCGATTCGTTAAAAGTGCAGAGGAAAAAGAATATCGAAAGCCTTATTAATTTGGCCAAGAATTTAGCGGAGAAGGGCGTTAGCATTAGGAGCATCCCACTGGTTATTCAATACAATAAGCGCGATTTAGATGGGACAGATTCTGAGCTTCTTCCCATGGACATTTTAGAGAAGGATCTCAATTCGATGTTGAAGGTGCCGTCCTATCCGGCCAGCGCTTTGAAAGGAGCCGGAGTCTTCGAAACCCTTAGAGAAATCAGCAAATTAGTTGTGAAAGACGTCAGCAGAAAGGTCATGCTCATGGATAAGCAATCGAAGTAAGGAAGAGGAAAAAAGAGAAGATGGATAAGATGCCGGGGGAAGAAGATTTTAAGGGTCTCGAAGAAGAGATTGACGATGCCGTGGATCGGCTCTTTGTAGAGAATAAAAGAGGCGGCGCGAAAACCTTTTCGACGCAATCTCCGCTCTTAGAACCTTCTCTATCTCCCCCCACTCCACAGCCCTCTATGAAGTCTCCGACTCGGGAGCCCTCTGTGAAGCCTCCCGATTTAGAACCGTTTATGCAGCCTTCCACCTTAAAGCCTTCCATGGAGTCTACTATCTCAGAGCTCTCCATGAAACCTCCCGTCTCAGAACCTTCGATGAAAACTTCTCTTTTGGAGCCCTCGCATGAATTTGAGTTAGAGAAAACTTTCAACCTTGACAGTTCTTCCCATCCTCCTCCTGCATCCGTTCCATTTTCAAAATCCGTCGAAAATATGGAAGCCCAACTTCTCTCGTTAGAGTGGGAAATTACAGAGGAGAAACTTAAGAAGACAAGAGAAGAAGTCCTCGCGTTGCGAGAAGTATCGAAACAGAGGGCCGATATGACATCGCTCTTGAATTATATGGAAGAAGTTTTAAGCCATATGATTGAGAATGAAGAAAATATTCGGCCGCCATGGATCAAATTCTTATTGGATTCCAAGGAAACCCTGAAGCTCCTCATGAGAAAAGAAACGGAGGGGGAAATCAATATTTATAAACAACTGGCTCACCTTGGGATCGAGGCGAGGTTTTCCTCCCTGGAAGGGCTGAAAGATCCCAAAGTCTTTCATCCTTCCCCCGGTAAAGCAAAAGGCGTTGAAGAGGCAGAGATTCCTGCACCCAGAGAGAAGAAAATCGAAGACATCCCAGTCGGTGGGAAAAAGATCGAAGACATGTCGATCAAAATGAATTTGTTTATGGAAAAGGCGGAAGAGATCTTTAGAACAATGAAACAGCAAATAGCTAAGATCGAGGAGACGACTCGAAAAGCCCCGGCCCGCTCCATGGAGCCCATATCCAAACCTATCAGTGTAACGATTTTCAAGGTGGATAAGAAATTGTTTGGGGTGGAAAGCGAAAAGGTTTTCAAATTGTTTAAGGTTCCAACCACTTTTCTTGAGAAATTTGCGAGCCAGCAAAAAATCCGATTGAGAGATTTAGAAGTGAAGATCGTCGACTTAAAAAAGATATTTTCGATCTCAGGAGGAGAGAGTCCTGGGGAGACAAGAATACTTACTGTCAAAGACAACGGAGAGTATAAGGGTTTGCTGGTGGGCCAGGTACTTAGGAAATCATCTGTCCTTCTGGAAAAAAGGGAAGGGGTCGGAGAATATTTCTTGGGGCTCATTCATTCCACCTACCAAGAGCAGCCGGTGGAGATTCCTATCTTAGATCTAAAAAAGTTTTAAGGCTTAGATTCTTTTATGGAACAAAACATTTCAACGAATGAGCTCGAAGAAAAGGTTGCCGAAAAGGAAGAAATCATCCAACGCCTGACAAGGGAGTTGGTGGATGTAAAGAATTTTACAGAAAGCATTATTCAGAGCATTGGAAGCGGAATTATCATTACGGAGATGAACGATACAATTACTTATATCAATAAAGCCGGGGAAAGGATTTTGGGGTACCCCAAAGAGGAGTTGATGGGTAGGACTTTTAGCATTTTCGGTTTGAAAGAAAAGCAAAGTCCCAGTCCTTCTTTTCTTAATAATCCGGATGACCTGGATACCAGAAAAGAGGGATGGATGAAGAAAAAGGACCATACCGAATTTCCGGTCGGGTTTACCATCAATAATCATTTAAGTATCCGGGGAGAAAGAATAGGAAAAATTGTCGTGTTTCGCGATTTGACAAACATCTATAAAATCCAAGAGGAAATATTGAGAATGGATAGGCTTGTCTCATTGGGAAAATTGGCCTCAGGCATTGCCCATGAATTACGAAATCCACTCGCTGGAATCAAAACAACCGCCCAAGCCCTTGGCGAGGAGATGTCCGGAGACGATTCAAGAAGAGAATATTTACATCGCATCACAAAAGAAATCGATCGACTCAATGACCTCCTTAAAACATTTTTCTCATTTGCAAAGCCGCAAAATTTGAACCTGGTTCATTGCCATATCAAGGACATCATCAACGAAATCATTCCGTTTCTTATTAAAGAAATTGCTGATAAAGGAATTCGTTTTGTTGAGAGCTATCATCCCCAACTTCCCAAGATCAAAGTCGATAAGACCCAAATGCACCAAGTTTTTCTCAATTTGTTTTTAAACGCGATTCAGGCCATGCCCAACGGGGGTGATCTCAAAATCGAGGCCAGTCCAATGATCTCAAACACCTCAAAGGGAGGTAAACAGAATTTTATCAAGGTTGTCATTTCGGATACCGGAAGAGGGATTCCCTCTCATATCGTTCATAAAATTTTTGATCCTTTTTTTACCACAAGACCAAAGGGGATAGGACTGGGCCTTTCCATCACTTATCAAATTATCAAGAAACACGAAGGAACCATTAAGGTGGAAAGCCAATGGGAGAAGGGAACCAGTTTCGTCATTAATTTGCCAGAAATGTTGGAAAACTTATGAAACCTTCCGTTCTTATTGTAGATGATGATGGGGTGATGCAAGAGACTCTTTCTGACGTATTGAAGAAGAGAGGGTATGAAATCTTTTCAGTCGGTTCGGGGAGTGGCGCCCTTTCAATGATCAAGAAGAATGTCATCGATTTGATTCTCCTGGACATGAGGCTGCCCGATATAGATGGCTTAGAGGTTTTAAGAAAAATTAAAGAATTTGATACCGAGATTTTGGTCATTATGATGACCGCCTTTTCTGATGTCCAGACGGCAGTTGCTGCTATGAAATCAGGTGCTTACGATTATATTAATAAACCCTTTGAATTGGAAGAATTGAAACTACTCATTGAAAAAGGATTAGAGACCAAGAGTTTAATCAATGAAGTGAGGAGACTTCATCGACAGCAAAAAGAGAAATACCAAAATAATCATATTTACGGGGTCAGTCCTCAGATTCATTATGTTAAAGAATTGATTGAAATGATCAGCAAGACTCATAAAACGTCGGTATTGATTCAGGGCGAAAGCGGCACAGGGAAAGAATTGGCCGCGAATGCCCTTCACTATAGCAGCCATCGAAGCGAAAAGCCTTTGATGAAAATCAACTGTAGCGCTATACCGGATTCCTTATTGGAATCAGAGCTTTTTGGGTATGAAAAGGGTGCTTTCACGGATGCCAAGAACACAAAGAAGGGCCTTTTTGAATTAGCCGATAGCGGCACAGTCTTCTTGGACGAAATTGGAGACATGAACCCCTTCCTGCAATCCAAGATCCTGAGAGTACTTGAAAACCAAACCTTTATGAGGGTAGGGGGAGAAAGAGAAATAAAGGTAGACATTCGAGTGATTGCAGCCACCAACAAAGACTTAGAAGCTATGGTAAAAGAAGGGCTTTTCCGAAAGGACTTGTATTACCGGCTGAAGGTAATGGTTGTGGAGATGCCACCCCTTCGTGATAGGTTGGAAGATATATTGTTGCTTTCAAATTTATTCATTGAAGAAAATAATAAAGAATATAATAAGAATATTAAGGGCTTTTCCGAGGAAGCGAAGAAATTGATGATTCAATATGCCTGGCCAGGAAACGTAAGGGAATTAAGAAATGTCATTGAAAGGGCGATGATCCTGACAGACCGGGAGGTCATCACCCCGAAGCATCTTCCATTTGAATTGAAGCAGGCTGAAAAAGTAGTCCACGGAAATGCAGAACGTGAAGTATCTGAAATCGGTTTCGATATGTCCTTAGACAGCATGGAGAAGATACATCTATCTAAGGTACTGAAAAAATTGGAATGGAATAAATCGAAGGCATCCAAGTTTTTGGGTATTTCTCGGGCCACCTTGAGGGCAAAGATCAAAAAATATAGTCTCTTAGAGAATTGAAATGGAGTATTCGAGAGTTACTAAGGAATTGTAAAATGGTTTATTAGGTTTGACGGAGTAGCTATCAGGATTTAATGGAGGACTGAAATATTTTGCTTGACTTTTTGGAGAATTTGTTAATAATCTATCTCGTTCCATCACATTGAAAATGAGGGGAAAAAGATGATGTGGGGCAAAAAGAAAGAAGTTATCGGATTGGATATTGGAAGCAGTTCGATTAAAATGGTGGAGTTAAAAGAGGACAAGAATGGGTATAAGTTACAAAATTTGGCCATCTCTCCTCTGCCACCGGAAGCCATCGTTGACGGAGCCCTGATGGATTCGGCCACGATTATCGATACCATACGGGACGTCATCGCCGCCTCCAAAACAAAATCAAAAGATGTGGTGACCTCTGTCTCCGGCCATTCTGTCATTGTCAAAAAAATTTCCTTGCCCTTTATGACAGAGGCCGAGCTGGAAGAATCGATTCAGTGGGAAGCTGAAAGATACATCCCATTCGATATCAACGATGTCAATATCGACTTCCAAATATTTGGGTCGACCCAAGAAAACCCGGAAACTATGGACGTTGTCCTTGTGGCCGCCAAGAAGGATATCATCAATGATTATGTCTCCGTCATCATGGAATCCGGGTTGACCCCTGTGATCATCGATCTGGACTCTTTCGCCCTGGAAAACATGTTGGCCATTAATTATGAGATGGGAGACGGGGAGACCGTCGCGGTCGCTAATGTGGGGGCAACCGTTACCAACATTAATATTATTAAGAACAATACCTCCGCATTTACCCGAGACATTTTTAAGGGGGGAAATCAAATGACAGAGGAAATTCAAAGACAACTCCATGTCGACCATGAAGAGGCTGAAAAAGTCAAAGTGGGCACCAAGGTCGATCTCTCCTCCCAACCGATTATTCAGAGCGTTTTGAAAACAGCGTCCGAGTCCTTAGCCGTTGAAATAGGAAATTCTTTGGATTTCTTTCAATCCACGAGTACCTACGAAAAAATTGGCAGGCTATATTTGAGCGGCGGAGGATCGAAGATTAAGGATTTTGATATCATTCTGCAACAACAGATTGGAATACCGGTCGAAGTCGTTAATCCATTTAAAAGGATAGATTACAGTGGTAGAGATTTCGATCTTGAATATTTGAGGGAAATTGGGCCTATCATGGCTGTAGGAGTGGGGCTTGCCTCAAGAAAGGTGGGAGATCGATGATCAAGATTAATTTACTTCTGGCAAGGAAAGAGAAGAAAAAAGCTGCGTTGGGGAAGGAATTCATTGTTCTCATTGTTTCCGTCGTCCTATTATTGGGGGCCCTTGTCTTTACCCAATGGGAATTAAACAAGAAAAAAGATGATACCTTGGTCCAGATATCCAAAACAAAAAATGATATCGCTTACTACAAGTCACTGACCACGGAAGTTGAGAAAAAGAAAGAAGAACAGAGAATGTTGCAAAATAGGCTGGATATTATCAACTCATTAAGAAAAGAGAAAGCAAGCCCTGCGAAGGTTTTAGATGAATTGAGTATTGATAAGCCGGAAAAACTTCAACTCGAGTCTCTGAAGAAAGACGGGGCGAAGTTAGCAATGGAAGGGATAGCTTTGGATGACGAAACGATTGCCAATTTCATGACCAATCTTCGTAAATCGAAGCTCTTTAAGAATATCGACCTTGTTGTAAGTGAACAGATTGAACAGAACAAAATGAAGTTGAAGAAATTCATTCTTTCATGTGAGATCATCATAACATAAAGAGAGGGAATCAAATGGCACTGACAATAAATTCTATCTTAAAACTCCCGACACCCAAGAAGGTCTTAATATTGGTCGTCATTTTATGTGCCATAGCGGGCCTATATCTGTATTTCTTTTTCATGCCCGCGCAGGAAGAACTAAACGTGGCGCAGAGGGAGCTGAGTAAGTTGGAGGTTGAATTAAGCAATAGTAAAGCCATCGCCAGGGATCTCCAGAAATTCAAGGAGCAGGTTGAGAGGCTAAATGAAGAATTGAAGAATGCCCTGACGCAGCTTCCTAACGAAAAGGAGATCCCTGAAATACTGAAAACCATTTCCAGCTTGGGGAAAGAGTCGAATCTTGAATTCACCCTATTTAGACCTAAACCTGAAGAGCCTCAACAATTTTATGCCAAGGTTCCTATAGAGCTGGTCGCACTGGGAAACTACCATAATATAGGAATTTTCTTTGATAAGGTGAGCAAGCTTCCAAGAATTATTAACGTTGTCGATTTCAACATGACAAAGACAAAAGAGGCAAAAGAGATAAAAGATATGAAGCGGAAGGACGACCCCCAAATCATGTTGAGAACATCCTGTATGATCAATACTTACCGATTTATAGAGAAGAAGAGCGAGGAAAAGAAAAGTGAAAAGAAACCCGTTCGAAAGGAAACAGAGGATGAGGAGATTCTTAAAACCAAAAAGAAATAGAATAGGCCATGAGTGGATCACCTTATCGATGGTCTTTCTCTTTTTGATAGGAGGGTGTGGAGGAGGAACGCCCCCACCTTCCATTCCTTCAAAAGGGAAGGTTCACTCTGTGGAGAAAAAGAAGGAAGAACCGACTAAAGTGGCCGAAAAAAAGGAAGAAGCGGAGTATTCCTATAACCCGGCAGGAAAACCGGATCCTTTTAAACCCTTCATCCAATTAACCTCCAGAGGGGGAACCGCTGCCGCCACCCCTTTGCAGAAATTCGATATCAGCCAATTAAAACTCGTGGCCATCATTTCCACTTCGGACGGGAATATTGCCCTTGTCGAGGATGCAACAGGGAAAGGTTATTTCTTAAAGAAAGGGACGTGGGTTGGGAGAAATGACGGAAAGGTAACCAAAATCCTTAAGGATACAGTGATCATTCAAGAGGTCTATCAGGATATTTTTGGCCAGACAAAAACGAGTGAGATTTCACTATTTCTTCACAAAGTTGAAGAAGGAGGAGAATCATGAAACGTTCCCAGATCCTAATAATGACTTTCGGGGTTTTTCTTTTGTTCTTTGTCGCAAGTTGTGCCACTGAGAATGCCTCGGTGCAAACGCCCAAACCGGATACTTCGGCGCCTGGTGCCAAGGTTTCCACTATCCAGAAGATATCTTTTGCTGAAGAAGAAAATTATACAAAAATTCAAATTGAAGGGTCTGAGCCCATCGCCTCCCCATTTTATAAATTATTGTCCGACCCGCTCAGGATTGCCATCGATGTTCCCAATATTGATTTGAGAGAAATTAAAAGTCCCCTCAAGATCGATAATGGAACGATTGGAGAAGTGCAGACCACGCAATATGATGACAAAGGAAGAATTGAAATCAGTCTTCTCCAAATGACCAACTATAATATCTCGAAAGAAGAAAAGAGTCTCATCATCGATGTCGAAAAAGTGAAGAAGGTCCCGGAGGCCAAGGAGGGTAAGAAAGAGGAAGAGGCATTAAAAGAGATGAAGGTGGAAGTTCCGGCCGTGGAAACAAAGAAAGAAGAACCTCTTCCAACGCCACCGCCTATGAATAAGGCTAAGAAAGTGGTCAACGTTTTGTTTGAGGAGAAAAAAGATTTTATCCTTTTCAATATTTTGGCCGACGGGAAGATCGGAAACTTCGATACCTTCAAACTGGATTCGCCTCCAAGACTGGTCTTGGACATTTGGGGGGTAAACACGCGTAAAAACTCTTTTAACGTCAAAAATCCTTTGATCAAAGCGGTTCGCATCGGACATTACCCGGAAAAACTGAGGCTCGTTTTCGATTCTCAAAAACCTCAGCTTCCCCCCTATCAGGTCAACCGGATTGATGATAGGTTGATTGTCTCCCTTGGGAATATTCCACAGCCCTCCGAACCCCAGATCTATATTCAGGAGAAATCGGGCAAGGAGTCTCCTCCCACTCTTCAGAAAGCTCAAGCGGAAAGTCGTCCGACACCGGGTAAGCCAAGCACTCTGATAGGGATCGATTTTAAGCAGAAGGATGATAAATCGAGGGTCATCCTCTCCCTTTCTGAAGAAAATCCACAATTTGAGTCCTCCGCTCCTTCAAAGAATGTGATTGCCATTGAGGTGAAGAACGCCTCTGTTCCCAAAAATCTTCTGAGAGGACTGGACACAAGTGCTTTCAATAGCGTTGTCAATTACGTCGATCTTAAGAATGTCAAGGTGGGAAAAACAAACGATATTCGAGTCTTAGTTAAGTTAGGAGAGGAAGCCCCCTATGAGATAACCAAAGAAGGCAAGGAGATCTTTATCGATATCAAGGAAAAGCCCAAAAAGATCGAGGCAAAGGCAGAAGCCCTGCCACAAGAGGTGAAGAAAGAAGAGATAGTTGAGCCTAAGAAGGAAGAGGAAGTCAAGAAGGAAGTGAAGCCAGCCCCGGGAATAAAGAAGCGGGAGATGAAGGCTGAGGAAAAACCTGCTTCTCGAACCCCGGTGGCAAAGAAGATTGAAGAGGAAAAAAGGGTTTCCGAAGGAGGATTCCCACAAAAAGTCTATACAGGAAGAAAATTATCTCTCGATTTCAAGGATGCGGATATTAAAAATATCCTTCGGTTAATCGCTGAGGTAAGCAATTTGAATATTATTGTGGCGGATGAGGTGACCGGAAAGATTACCATGAGACTGGTAGATGTCCCCTGGGATCAAGCCCTCGAGATCATTTTGCAATCCAAGAACCTCGATAAGAGGCAGGTTGGGAATGTGGTACGAATTGCCCCAGTGGAGGCGCTGAGAAAAGAAGACCAAGCAAGGCTCCAGGAGCAAAAATCGAAAGAAGGGTTGGAGCCGCTGGTGAACGAGCTTATCCCGGTCAACTATGCTACGGCAAAAGAAATCATGCCTCAAGTGAAGAGTGTTCTGAGTGAACGGGGGGACGTCAAGGTCGATGAGAGAACCAACACATTAATTATCAAAGATATCTCGAGAAGCATTCCCTCCGCCAAAAATTTAGTGAAAGCTCTGGATACAAAAACACCCATGGTTTTGATTGAAGCAAGGATCATCGAAGCCAACCTTTCGTTTCAAAATGAGTTGGGCGTGCAATGGGGGTTTTTGCTCGGAAAGGCAGGGGCAAGGGGCCAGGTAGGAGGAGGTACGTCCGGCACGAGTCTGGGAAGCCCAGTCAATAGAGTTGTTGATCTCGCCGCTGTTCCCCGGCAAGGTTTAGGCGCTACAGGGCAGGGGGCAGCCGGTGTCCTAGCAGCTATTTTCAGCCGTGGAACAATACAAGAATTGGATGTCACTGTCTCGGCTCATGAAAACAAAGGAGACGTTAAGATTATCTCAAGTCCTAAAATTGCCACTCTCGACAACAAAGAGGCATCTATCGAACAGGGGCTCAGGATTCCTTATCTGAAGTTGACGACAGAAGGAACCGTCACCACTGACTTTATCGATGCCAATATCAAATTAACGGTGACCCCTCATGTTACAAATGATGGAACCATCAAGTTGATCGTCAAAGTGAAGAAGGATGCTCCGGATACATCCATCACGGTCCAGGGTGTACCCAGCATTGATAAAAAGGAGGCGATCTCCGAAGTCCTGATCAAAGACAGCGGGGTCGTCGCGATTGCAGGGATCTACACGATTGACAAAGAGATTCAGAATGAAGGAATCCCTCTTTTCAATAAGATTCCCTTGCTCGGCTGGTTATTTAAAAGAGAAAACAAGCAGGACAATAGAAAAGATTTATTGATTTTTATCTCGCCTAAGATCATGAAAGATGAAGTTTAAGGGGTCACCTTTTACGAGGTCCCTGATAGAAGAGTGCCCCCCGGTAATTCTTCCCAAGGATGAGCCGGGGGCTTCTCTTATCCAAAAGCGCCAATTAATTTTTGAATACAGCTTATTTTATTTTGGACGAGGTATTTCTCTATCCCCTGAATGACTTCCATCCCTGTTTTTGGATTAGTCAAATTGGCCGTTCCGATTTGAATCGCGGAAGCCCCTACCAGAATGAATTCGATCGCATCCCCGGCGCTCATAATGCCCCCCATCCCAATAATAGGAATGTTGACCGCCTGACTGACCTCCCAAACCATTCTCACTGCAATCGGCTTTATGGCCGGGCCCGAGAGGCCTCCGATAATGTTCCCCAATTCCGGTTTCCTGGTATGGATATTAACGGCCATCGCTCGGAAGGTATTCACAAGAGAGACGGCATCTGCTCCACCTTCCTCCACGCTCTTGGCCATTAATGCAATATCCGTAACATTGGGTGATAATTTTGCAATCAAAGTCAATGCTGTTGCTTTTCTTACTGCCCGGGCAAGGCGGTAGGCCATTCGTGGATCGGTGCCAAACACAATTCCACACCTTTTGATATTGGGGCAGGAAATATTCATCTCGAGGCCTGAAATGCCGGGAAGGCCATCAAGACGTCTGGCCAATTCCACATATTCCTTTTCAGTATTCCCGAAAAAGTTGACGATGAGATGGGTCTTTAGATTCTTATAATAGGGTAATTTATTCCTGATAAACTCTTTATAACCGGGGTTCTGGAGTCCGATGGAATTTAGGATTCCACCTTCCGTCTCAAAAATTCGAGGCGGAGGATTCCCCTTCATAGGTTTTAATGAGATTCCTTTGGGGATGATCGCGCCCAGATGATTCAGGTCGAAAAAATCTTCAAATTCCTCACCAAACCCGAATGTCCCCGAGGAAACGATCACGGGGTTCTTGAGCGTCATCTTCCCAATTTTTACGGTGAGATCAATATCTTGCACAGAAGCGCTCTTATTCCCAGGTAATATCCTCTAACCGGAAAACAGGGCCGTCTTCGCAGACCCGTTGATAAGGTGTTTTAGGATGTTTCGTTCTGACGACGCATCCCCAACAGGCTCCGAAGCCACATCCCATTCTTGCTTCGAGAGAGGCCTGGCTTATAAAATTTTCAATTCTTACGGCTCCTGCCAAGGCCTTCAACATCGCAACCGGCCCGCAAGCGTAGAGGTAGTATTTTTCATTTCTTCTAAATCTTTTTCTTTGGGATAAAAAAAGATCAACGACCGTTCCCTGGAAGCCCAGACTTCCATCTTCTGTGGCGACAAAAACATTTGAATTGAATTTTTCAAAATCGTCGACACACAAAATATCGTGTTCTGTCTTTCCTCCGATAAAAACAAAAAATTGTCTCCCTCTGAATGCTTCAACTAAGGGATAAAGTGAGACGATCCCCATTCCCCCTCCGATCAAAATATTGTTTCCAGAAGAGGGAAGGGGAGGAAGGGTAAATCCATTTCCTAATGGACCGATGAGATCCACCCTCTGTCCTTTCTTCAAAGCTGTCATTCTTCGAGTCCCTTTTCCCACTTCTTTATAAAGGATGAATAAGGTGCCTCTTTTCCTCTTTTCCAGATGGCTGACCGAGTAGCTTTTATAAACACTGAAGGGACGTCTCAAAAGGGGAGAACAATCATCGGAAACTTTAAGCATAACAAACTGGCCGGGCTTGATCGGGTCGGCAATTCGAGGACAGTCTATCCCCAATAGATAATAGATCGATTTGATTCTCTTATTCGATACAACCGTTCCGTCAGTCAGAAGGGGCATAAATATTTTGGATTTTCACGCCAACGTTTGACAGGTTCCCCAATAATCTCCCCTCCCTTGTGCCTTCCTGCGTGAGGCCGCTTCGGGCAGGGCAGGGGATTCCCTGCTTACCAGTAGGCATCGAAGTGGGAGGGGCTTAGAATTGGGAAAATTTTAAATACGTTTGACTAAGCCTTTTTCGTCATAAGGAGAGCGTCATATTTTCCTTGATAGAATTTCTTCCTTATTCCCGATGATTGGTAAGAAAACGATTGATAGAGATGGATCGCTGAGTGATTTGATGAAAAGACCTCGAGATAAAAAGTCTTGGTTCCCCTCTCGCGGCTAAAATCAATATAGAATTTCATCAAGTTTTTGCCGACACCCAGTTGTCTGTAATCAGGATGCACACAAATCTTGAGAAGCTCGGATTCTTCTGACATATTCCGAAAACAGATAAAACCGATCAGACCTTGTTTGGGCCCGTCCTCTCTCTTGATCACAAAACAAAAGGAAAAAGCATTTCGCATCTCCTCAATGAACATTCCTCTCGACCAAGGGGTGAGGGGATCGAAGGTCTCTATTGAGAGAACCTCACCCAAGTCTTCGTTATCCATCTCTTGAATGGTAACCCTTTCCGATTCCATGAAAATGCTACGAGGTTCCAGGTTACGGTAAAGAAGCCCGCCCTGTATCTCATTCTGTATAATCAAAGCTCAACGGGATTCCATCCGATTCATTAATTCTTTGGCGGCTATCTTCATCTCTTCATCTTTTGATTGATCGAGGATGATCTGGTAGGACTTTTTCGCCTCCTCATATTTTCCCCCTCTCCTTTTTAAATTCCCAATTTCTAAATGGGTGAGAAAGAACCATGACGAGGTCTCCTTCAAATATTGCATCGCCGTCTCAAAATTGTTAAGGGCTTTTTCATATTTCCCTTGCTGATAAAATATTTCACCCAAACCGAAGTAAGCTTCACCGAATAATTCTAAGATGTTTCCTTTTAGAACGATTGAGTAATAACGGAGTGCCTCAACAATATTCTTCTTGCCAAAAGTTAGGTTTCCCAATTGCAATGCGGCGCGGTAAAACAGAGGATGATCGGGGAAATCCTCCATCACTCTCTTAAAGGCAATTTCAGCTTTGTCCTGTTCATTTCGAAATGAATAGATACACCCCATTTGAGTGAGAGCAAAAAGGTGCCAGGGGTTCTTCTTTCTATTCTGTCGAACGATAAGGCTGTACGCCTCTAATGCCTGATCGACATTGCCTAATTTGACGAGGCATTCCCCTTTAATAAATAAACCCTCTTGAAGATATTTGGAATTCGGGAATTCAAGAAGCAAGATATCTAAATTAGTGATGGATTCTCTGAATTTACCCTCGAAAAAATATCCTTTTCCTATCTGGAAGAGGGCTTTTTCTCTAAAGCGTGAATTGAGGATGTTGAAATAATAGGGGAGGGATTCCGATATTTCCCCTCCGGCATAGAAGATTTCGGCGTTCAACCATTGAATAAATATCTTCTCGTCCTCGAAATGGTTTAATTTTTGCAATCGCTGGAAAACTCGATTGGCCCCGTCCAAGTCACCTAATCCGATGTAATTCCAGTAAAGGGTGAGGAGGGACACCCCTCCCCAGCTATTTTCTTGCGAGGCATTAAGAATCGAATTCAATTCTTTAATCGAAGAGAGGTGGTCGCCGTTCATCAGGAGCATTTTTCCGAGTAAATAGTGGTTGTATATGAGAAGGGGGGAATCCTTGAATTGATTCTTAAATAATTGGAAGCTTTCTATGGAATTTTTGAAATTCCCGAGCAGGTATTCGCAGAGGCCCATCCTCCATGAGGCCTCTGGGACGAGAGGGTCCCTTTTAAATCGGTCGCAGAATGTCTGATAGTGTTGTTTGGCTTCATCAATCCTACCCGATTTTAGTTGCGACTCGCCCAGCCAGAATAAGGTATATTTCAAGTATTCCGGTGGGGTAGATCGAGGGTTTTCCCACAGTGTCTGAAAATAACCGGATGCCGTTTCATACCGCTTCTGCTTAAAGGACACGATGCCTAACCAGAAAAAAGAGGAGCGAATTAAGTCATCATTCTTGGAGTATTCAGAAACCTTTTTAAGAGTTGACTCTGCGGCGGGGAAATGATCCGATGCGAGTTCAAGCAGTCCTAAGAGATAATAGGAATAATCGATCTGGTCAAATTTTGGAAACTTCTGAATGATTGAGAGGAGAAGCTTCGTCGCCTCATCCCGATTGCCTAACTTCATCTCCAACTCTGCCATTCCCAGAAGAACATAATCCATGTTTTCGAAATGGCTACCATCATTGATAATTTTTGAGAAAACCTTCTTGGCTTCTTTCAGCTTTCCCTTGATGAATAGCGTCCTGCCCAAAAGATAGTAAATGTCAAAAACCTTATCGTGTCTAGGGTAAACGCTTACAAAATTCGTAAATTGTTTCTCGGCGATATCATAAAAACCGTCTTTGAAGGCTCCGATCCCTACCCATATCAATTGTCCGTCTTCGCCCAGATTCCTGGGCTGAGCTGCCGGAATAAAAAAGAAATTCGAGACAAAAAATGCGAGGATGAATCCAAAAGCTATTCTTTTCTTCATTTCAGACGAAATTCCTTTTCTCTTCTAAGGGAGAGTAGTTCTTCCGGTGTGTTTACATTAATAAACGATTCTCTAAAAGGGTCTAAATAAAGGAATCCATCTTCCTCAACGATCCTGACCCTGGCCATTCTATAGAAATCGATTATCTTATATCCACCATCCTCAATAATCTTCTTTATTGGATGCAAACAGTTCTTAGAATAGATGGCGTGCAAGGGCTGAAATCCGTCTTTTGTTCGAGGGACAAGCACATCATCATCCTGTATATTTTTAATCAAATACTGAACTAGAGATTTCTTTATGAAAGGCATGTCACAAGCCGCACAAAAAGAATAGTGGAAAGAAGAAAAGAATATTCCCGTGTACAAACCCCCTAATGCTCCCTTATCCGGGATTAGATCCTCGCAGATCTTTGAATCAAAATTTCGGAAAAATTCTCTGTGGTTGGTGACGATAATGACTTCCTGAAACAATTCTTTAAATAAGTCGTAGATTCGGCTGATGATAGGGACCCCCTCGATTTGTAAGAAGGCCTTGTTTTCTCCCATCCGGATGCTCTTGCCGCCGCAAAGAATAATCCCTGATATTAAATTCTTAGATTCCAAGGCAGTGTCTGATAAGATATATTATGTAAACTTTCAATTCTCCGCCTTAAACAACCTCTTCCAACCGTCCTCTTCCTTGCCCCTCCTCCTACTCACCTCATCAAATTCTTTCAATATTTCCTCCTGTCTTTTGGTCAAATTTTTCGGCGTCCTCACCATTACCTGAACAATTTGATCTCCCCGACCATAGCCTCTTATCTTCGGGAATCCTTCCCCTTTTATTCTCAAGATTTCGCCGCCTTCAATCCCTTTAGGAATAGCCAGCTTTCTCTCACCATTCAAAGTAGGAACCTCAATTTCGCCCCCTAAAGCAGCCTGCGGGAAGCTGATTGACACCTGACAAACAATATCATCTCCGTCCCTTGAGAAAAAATCATGCGGCTCTACAAAAATAAAGACAAAAAGGTCTCCGGGAGGGCCTCCTCTTTGTCCTTCTTCCCCTTCACCCCGAATTCTCAATTTGGATCCGGTATCGACACCCGGAGGAATTTTTATCTGTATTTTGTTTTTCTTTCTCAGTTTTCCATGTCCGCGGCACTCTTTGCAGGGATGAGCAACAATACTTCCTTCTCCATTGCAATGGCCGCAGGTTGTACTGATTGTGAAGAATCCTTGTGAGCGCGTTACCTGTCCTGTTCCTCTGCAGCTCGGGCATTCGGTGGGATAAGTTCCGGGTTTAGCCCCGGTTCCATTGCAGGCGTCGCACTCAACATTCTTGGGTATTTCAATCTCGGCTTCCTTACCAAAGGCCGAATCATGGAATGAGATCTTCAGGTCATATCTCAAATCCGCGCCTTGGCGTGCCCTTGTCCTACGTCTACCGGTAGACCCGAAGCCAAAAAAGTCTTCGAATATGTCTCCAAAGGCGGAAAAAATATCTTCAAACCCCCTGAAACCCGTGAACCCAGTGCCCTTCAAACCTTCTATCCCGTAGCGATCATAAATCTCCCTTTTCTCCGGGTCTCTAAGAACTTCATACGCTTCCGAAGCTATCTTAAATTTTTCCTCTGCCTCTTTATTGCCGGGGTTCCTGTCGGGATGGTACTGCATCGCAAATTTTCGATAACTCTTTTTTATTTGATCCTCGGTGGCATCCCTCGACACTTCGAGAATTCTATAGTAGTCTTTGTCTTCCATTGCTTGCATAGAAAATAAGTTCCGTCCAACGGCAAGGGCAACGACGCCCGTATCGTTGTTCGCTTAGGTCGTTACTTTTAAAAACTTGACGTGACGCTCTGACCTTAAACTAAACGGGCTTCTTAACCGTAACCTTAACCCAAAAACTTTGAACCTATTTGTTATATTCCTCAAGAATCTTTCCCGTCCTTCCTCTTTCAACGATTTCATCCATTTTTGGTCCCAAATCCACGCCCAATTCCTTCATCCTTTTTTTAGCCCAAAGTCCAACATTTCTTGAATCTTTATAAAACGCATCTCCTTTGGTCTTTGAGGTGTTGAGGTTTGCCAATCGTGATTCCTCGGTTTGATGGACACGGAACGAAGAAACTAGCCTATGTAGATTTCGACCATTACAGTGCTTACATCTGACTTTACGGGCCTCTTTTGAACTGAGAAATAATTCGCTGAATTCCCTCTTGCATTCATTGCAGCGATATTCATAAATCGGCATGATTACTTCCCCTTCCCCTTTACCTTCCTTCTTACCCCCTTCTTTTTAAACGAAGCTTCACTCTCTTTTTTTGATTTGATTTCGTCTAAAACGGCCGGGTTTTCTTCGGGATTAAATAATTTCTCACTTGCGTCCGGCAGCTTCGACAGGAGGATTTCATAATCCTTTTGGGTAATTATCCCGTTCTTGATATTCCTTACAATATTCCTCTTATCAAATTTCTTATCTTCATCGATATGCATACCATTCTCCTCGAAGTTAATTGATTAAAAATAGCATAATTTCACAATCTCTTCAAGATGTTTTATAACTTATTGTTATTTAATTAAAATTCTGTCTCTTTATTCATGAGATAAGCCCGGGTTAGAAAATAACGCGCCTGGAAGAGTTTTGTACAAGATGGTCCTTGTTATGCGATAACCCATTTGTGTCCTTTTATTAGAGACTACCTGTTTATATAAAGGGGGTGAGCAGAAACAGCTGAACAGCAATACAGTACGTATTGATGTTAAAGGTATTCTTACGGTACGAACCAGATTCGGTGTGATCCAGGAGCGCATTGGTCTCCAGGGCATCTATTGTAAAGTGGGCTTTGCTCTTCTTATCAAATCATGATGGCTCCTTAACGAAGCCATCCGTTTCTGCAACTTAAAATTCAAATAAATCATTCTTCGGGACATGAAAGCCTTCCTTGGGCTATCGATTTGACGAACTTCTTAAACGGATAGGCTCGGCGGTAGAGCCCGAGGAATTCCTCGTAGAACTCATCCAATGATAGCTTTGTAGATAGAACCGTATGGAAGAAGCGGTAAAATGTCAAGCAATAAAGATATTTATGATTTCGTGTACAAAATTGTTGACAAATTCCAAAAATGCTTATATTAATATCACAATCGTTAAAATGACTTTGAGATAGCCTTCACAAAACTCCTTTCCGGTGGCAAGAGGGCGGAGCCAAGATCAATGGAAAAACGGAGGGTGGTCATAACTGGCATGGGAGTGGTTGCTCCTAACGGTATTGGAATAGATAATTTTTGGGATTCATTAGTGAAGGGGCGATCTGCGGTTAGAAGGATCACCCGTTTCGACGCCTCCTCATATCCATGTCAAGTAGCTGCCGAAGTTCCAGATTTTGAGCCTACCGATTACATGGACCCAAAAACTGCAAAAAGATTGGCCAGGTTCGCCCAATTCGCTTTGGCAGCTTCAAAAATGGCGTTTGAGGATTCAAATATAGATTTGGATTCAATAGACCCTTATAGCATTGGAGTAATTATCGGGACTGGAATTGGAGGGGGAGATTGGATAGAGGCTCAGTATCCAATTTTTATGGAAAAGGGAATTAAAAGATTAAATCCATATGGTGCCATAGTAATTTGTACTCATTCTGCTGTTGGGATTATAAGCTGTGAGTTTGGGCTCAAAGGACCAAATACAACAATATCCTCCGCCTGCAATTCAGGCCTTGATGCAATTTACTCAGCTTACAATACCATTAGATTAGGAGATGCTGAAATCATGCTTGCGGGAGCTGGTGAGGCTCCTATCACTCCCTGTAATGTTGGTCTCTTTTGTGCTGGTGGGATTCTTACAAAACAAAATAGAGAACCCGAGAGAGCACTGAAACCATTTGACACAACTGGAGACGGAATCGTACTTGGCGAAGGCGGTGCTATTTTGGTTCTTGAAGAACTTCAAAAAGCCCTAAAAAGAGAGGCAAAGATATATGGTGAAATTTTAGGGTATGCTTCGGGGAACGAATCTTATTCCTTATTTGAAATAGATCCAAGCGGCGATGCCGCATCAATTACCATGAAAAGGGCTTTAGAGAACGCCCATCTTAGACCTCAAGATATTGATTATATAAATGCCCATGGTAATGGGCTTCCGGAATATGATTTGAATGAAACATCTGCCATTAAGAAAGTCTTTGGAGAATCAGCATATCAGATTCCTGTCTCCTCCATTAAACCAATTACAGGGCAATCTTTCTCCGTTACTGGAATTCTTCAAATGATCACATGCCTTTTAGTTATTGATAAAAGTATTATTCCTCCGACTATCAATCTTGTAAATCCAATCGAAGATTGTGATCTGGATTACGTTCAAAACCGTTTTAGAAGTGGTAAAGTAAACACAGCGCTCATGAATGCGCATGGGTTTGCTGGGAGTCATACAGTGATAATCGTGGGTAAGTTCAAATAAATTTTATCATTTATTTGGGGGATAAATTTGTTAATCCCAGAATTATTTTTACTATTTGCATTTTTTGTAAATTTGGGGTTGGGGGTTTTAGTTTTTTTTAAAAGCCAAGCACATAAGAGGATAAATTTAATCTTTTCTGCTCTTGGTTGGGCTTGTGCCGGCTGGGGATTTAGTCTTCTAATGATTTATTTAGGAGTACCAACGACGTTGTTCTGGGGAAGAATGAGTTTTGCGACATCAGGAGTTACTCCTTTTGCATTTCTTCTATTTAGCTTGGTTTTTCCCAGAAAGCAGGTAGATATTAAATCTTTTAAAATAATTTTATTGAGTTTACCACCCCTATTATTTTTTGGTTTGTCATTTACAGATCAAATTGTGTCTTCTCCGGGTACAGGCAAGCAAATGTTTAATTATGGACCGTTTTATCACTTCTTCTCGATCTATTTAATTTGCTATCTCCTTTTAGGTTTTTTCTTCCTAATAAGATCGTACAGAAAGGCCATTGGAATCGGCAGACTCCAGATCAAATACTGCTTGGTGGGTATGTTTCTGACAGCCGGGTTTGGAGTGGGTGCAAATCTATTGCTACCCATGACCGGGATCTCAAGATTTAATTGGCTGGGGCCATCTTTAACAGTAATCTATGTTGGTTTTGCGACTTATTCCATTGTCAGACATCGTTTGATGGATATTAATATCGTATTAAAGAAAGGAACTACTTATGTCCTTCTGTTAGTACTCCTATTTGTCCCGTCTTGCATCCTAATCCTCCTTTTCCAAAAACTTATCAATGGACATATCCATTATCTTTTTTCAGGTTTTGTTTTATTCCTCCTTTTGTTAGTGGCGATTCTGTTTCATAGAATTAAGCCCCAGACCGAAAAAGTGGTGGAGCAGCTTTTATTTAAGAATCGCTATGACTACCGTGAAACCTTGGCGAAATTCAGCAAGGCCATGGTTTCGATCCTCGATTTGCAATCTCTTTCAAGAAATATTATTGAGACAATCGCTCAAACCATGGGGGTTGAGAAGGCGTCTTTATTTTTGTGGAACGAGGAAAAGGGGGGCTATTCTCTATTTGAATCAAGAAATATTAAAATGACCGATTCAACTCGTCAGCTTCCAAAGGATGATCCCCTACCCCGCTATCTACAAAAAGTAAGAGAGATTATCATTCGGGAAGAATTGGCCAAGTGGGCCCATATTCCGGAATTAAATGATGTCAGCAACGGAATGTCTTCATTGGAAGCGGAGGTAAGCATTCCTTTCATTTCAAAGGGGCAACTTATTGGGATGATTAATTTGAGCCATAAGTTTAACAAAGATATTTATT
>JBAVGF010000148.1:0-19392 GCA_049684675.1 Thermodesulfobacteriota bacterium | reverse complement strand
GGCTGCTGCCGATCAGGCGAGGGCAGAAAGAGAGGCTGCCAAGAAAGCGATGGATGCCGCTCTCTCAGCCGGTGCAGATAAATATGCCTCTGCTGATTTGGAAGCCGCCAGGAGGGTATGGGATACCGCAGAATCCCAGATGAAAGAGGAGAAGTACAGGGAAGCGAAAGAGAGTTATATCGGGGCTAAGGCTGCTTTTGAAAAGGCGGCCGCAGCCGTTGAGGCCGGAAAGAAGGCTGTTGCCGATCAGGCGAAGGCGACCCTGAAAACTCTTGAGGGGGAATGGAAAAAATTGCGTGTCACGGCCAAAAAAATGGAGAAGAAACTGAAAGACAAGAAAAAGGCCTGGACGGCCGATGCCAAAGCGATTAAAGAGGGCTTAGGGAACTCGCGAAAGATGATCGCCCCGGCGCCTGCCGACGCGAAAGCTAAATTGGATGAGCTGAAAACCATGATCGATAGGTGGGAGAACACCTTCAAGGAAATGGCTGCGCCTGCATCAAAACCTAAAGCCACCAGAAAGAAGAAATCATCGTAAGGGCTGAGGAGCATAAAGCATAAAGCTCAAAGTTCAAAGCTGAAAGCATAAAGCCAAAAGCTCAAAGCTGACTTTTTGAAGCATAAGTTACTTACGGGAAAAATAGGGAAGATTTGGGACTTCGGGCTGCAAATTTGGGGTTAAAATAATCCTTGATGGAAGGTGACGCGTGGGCGGTACAAATCGTCCGGATATAAAAGCAGGCTTGCGGGTTTTAATTGTTCAAAGTCCGCTTAGAAAGTGGTGAGGTCGGTCGGGTTAAAAAAAATTATGTGAGAAAAGAGGAAGGGGGTCAAATCCTTTCACAGAAATAAGATGATCACTCAAGAGAATTGGACTACACCGCACATTATTGTCGTGGGGGGAGGCGCTGCCGGCATGATGGCAGCGGGGCGCGCAGCGGAGCGGGGCGCGAAAGTAATGCTCGTTGAAAAGACACACCGCCTGGGGAACAAATTGCTCCTGACGGGCGGCGGCCGGTGCAACATCACCAACAAGGCCGGCCTGAAGGAATTCGTTAATGCCTTTGGGAAGAATGGCAGGTTTCTCTATCGGGCATTCACCGTATTTTCGAACCGCGATTTGACCCATTTCTTCAGCTCCCGTGGACTGGAGATGGGGGTGGATCCTGACGGGAAGGTCTTCCCCGCCGATCATCGTGCTGAAAGCGTGCTTGCCGTATTGCGTCAATATATAGATGACGGCCACGTTCGACTCCTTCACAATACCGTCGTAACAAAACTTATTATCCAGCCCGGAGAAACGTTACGCGCCAGCGGTGTGAGGTGTTCCGACCGCAGCGTGTTGAAAGCTGGAAAAGTAATTGTTGCCGCGGGCGGCCTGTCGTATCCGAAAACCGGATCTTCCGGCGACGGGTACAAGCTGGCAAGACAATGCGGACATTCGATTGTGCCGCTGACGCCGGGTCTCGTCGCGCTTGAGTCGGACGAGCCATTTCTTGAGGAGTTGCAGGGGATAACGCTTAAAGACATCTCGCTTTCGGTGTTCGCGGACGGAAAAAAGAAGGCTTCAGAGAAGGGCGACATCCTGTTCACACACTTCGGTGTATCCGGCCCCACCGTCCTTATTCTTAGCGGGATCGTTATCGATGCGCTGGCCGCCGGCAGCCCCGTTGCCCTTTCACTTCAACTCAGGCCGGCGAAGTCAGCCCAAGAACTTGACCCTATCCTTCAGCGGGAGTTTGAATCCTCCGGCACAAAAACCCTTTCACAGTATTTGAGACAGGCTCTGCCAAAATCGTTCGTGCCGCTCTTTGAACGCCGGTGCGCCGTCGAGCCGGGTAAGCGATGCAGTCAAATCAGCCGTGAGGAACGAAAAAGAATCGTCTTATGTTTTAAAGATTTCAGAATCAATATAACAAAACCGAGGCCCATTGAAGAGGCGACCATCACGCGGGGGGGCGTATCGTTAGAAGAAATAGATCCCCGGACCATGGAGTCGCGGAGAGTGCAGGGTTTATTTTTTTGCGGCGAGATGATGGATGTGGATGGAACGACTGGAGGGTATAACCTGCAGGCTGCATTTTCTACGGGATATCTCGCCGGAGAATCGGCAGCACAAATCCAGTGATTTAAAACACGGATCACCGCGACTGATCCCCTGGAGGGGAGACTTGGGTTTCCTCGCAAAGTAAGTTATCCTGGGGGCTTGAACGATCGGAAAGGGATCGGCAAAGACGATGGATGGAAATACATTGTCCCATGAATGGATCGAGACCCTTCCGCAATTGGAAGGGGCTGCCCGGATTCTGGGTCAGGCCGAAATCATCGGGGTTGACCTGGAAGCGGACTCTATGCACCACTACTTCGAAAAGGTTTGCCTTCTACAGATCGCTACGGAATCCGCCTCTTATCTCATGGATCCTCTGGCGCTGAGGGATCTTTCCGCTTTACACGCCGTTTTCTCCAATCCCCGCATCCGCAAGGTATTCCACGGGGCGGATTATGATATCCGTTCCCTGTACCGGGACTTTCGGCTCGAGGTCGAGAACCTCTTCGATACGCAGCTGGCCTGTAAGTTTCTGGGCCTCCGGGAGAGCGGCCTGGAAGCGTCGCTGCGAAGCCGGTTCCATGTGGAGCTGAATAAGAAATATCAGCGGGCCGATTGGTCCCAAAGGCCCCTTTCCCCGGAGATGGTGGAATACGCAGTGATGGACGGCAGGTACCTGATTCCCCTGGCCCGTATGCTGGAAAAGGAACTGGAAGAGAAGAGACGGTTATCCTGGGTGGAGGAAGAATGCCTATTTCTGACTAAGGTCCGCTTCACGCCCCCCAACCATGGCCCGCTTTACCTGAAAGTGAAAGGGGCTTTTCTCCTGGATCCCAAGAGTCTTGCGGTTCTGGAGGCTTTGCTGGAATTCCGGGAGGCCCTGGCCCAGAAGTCGGACCTTCCGCCCTTCAAGGTGCTCCGCAACGAACCCCTCCTGGAATTGGCTATGAAAAAACCTTTGCGCCTGGAAGAATTGGAAACGGAAAAAGTCCTGAGCCGAAAGCAAATCGACAGATATGGAACACGGTTGCTGCATGAAATTCACCGGGCCATGGCCATTCCCGATGAAGATCTTCCGGTATACCCCCGGGAGGCAAAGCCGGATGTGTCATCCCCCGTACGCAGAAGGGTCAAAGCACTCAAAACGTGGCGGGATATGCGGGCAAAAAATTTAGGGATGGAGCCTGGAATCCTTTTAAACAACGCCATGATCAATGGTCTCGCCTTGAAAAATCCCCGGTCGATAAAGGAGATGGAAGAGATTCCGGGCTTGAAAAGATGGTTTCAAGATCATTTCGGCCGGGAGATTCTGGCTGCTCAATGATTCTGACGGTTACTCATCGAGAAAGGGATCTTCACCCAGGAAGAGTTATTGGGGATGGTGAAGGTGGGGAGCCAAATGAACAGACAAGAATACTATTTCGGGATACCTTTCTTATTATTGGTTTTTTGTATACTTACCGCTCTTGCCTGTGCCCCCGCCAAAGTGCGAGTATATCCGAGGGAAACTCCGCCAGAAAAAACTATCCCCCCAAAGACCTCTTCAGAGAGAGCCGCTCAAGAAAAAGCAGCTCCAGAAAGAACACCAGAAATTCCCACGATGAAACCTGCCCCGGAAAAAACTTATGATGAAACAGTTTCTGAATGGGAATCCTATCAAGATGTGGTGAAATGGATGGAAAATGATTTTTCCTTTGATAAGGAAAGATTTGAAAAATTTAAGGGGACGTTGCCCATCCCCAGAACTCCTCAAGAGACTTTTCGGCTTAAATCGGGAATCTACATTGATGCTGCCATGTTTTCAAAAGAGGCCCTCAATCGGGTTAATCCTTCCTACAAGGCTCAGATTGTGATCCTGGTCATCCGACCCTATGGCTTTAATCATTACGTCTGTTCTTTTAGGAAGGAGGGTAAACTCTTCATTATGGATTACGGGACTCCGTATAAAGAAGTCACCGGGATTCACGGGCCGTATAGCTCGCTTGAGGAATACAAAAAATTCTACGAAAAGAATCATCCGATGAAAGGAGAGATTGAGGCCATTACTTATTTACCCTGAAATATCGGCAACTTTTAGAGAAAGCGATATTCACTAAGGAGGAGTTGCTGGGGATGGTGAAGGGAGTGGACAGGGGGATGAAGAGGAAAAAAAAGGGACGTCATAGGAAGGAGGTTTTTGATTATGAAATCCTTAATAGCTGTTCTGATGGGTGTAGCTGTCTTGTCAGTAATTTCTTCCTGTGGCACTATCACGACTGGACCGGAAGGATCCTCTATCTCGATTGGAAAGAAAGAACCCCCCTCCAGTGCAGACGAACTCAGGCTATTAAGTGTGGATGTTCCCCAAAGTGGTAACCTCTCAGCGAACGTAGAATATTGGACAACTATTAATTTTGTGGCAGACCGTAAACCAAAGATTCTCAGAGCTTGTTTCAACTTCCCAGGTGACGGTCAATCCTGTGTTGATGTTCAGGAGAAAGATGTGACATATGGGTCGCGTACATACTTCCGAGTACCGATTCACGTTCCTGCGGGTTCAAAGAGAATAGACTGTTACGCTGAATATATTCGAGACGGGAAAACACAACGGACAAATACCGTAACTTATTATGTCATTGTTCTGAAGGAACCTGAAGAATAATCGCAAGAGCTGGATTTTTCACACCGGATTTCGAATGATAAACTCATCACATTCACTCTTCGATGCTCAAACACCCAATGTCTGATGTGAATGAAGAATTGATTAATGAAAGTTATCTAAACAAATAGTTTCCTTTGCTATTTGCTCATCGTAGACGAGTTAACGCGTAAATGAGTTAATGGGTTAGCGGAAAAATGACTGGGAGGGTTGAGATGGGATTATCTCTTCGATTTCTTGCCTCTTCTGTCCCACTCCCCTCCGTGGCTCTGATAATCCCGATTTTCTATGATCGTCTGATCGACAACCTCTCCACAGATTAAGCACCGCCAGCTAAAGAAGGGACCATTGGGGCCGAAAAACCGCTCATGAATCATCATCCCGCTACATCGATCGCATTTCACATTAAGCTCCCGTACATTGTCCCAGTGAGATCATGGGGATTGAAATAAGGTAAACGCCGTATTTTACTCAGAAAGATGTTATATCCCAGAGCTGAGTTGCAGCCGAAACGTGTTTATCCACCCAACTCCATGTTCTATTATAACCTACTTTCCTTTTCAGGGCCATGGGATGAGCTTGCAACCATTGAGGAACCCGTTGAGACGTCAATTGTGGTATACTATCTTACAAGGGAGGTGATGGCCATGAGGCTCTATCTCGTTCAACATGGAGAGGCCAGATCCGAGCTGGAAGACCCTGAACGATCCCTGACAGCCAGGGGAGAAGAGGAAACCAGGAAGATTTCCGACGCGACGAAAAGGCTGAGGTTTCGTCCTTCAAAAATCTATCACAGCGGGAAGAAAAGAGCCGAGCAGACCGCCGGGATCATCGCGGCCGCCTTGGATCTGCCTGCCCAGATGGGCCAAAGGCTCAACCCGAACGACAATATCCGGCCGTGGGTCGAACGGATATCCGCAGAGGCGGGGGATCTTATGATCGTCGGCCATCTGCCGTTCCTGGAGAAGCTTGCCTCCTTTCTTGTCTGCGGCGACGAGGGGGCAAAGGCAGTCCTGTTTCGCTACAGCGCCGTCGTTTGCCTGGAAAAGAAAGAAGCCGGAAGATGGGCCGTCGACTGGGTCCTCAAACCGGAAATGGTCTGAGTCAAAGGGGCACGTCCATAGCTCCTGGCTGGCCGGTAAGGGGCGCTGCCGTGCGCACAACATATTGAACGCCGCGAAAGGGATATTCACCTTATTGACCTTCAAAACACGCGACCTCTATTTGCGTTTAAAGCAGGGAATCTCTCCTGAAAAGAGACGTGATTGGGGGAAGCAGGGAGGAGACACGAGCATGGACGTTTTTACCGCCATTAGCCAAAGAAGAAGTGTGAGGGCGTACAAGGCCGCTGAGGTCGAAGAGGAAAAACTGAAAAAAATACTGGAAGCGGCAAGGCTGTCCCCTTCTGCCAGCAACCGGCAGGACTGGAAATTTATCGTCGTAAGGAACAAGGAGACAAGGAAGAATCTGGCCAAGGCTGCATTCGGACAGTCTTTTATCGGGGAAGCACCCGCCGTCATCGTTGCCTGCGGGACGGAACCAAAGGCCATCATGGCGTGTGGTCAGCCCGCCACTACGGTGAATGTATCCATCGCCTGTGCTTTTATGATTTTACAGGCTTACGAACTGGGGTTAGGGACGTGCTGGATCGGCGCCTTCAAGGAGGACGAGGTTAAGAAGATTCTTAAGATTCCGGAGTCCGTTCGGGTCATCGCCGTGATTCCATTGGGATATCCGGATGAAGATCCCTCAGAAAGGTCGAGAAAGGGTATGGATCAGATCGCTTGCTTTGACCGGTAAGTGCCCCGCAAGCCTCGCCTTGTAGGCGGGGTTAAGGGGCACAATCAAAATGATATTTCCTTTCCGGGAAGCCCCGGCCTGCGGCCGGGGGGCTTCACAAGTTTGAATGAAAATGGCTCACTGAAACGTGGATCGGATCTTCCGATCGAGCAGGAATGTCATCGAAAATCTTATGAAGCGGATAATTTGAAATCGTAATTGGCAAAGGCAACTTTCCTCCGTCACAGCACAGTCTTTTCGATGGGCAAGATATTCTTGTAGTTGAGGGACAAGCTGAGGTATCCGCTATAAGATTTTCTCCGACACCCCTTGCCCGATCCCAGTGACCGGCACAGGCCCCGTCCCGCCGAAGCGGGATAGACGGGATCAGGGGGCACAATCAAAACGGTATCTCCTTTGCTCGCTTTCGGCTCGCCACTACGTGCCCGGGAAGCCCCGCTCTGTGGGCGAGGAGCTTCACTTTCCATGGCAGAGTGAGGCATTAGGTTGGGTGGCCAAGAAATATTGAGTTTCCGCTCTTTTTGTGGTATAGGAACAGTCATGCTTAAAGGGAAAAGGGTTGTTTTGGGGGTCACGGGCGGGATTGCTGCCTATAAGGCAGCAGAGTTTGTCAGGCTTTTGGTCAAGGAAGAGGTGGATGTTCACGTGGTCATGACCGAAAATGCCCAGGAATTCATCACTCCCCTCACTTTTCAAACCCTTTCCGGAAACCCGGTGGTGACCGATCCCTTTGCTCTGCTTGAGGATGCGGAAATCGGGCATATTGCTTTGGCCGATCTGGCAGAGTTAGTCGTTATCCTTCCGGCCACGGCAAATATCATCGGAAAGATCGCCAACGGGATTGCCGATGATTTTCTCTCCACCATGGTGATGGCGACGAGGGCCCCGGTTCTTCTGGTTCCCTCCATGAACGTCAATATGTGGGAGAATAAAGCCCTCCAGAAAAATATTCAGACCCTCATCGGCATAGGCTATTATCTGATGGATCCCGGGGAAGGGGAGTTGGCTTGCCATTGGTACGGGAAGGGAAGGCTCCCCGAATTGAATGAGGTGGTGGAGAAGATGGAAGATCTTCTGTCCCCGAAAGATTTGAAAGGGGAGCAGATCCTGATCACGGGCGGGCCCACCCAGGAGCCCATCGATCCTGTGCGGTTCATCACCAATCGTTCCTCCGGGAAGATGGGAGTTGCCCTGGCCAAGATGGCCAGGCGCAGAGGCGCAGAGGTTATTTTGATCACAGGCCCCGGCTCTCTTCCTCCCCCGCGAAGAGATATTCAATGGGTTCCCGTTCGATCAGCGGAGGAAATGAGGGAGGCTGTTTTCGCGCATCTGGAGGGATCTTCCGTTGTGATCAAATCAGCCGCCGTCTCGGATTATCGTCCCAAGGCCGCCAGCGAGAAGAAAATAAAAAAAGAGGGCTCCGAATATATCTTGGCGCTGGAGAGAACGAAGGACATTCTCGAAGAACTCGGGAGGAAGAAAGGAAAACGGATTCTTGTCGGATTTGCGGCGGAGACAGAGGATTTGATGGCCAATGCGAAAAAGAAATTGCTCGAGAAAAATCTCGACCTTATTGTGGCCAATGATGTGTCCAGGCCGGGAGCAGGCTTTGGCGTGGATACCAATCAGGTCAAGGTCCTCTACCCGTCGGGCCAGGTAAAAGACCTTCCTCTAATGACGAAGGAAGAGGTGGCGCAATTCATCCTGGATGATGTGGCGAAATTATTGAAGCAGAAATCTCAAAAATAAACTACCCCGTTAGAAAGCCCCAGCGTTTATGATCAAAGCCCTGCCTTTTCTGACGGGGCTTACTTCGGATCGACCTTTTTCTCGGGCTTTTTTTCTTCGCCCTTTCCGCTCGGTCCTTTTCCCGGCCCTTCTTTCTCCTTCTTTTTCCCTTCCTTTCGACTTGTTGAGGGATAATCGTTCACATAAAAACCGGGCCCTTTCAGGACAAAATTGGTTGCCGAGATCAATTTTTTCGCCGGCCTCAAGCATTTAGGACAGGTCACTTTGCAGTCTTCGTCTATCTTATGAAAGATCTCAAAGACCTCGTCGCACTGGGAACATTGATATTCATAAATCGGCATTTCCCTTACCTCCCCTTCAGGCTTGTAGCTCCATTCTGTCGCCGAATTCCTTTTTTAACTTTCTTAACGCTTCACCTTCAATCTGCCTCACCCGCTCCCTTGAGAGTTTGAGGTGGTCTCCGATCTGTTGAAGGGTGAGGGGTTCTTCGGCCATGATCCTGCTCTTGATCACGTAGACCTCTTTTTCGTTCAAACGCTTCAGTGCGTTCTGAACCTCGCGCTCCCGAATCTTTTTCTCTTCTTCCTGTCCGATGGCCTCTTCTTGATTTGGAGATTCTTCTTTCAGAAGGTCGAGGTGGGTCAGCTCCTGACCCTCGTCAAAAGGAGCGTCCAGGGAGAGGTCTCGTGAAGACATCCTCTGCTCCATCTCAATGATATCCTCTTTGGCCACGTCTAAATCGCGGGCCAGACGCTCATATCTCTTGTCGTTTTCTCCATCGGATTCCAATGCCTTCCTCACTTTTCCAATCTTGTAGAAAAGCTTCTTTTGGGCTTGGGTCGTGCCGATCTTAACCAAGCTCCAAGTCTTTATGATAAAATTTTGCATATAGGCTCTGATCCACCAGATCGCATAGGATATAAACCGATACCCTTTGTAGGGATTAAATTTCTTAACCGCCATCATCAGGCCGATATTACCCTCCTGGACGAGGTCTTGGATTTTTACCCCGTAGGATTTATATTCGAATGCGACCTTGACAACAAACCTTAAATTTGATGTAATCAATTTGTGCGCGGCTTCAATATCGTCGTATTTACGGTATTTTACGGCAAGCTGAAATTCTTCATCCTGGGTTAAGAGCGGAAATCGATTGATCTGAGCCAGATAGGTTTCTAACGAATTCTTGATAACTGGAAGATGCGGACTTGTCATTTAGATCACCCCTTAAAGACATTAGCACTCTTTCTCATAGAGTGCTAACAAAAGGATATAATAAGAGGGGTTTAAAAGTCAAGGATTTTTTATATATATTTGATTTTATTAAATAATTATGAAGATAAAGCCTGTCATACGGGGCGGATTTTCTGGAGGTTGCCGTGGGAAATGATAAGAAAAATGGAGAAGAGGAAAAAGGTTTTGTTGTAAAAGACAAGAGGTTTAGCGCGAAGAAAGAAGAGAGGCCTGAGCCTCAGGCCAAGGAAGAAGGGGGACCAGAGGAAGCCCCGGGGGAAGGTACTTTTACCCAGGAGGGACCCCTTCCTGAGATTGATTTTACTCATTTCATCTTTTCTTTGAGCACTTCGGCTCTCATCCAATTGGGAGAGGTTCAGGATCCCTTCACTGAAAAAACAGCAAAAAACCTCTCCTTGGCCAAGCAGACGATCGACCTCATCGGGATGTTGAAAGAGAAGACAAAAGGAAACCTTACCCCGGAAGAGGGGAAGATGATAGAATATATCCTCTATGATTTGAGGATGAGGTATGTCAAGGCCTCGGCTTAAGCGGCCTACGGTTATTTTTTGAAAGAGTGATAGAAGGTATTTCCCCTCCGATGAAGGCGGAGAACAATTCCTTTTTCCATGTTCATATCCTTGACCGCTTTTTCAAAATCCTTCACCGTCTCGATCTTTTTTCGATTGATCTCCAGAATCACATCTCCTTCCTGAAGACCTATATCCTCGGCAGGGCTGCCCTCTTCAACACCGACCACGAGGACGCCGCGCTTTATTTCGCTTGAGATTCGATATCGGGCGGCCAGCTGGGGTGTCAGCTCCTGGACCCTTGCCCCTAACTTTTCTTCACTCTCTTTTTCCTTCGCTGCCTCCGGTTTAGCCGGCATCGCTGCGGTGGTAACTTCAACGGTCGTGGGCTTTCCATCCCTGACCAGACCCAGTTTCACCTTCTGCCCCACTTTTTTCTTTTGGATTTCTTTAATCAGCTCACTGCCGTTCTTCACGGCTTTATCATCGACCGATTTGATAACGTCCCCTGAAAGGAGCCCCGCCTTTTCGGCGCCGGTTCCCTGATGGACCTGAGCGACAAGAACTCCCTCCTTCTCTTTTACCTGGAATTGTTCCGCCATCTCAGGGGTCAGGTCTTGCACGCTGATTCCCAGCCAGGGTCGGACGACCTTCCCCTGTTTGATGAGATCGCTCAAAATCTGCTTGGCCATATTGATCGGAATGGCAAATCCGATCCCTGTGCCCGGCTGGATGATCATGGCATTGATCCCGACCACCTCTCCATCGATATTGATCAGCGGGCCTCCGGAATTGCCCGGATTGATGGAGGCATCGGTCTGGATGAAATCTTCATAAGTTCCCGTCCCCAATCCCGACCGGCCTTTAGCGCTGATCACTCCCACCGTCACCGTATGCTCCAGGCCAAAGGGGCTTCCGATGGCAATGGCCCATTCTCCTACCTCCAGTGTATCCGAGTCGCCGAGGGTGGCCACCGGAAGATCTTTGGCTTTGATATGGAGGACGGCAAGGTCCGTTCTTGAATCTTGACCTTTGAGAGTCGCCGTGAACTCTCTTCCGTCATTGAGACGTATTTTAATCTTATCCGCATCTTCTACCACGTGATTGTTGGTCAGAATGTAACCTTCTTTATCGACGATGACCCCTGACCCTCCGCTTCTCTGCTTATGCCTGTATTCCTTTCCTTTTTCCCGGGGTGAAAAGCCGAACCCTTTGAAAAAATCCTCAAAGGGACTCCCCTTGAAGAAGTCTTCTCCGTATCGATCCCAGGGTCTCATGGTAATGGTTTTTTCTGTCGTAATGTTGACAACGGCAGGCTGGACTTTCTTGGCTACCTCCACGAAGGCCCTGCCGAGGGACTTCGCCGTCGTCATTTTTTCTTTTTCCTCTTTAGCGCTGGTCAGGGAGTTGGCCCGGTCGTTGTTCATACAGAAGAAGAGGCCAAAGAGAAGGCCCGCAAGGGCCAGACCCAAACCGAAACCCTTCGCCATTTTTGTGTACATCGTCGGCTCCTTAAACATAAAAGTCTAACCTATATAAATAATTTCCGCTGCGTTGTCAAATGCGCCCGAACTGAAGGAAGGACGCCTTAATCCCTTCCCATCGGCAAATCCAGGGCTGTTGGATCATGGGTGAAAAGAGAGGTCAAAGCGGCACGGGGGATGACAAAGGGTGGATCACAACAATTTGGAGCTTAAGGCTTCATCCTGCTCACCTTTAGTCTCAGTCGATCCGCGGGGTGAATCGGATTGGCCCCGTTGAGATGGTTCCAGGCTTTGATTTCTGAAATGGTGAGATTAAACTTTTTCGCAATAGTCCAAAGGGTGTCTCCCTCTTTCACGATATAGATGATTTCTTTTTCCGGCCGTTTTCCGTGGGGCTCGTCCAATGCCTCGGAGGCCTTCGTCATCCTGATTTCCAATTTATCTCCCGGCATCAGTTTCTTTTCCGGGTGGAGGTTGTTCCAGCTGCTGAGGGCCCCGACATTGACTCCCATCTCATTGGCAATGCTCCACAAGGAATCCCCTTTCTTGATCGTATAGGTCGTCTCCTTCGGTTTTGTACGCCGGTCCGCCCCGTTCGATTTTTTCTTAACCATGCCCTCCGGCTTCTGATCCGTGCCTTTCGGCAAGGGGATGAGAAGGTCCATTCCTTTGGAGAGGCGGCTCTTTTTGTTCAACCGGTTGATCTCAAGGATCGGCTCCAGATCGACCCGATAAAGTCTTGCAATATTTGCAGGGGTCTCCCCTTTCTTCACTGCATGGGTTTTGAATGGGATTCTTTCACCGGGGGAGAGGGCTTCAAAATTTGTTAAGAAAAGCCCCTTCTTTCCGAAAGGGATCTTGATCTCGTACTCGGGGAAGTTAGGAGGGGTGCACCAGCGCGACAATTCGGGGTTGAGGTCTTTGATTTCATCAACGGTCACCTCGCAGGACTGGGCGATCAGGCGAAGGTCTGTGACCTCGGGCACCTTGACCTTCTCGTAACGGAGGGGCTCTTGGTATTCGATGCCGGCGAACCCGTATTTCTCCGGTTCCTTCGCGATGAGCGCGGCGGCAATCATCTGGGGGACATAGTCTTTGGTCTCCCGCTTCAAGTATCGATATTTTGTCAATTCCCAGAAGTCTTCTGTCTTATAACGTTTCATCGCGGTGGCAATCTTCTTTTCACCGGCGTTATAACCGGCGGCGGCGAGGTACCAGCATTCAAACATATCATAAAGGTCTTTGAGATATTTGGCCGCGGCGATGGTCGATTTTTCGGGGTCTCTCCTCTCATCAATCCACCAGTTCGACCTTAACCCATATCTTTTCCCTGTGAGGTAAATGAATTGCCAGGGGCCGGATGCCTTGCTCCTGGAATAGGCATAAGGATTGAAGCCGCTCTCGATCAGGGCCAGATAGACAAGGTCTTCGGGAAGGCCATTCTCTTTCAGAAGACTCTTCATGAAGGGGATATATCTCTCCGATCGCGCCAGCCAATTGGCGAATACCTTCCGGGCCGTCGTCTGGAAGTATTGGATGAACTGTTCCACTTGAGCATTGATCACGATAGGGATATCGAAATCCGGTCCTTGTTTTTGCTCCTCTTTCGGGAAGACCTCAAGAGTGAAATCATCATTGGACTCATCGCTGATCGGAAGATCTAAGCCCCCACTCCGCTGGTTTTCTGCGGCGGATGCAGGACTGGAAGGTGTAGGCTTTGCCGGAGAAGAAGGGATTTCCTGAGAGGAGGACTTTTCCGAACCTGCTGGGGCGGGGAGACAGCCACTTTGGTTTGGGGGAGGAGCAGGAGACGTTTTCTCGGAAAGGGGGCTTGGATGGGGATGGCATGCCGACAACAGGAGCCCGATTATCCCCACCGCTAAGATTTTACGCATCGTCGGCCTTTCCTCCCCAGCTGGGTAGAAGATCAGGAAAATTGATACAGAAAAAATTTATAAATTAATGGCATAGATCACTCAGGATTGTCAAGTTAAAAAAGTTTTTTTGTTTTTTGGGAGGATCCCGGGCTTTTAAAAGGAAGTGACACTTCTTGTTACAGGGAGATAGAAATTTGGCAACCGTTACGGCCGTTGAGTAACTATTTTAAGTCCTAACAATACCAAAACTGCTCCGCTTGTGATTTCAAGCCATTGTTGCACGCGGGGATGTTTGAGCAGGGCTGTTATTTTAGCCAGAGAGACGGTTAGCGTTGAATACCAAAGTAGTCTTACGATGGCATGGATACTCGCAAGCATCAAAGACTTTACCAAAACAGATTCACCAGAATTGATAAATTGCGGCAAGATGGCCAAGTAAAAAACTGACGTTTCAGGGCTCAAGATAATCGTTACAATTCCTTCCGAAAAAGATCTCCGTTCTGTCTTGCTCTTTATCGCGGGAGTCCGATGATCGAGCGAAGAAAGCTCGTTTGGTTTCTGCCGCAACCCTCGCCAAATGGACTGTCCTCCCAAAAAGATAAGATATATGGCCCCCAGCCATTTTATGATTTCAAATAATCTCGCTGATTGAACCAGGATGAGGGACAGACCTAACCCGGACAAGGTAGCATGGACAAAAACGCCTACACAACCGCCAAGTACAACGAAAAAACCGGCTTTGTGCCCATGCGCAATAACGCTTCGTGTTATCAACATCGTAGTGGCCCCCGGGGCAATGGTCAGGGCCACTACAACTCCGATGAAAGTAAATGTCTGAGGGGCGATGATCGGCATTTTCTCTCGATCATTGACGCATTCGTTGTTACTTACTTCTTGACAATCTCGACGCGACGGTTCTTGGCTCTACCCTCTTCCGAGCGATTATCCGCGATCGGCTTCTCTTGGCCCCAACCGACCGCCGTCAGTCTGGCCGCGGCGATCCCCTTTTGGACGACCGCGTTCATGACCGATTTGGCCCTTTGCAAGGAGAGGGTCTTGTTGTTCTGAGGGGTTCCCACGTTGTCGGTGTGGCCTTCGATGCTCACCTTAAGCTCTGGGTGAGCTTGGAGAAGCGCTGCGATTTGATCGATGATCCCTTTAGACTCGGGTTTGATGTCGGATTTGCCTGTGTCGAAATTAATATAGAGGGCCACGAACCCGTCCTTCTTCAGTGCACTGTACATGGCATCTGCGGTTACTTCCTGGGTCATGGGTTCCATTTCGAGGACGACCAGCTCATAATTTCGCCCCTCGTTAAAAGCTTCAAGTGCGATCCAGATTTCCTTTCCTCCCTTGGTCACCTTGAACGTACTCCGTCGATCTTCATCGAAAAGGACCGTCCCTCCAATATTTCTTACCGCATTGCCGTAATTACGGCGGATTTGCAGGAAGCTGGGCTGTGGGGATCCCTCTTGAAGATAATATTCGAGCTTGGTCCTCTCACCCTCCTGAGTTTTGGTGCCTTCTTTCACATAAAAATCGAAGGAGTTGAAGCTTTTTTCACAGGATTGAATATAATAATTCTTCATCCTCGAAATCAGAGGATGATCCTTACAGTCTTTAGCGTCCTTCTCCTGGGTGAAGGCAACTCCAACAGACAGAACGGACAGATACAGAATGTTTAGCAAGATACGTGTGATTCCTTTCATGATGATTCTCCCTTTGCTGGATTTCTGGGGGCAGGGCAAGAAATATCGCTGCCCCCAGTCTTTGACAACCGGACATTCAGATGGAGCCTATAAACCAGTTAAAACATCGATTGCTTCTTACCATTCCAGTAATCCTCTGTCAAGACTGTCTTTGAAATCCTGGAAAGGAAGAAACGAAAAAGAAAGAGGGAGAAAATACGCCGGTCAAACGGGGGGACAACAAAGGGAGCAATTCTTCATTCGTTACATCTTTGCATCAAGAACAGGGAGAAGGGGGCCTCTTTTTCAAAAATTGAGAGCGTTGCTTTCATGAGAGATTTGTGGATTTTTTAAGAAATTCGAGTTCAAGGATCCATGCCGATTTTGATCGGCATGGTCTTATCCGCAGACCACTCGACCCAGGATCCCCGGTAAAGAAGAACATGGGGAAACCCGAGCACATATTTCAGGGTGAAATAGAGATGACTCGCCTCCCTTCCTGTCTGGCAATAGACGATGATTTGTTTACCCCTCGTCACGCCGGATTCTGCAAAGAGTCTTTCCAAGTCCTCTTTTTTCTTCCAGACTCTCACCTCTTCCCCTTCCAAAGTCGCTTCCCAAAATATATTCTTGGCTCCGGGGATATGACCTCTCCGGAGCTCTTCTCCCTCCTCGCCGCTGTATTGTCTCGGATGGCGGGCGTCCAGGATCACAACATTCTTCGTGGTGAGTCGATCCCGGATCCATTTTTTCTCAGCGGTTGTCTCTCGAATCGCTTTCCCGAAGAATTTATTAGGCGAAAGAGAGGGATACGCTTGAGTGGCGGGAAATTTTTCCGAGGCCCATTTCTCCCAGCCCCCGTTCAGGACCCCCACTTTTTTGTGACCCAAGTAGTCCAAGGTCCAAGCGAGGAGGGTCGCATTGGAGTTCGATTTTTCGGAGTAGAGGATGATCCCCATGGGATTGGAAAGGCCCAGGTTATCTCCTAACAATCTTTCTAAACAGATCCGGTCAAGAGCCTGGTCGGGGACGCCCTTATCCGGAATCTGGAGATTTTCGAAATGGAGATAGACAGCGCCCGGGATATGGCCCTTGAGATAGTCGGAGAGCGATGTCCTCATGTCCACGATACGAATGGAAGGGTGGTCGGTCAGATTCAACAATTCCCGTGTTTCAATCAGCCTGGGGTGCTCAAAATTTTTTAAGGGAGACGTTTTGGCAGAGAGGAAGCCCGGAAGAAACAAAGCCATGAAGGTGAGGATTCCTCCGATCACCATGCAGGATCTTCGTTTATTCATACTGACCTCCGGCGACCTTTTAAGTTTTACCCGTTTCGTTTCTTCCTCTCCAACGCTTTCCGGTAGAGGTGAAGGTAAGCCTCAGCCGATCTTTCCCAAGAGAAGTCCGCTGTCATGGCATTCCTAAGAAGTTGTTTCCAATGCTCCGGCTGGGAATAAAAACGGATGGCTCCCTTGATGGTGTTGAGGAACTCTTTGGCCTCGTAGCGGACGAATTTAAAGCCGTTTCCTTTTTTTGAGACGGGGTCGTAGTGGGTGATGGTGTCGTCCAGCCCTCCGGTGGCACGCACGATGGGGATCGTTCCATATTTCAGGCTGTATATTTGATTGAGGCCGCACGGCTCATATTTGGACGGCATGAGGAAGAAATCTGCTCCGGCTTCGATTTTATGGGCCAACCGGTCATCGTAGGCGATCCGGATTCCTGCTTTGTGAGGATACGTGTGAGCGACCCGGGTGAAGAGATCGTGGTATTTCTGCTCCCCTGTGCCCAGAAGAACGAATCCGATGTCGAGGGCAAAAAGTTCCTCTAAAATTCCCATCAGCAAGTCGAATCCTTTCTGATCGGCTAACCGAGAAATCATTCCTAAAAGAGGAGCGTTCTCAAGGGAAGAGGGGAGATGGAATTCGTTGAGGAGGTCCTTCTTGCATTCCCTCTTGCCGGAGATATCTTTCACATCATACCCGGCGATCAGGTGGGGGTCGTGAGCAGGGTTCCACTCCTCATAGTCCACTCCATTGAGGATTCCGGTAAGACTCTCCCTTCTCTTTCTCAAAATACCGTCCAGCCCGTATCCATATTCAGCGGTCTGGATCTCTTCGCTATATTTTTTGCTCACGGTGTTGATCGCATCGGCATAAACAATTCCTGCCTTCATGAAGTTGATCCTCTCCCAGAACTCGATTCCTTCCGGGCTGTACATTTCCGCGGGCAGGCCGGTGAGCGAGAATTTCTCCTTCTTAAACAATCCTTGATAGGCGATGTTATGAATGGTGAACACCGCTGCGGTGCGGGAAAAGAGGGGATCGTTGCGGTAGACGGATTGGAGATAGGCCGGGACCAACCCGGTCTGCCATTCGTGATGGTGGATGATGTCAGGGGAGAACCCCAGGCGCCGACAAAGGTTGAGAGCGACCCTGGAGAAGAAGATGAAGCGCTCCGCATTGTCGAAGTAGTCGCCCTTGGGCGTACCGTAGAGGTATGGCCTGTCAAAAAACTCTTCCCGACCGATGAAGTAAACCGGGATGTCCTGGTTCAGGCGGCCTTCATAGATATCCGCCTTGAGCCTTTCGTATCCGATGGGGACCTCCATCTCCTCGCCCAAATACTGATGGGGAAGGCCGGAGTCTTTCACCATCCGGTAATAAGGCATGATTACTTTTATCTCGCATCCCAACGTCCGGAGCGATTTAGGAAGGGCTCCGGCCACATCCGCCAGCCCTCCTGTCTTGGCAAAAGGGACAGCCTCCGGAGTCACGAAGAGAACGCGCAAGGGGTTATCCATGGAGCCTCAATTCCAACGGTGGAACCGTTGAGCCTATTCGCCTTTTTCTGTTTTCCGGATGGCCTTTTCTAAACGGTCCAGCGCATCGGCCGTCTTCTCTCTCAACGAATCGGTCATCGCCAGCAAGGCGTCTATCTGTTTCTTCAAATCAGGAGAAGAAGCGCTGCCTTCGATCTGCCGCTTCAGGTCTGCGGTTCCCCCTGTGCGCTGATAGGCGAGGATAGCAATGATGAGCGCGACCACTGCGATCAGAAGCGTGATAGCCTCCATAGTTAAGAACCTCCTTCAATTATTGGAATAAGATACTTCATCCCTCTAAAATTTTCAACCTATCCCTTTTCAGATTTCGAGCGGGACAATGGAACCGAAAGCGTGTGGGGGGTGACGATCCCCACGGACATGATGGTCTTGATCGCCTCTTCGACGGTCAACTGGGCAGGGAGCGTCTTTTCTTTGGGGAGAAAGAGGAGAAAACCCTGAGGCGGGACAAAGGCGGTGGGGACAAACACGGTCACCTTCGTCTGGCGCTCGAGATCCATCAACTCATTCGTCACAAATCCAAGCACATAATTTCCTTCCTGCGGAAATTCAACAAAAACGGCCTGGCGGAAGGAGCCTTTTCGCGTGGCCGAGAAGGCGTCGGTCAGTTGTTTAGAGGAAGTATAGATATTTTTGACAACCGGGATAGCCGTGAAGAGACGATCCCCCCAGCCAATCAATTTGCGGCCCAGGACGTTGGTGGTAATCAATCCGATGAGATAGAGCAGGAGCAAAAAGCTGATGAGTCCCACGTAAGGGAGATGGAAGGCGCGATGGAAAAGGGAGACGGTTATGTCGGGGATCAGGGGGCCGAGAATGCTATCCAGGCTGTTGAAGACAAACTTCAAGACGAGAAAGGTGATCCCAAGGGGGAGGATGACCAAGATTCCCGCGAAGATCTTTGCCCTGAGATGTTTAAAAATTTTTTTCGTCATGCGCTGGCGGGGGGTAACTCAAGAATCTTTTTCAGATCCGCCTCCTCAACCACCTCTTTTTCAAGTAAGAGACGGGCAAGTTCTCCCATCTTATCCTTCTTAGCCGTCAGTATTTCTCTGACCCTGAGATAGGTTTCATCCACAATCTTCTTCACTTCCTCATCAATCTGTTTGGCCGTGTCCTCACTGTATTCCCGGGTGGGGAAAAGCGAAGAGGGGAGAAAAAGAGGCTGCTTTTCCTTCTCAAACGTGACATAACCCAATTTTTCGCTCATCCCAAATTCTTTGACCATGCTGGTGGCAATGTCCGTTGCCCGCTGGAGATCATTATGGGCGCCGGTGGAGATTTCTCCGAAAATAATCTCCTCGGCCACCCTTCCACCCAGCAGAACCGCCAAGCGGTCGAGGAGCTCTGTCTTGGTCATTAAATAACGATCCTCCGTTGGCAATTGAAGCGTATAGCCTAAGGCAGAGATCCCTCTCGGGATGATCGAGATTCGACGAACCGGGTCGGCGTTGGGCAACAGGGAAGCCACAATGGCATGGCCGGATTCGTGAAAGGCTACAAT
>JBAVGF010000147.1:0-1784 GCA_049684675.1 Thermodesulfobacteriota bacterium | reverse complement strand
GCCATATCTCGCCGGAAGCTGCAGAGGGAGGCCCCATTGCTGTGGTATGCAATGGGGATCAGATTGAGATCGATATTCCCGGGAAGAAACTCAACCTCCTCATCTCTGACGAGGAATTGAAGGAACGATTGTCCAGGTGGAAACCACCCAAGAAGGAACTGAAGGGTTATCTCAAACGATATGCAAGACTCGTGACATCCGCCAACACGGGTGCTGTGTTTCAGGACTAATTTCGGATGGCAGATTGGAGACATGACAAATTTGGGGTTCTCTTTACAAAATTGATCACAAAATCGTAAGTTCGGGCAAGCCACTGTCAGGTCATGGCCTTCAAGGAGCCGTCGTAGTCATTGAACTAATACAAATGCATTCTGTTCCGTTACAAACTTGTAGGGCGTGATCCCCCTGCCTTCCGGCCCCGGTCAGAGGTTCTTTCGATTAATCCACAATCGGATGTTGAATCATTGTGGAATTAGATTATCTTCCGCTTGATGGAGGCCGTTTTCACCATTTTGCCTAAAGAATAGGCACACGTAAGCCACTAAAAATATTAGCAGATTTAAGTATTTCTATGGTCAAAGGGCAAATGATCCCGCTTCACTCTTAGAAATTAAGAACCCGTCCTTCTTCAATTTTGAAATCACCCTGTGGGCGGCCCATCTACTGATATTAAAGCCATGAAAAATTCCATCATACGACAGTCTCTGTCCTTTCTTCAGCTTGCCGGAGAGTATCCTCTTCTTCAATTGAGCATACACTTCCTCTGGAAACAGAAACCTGGTTAGCTCTTGTGGAAAGATTTCGTCTCCCAACCCGCCACCCTCACTGTTGCCCTTCTAAATGACCCTTCCAAACTAGTCTATTTGATCTCTTTCTTGCATCCGTCACAAAAGTATAGACTTTTTTCCGAATCTTCCGCGGTGATAGCTTTTTCAATTTTTTCCATCATTTCACTGTCTTTATTGATGCACTCTACACAGTAAATATCTCCATCTTCGGTGTAATAACCGATTGCCTCCTCTTTCTCGGTCATTTCTTTCCTCCTTTCATTGGCGAGTTCCACTATCGCTCCCAGGCGCTCTATGGGCTGGGTCTTGCCGGACGGCCTGGGACACAAGAAGATTTCATCCGATGTCGAGGTTTCTAAAGAAGCGTCATTTTGATTTCTTTACTATTCCGATGACGTTCGGAATCGGCCGGGCAGCGGGTATGTTACCATTCTCGTTAACACTTATAGGGAGACCGATTCTGTCGAGCTCAATATTATTCGCTGAAAAATATAGGCTGGCTTGCTGTCCCCCCTCCAAATACATTGCATTATGAATTGAAATGGGAAGTGATAACAATGCATGAGCAAAGTCATGCCCTGAGTAAGGCGATTCCGTAAAGATGAACAATGCATTCCCACTCTTGTCTATGCCGAAAACAGCCATGCTCCACATCTTATCTTGTTTGCTCCAGACATTCTCCTGCCGGCAACTGATCATTCTTATATCCTGGACAAGCGTTCCGTACTTGAACCTTAGGCTTTCAAAGTCCTGGCATTTCAGGTCGATAATCTGGATCTCCGGGAGGGTGGATTCGGTCGGGTTAAACGCCAAAACCGATTTGTAGGCCGTGTTAAGCCTTGGGTTGTTAATATGGCTGAAGTTCTTCATGTAACCAACGTTTCTTATTCCATCCTGCTGATACATTCCCGCATTGATGGCAGAAATGAGGCTATGCTTTTGACACCATTTCTTCGCCGTCATCTTCATTCCGCCATGCTCCGAAGCACAGAGAAG
>JBAVGF010000146.1:0-6574 GCA_049684675.1 Thermodesulfobacteriota bacterium | reverse complement strand
GCTAGTCTCTTCAAAGGAAATCATACGAAAGGGTAGAATGAGTTTTCTTAAATTGCTTGAAAAGGTTCGTAATTTGTTGGAAGTGAGAAATGAAAAAGAAGATTTTCAACCCTGGGAAATATGGTATGGCAATCTGTCCATCCTGTTACGGTCATGGATATATTCAAAATCCAAAGCGCCAGTGTTGTCCAAAGTGTGGGGGCTTTGGCTTCATTAAAATGGAGGCAGAAAAAGATACGAATATTCCCACCTGATCTTTACCCAAAAAAGTGGACACCCAGTTAAGCTTCATACGCCCTCGGGCCTCTTGCCTGGTCCGATACTTCTCAAAGTAAATGAGCTCCGTTTTTAACGTGTCGAAGAACGATTCCATCAAGGCATTGTCATAGACTCGGGGTCAGCCCGTTGACACTGGACAAATGCAGAACCAAAGTGGCCTCATCCATAAAAAAGTTGGCCCGATCCAAATAAGATAACCCATAGAGCATAGCGAAATGTGAAGCTCCCCGCCCACCCCGTTAGGACGGGGCAGGCACGGCGGGGCTTCCCGGGCACGTAGTGGCGAGTCGAAAGCGAGCAAAGGAAATTTCGTTCATATTGTGCCCCTTAACCCCGCCTATCCCGATAGGACGGGACGGGGCACGTTCCGGTCAAGCTCAATACAAAGATCTGTATTCTGATGGCGCCCTTCTGAATCAAGCTTGGAAAACCGACAATCCTCATTCTTAACTCTTCTTTCCTGAAAGTGTGATTTTACATTTTTGTTCCGCAATGCAACATTTCAAACGGAAATCAGCGATACAGGTAAATTACCGATGCAAATTCTCCCCTTTAGAGCCAGGCATATTAACAGGACTTTCGCCGTTGCAACTAATAATCAGAGCCGTCTTGAAGATTAGGCATGGAATATGATATCTCTTTGATAGGATATTTAACATGAGTTTCAAACACAATCGCCACTACGGAGAGGCCAAACGGAAGAAATAGAATTGAATTAAAGATTACGTGAAATGTTCAAGGAAATGTTGTTGGTTCTAGAAAGTGTGAGACAAGGGTTGTTGGCAGGAGACCAGACGCCCCTGATGGTAGGTGGGTTTGGATAGGATGGTATATCCAACTTAGGATCATTGGAAAACAAGATCTTGAAGCTGAGAGAGATTGTTGAAACAGTCAAGGGAACGGTATTAACCAAACAGGGGGATTTGGACTTAGAAATTTCCTACTGCGGAGCGTCGGATCTGTTGAGTGACGTTTTATCTGATATGAAGCCAGGTTCCCTTCTGATCACAGGCATGGTGGGTCTGCAGTCCGTTCGTACAGCTGAAATGGTCGATCTCGCTGCGATCGTATTTGTGTGTGCGAAAATCCCTGGGCCCGAGTCTATTGAGTTAGCCAATGAATTGGGGATCCCGTTGATCGCATCTCCTTACAGCATGTACGAGATTTGCGGTCACCTCTATCAGGCAGGTCTAAGGCCCCCAAAGAAATAGGCCTAGCCTACGTTTCAGATTCTTTTCGTGGAGATGGGAGTTGTCACAAGTTCCAAAATTTACAAAAATCCAGGAGCTCGTTTACGAGCTGCCCGTCGGGCGCGTGATGAAAAAAGAGGTCATCACCGTGTCCCCCGATACCCCGATCTCAACATTGAAGGAAATCCTCAGGGTCAATCGAATATCGGGAGTGCCTGTTCTGGATGGGGGCCATCTGGTCGGGATCATTTCGATCGAGGATTTGATAAACGCCTTGGAACAAGGTGATATGCAAGCTCCAGTGCGAAAAAGGATGAGCACGCAACTGATTACTGTCCGGGAGGATGAATCCGTTATCGAGGCGGTGAATAAATTTGTTCAATACAGAGTAGGGCGTCTGCTGGTGGTGAATAAGCGGGGAGGGCTGACCGGAATCCTGACCGGAGGGAATATCACCCGTGGGTTGTTAGAAGCCGTCGGAAAGAATCAACATGCAGAGAAGATTAGCGGTTATCGGGCGCCACATATTTTTCAAGATTTCGCTTCAGATCAAACGAGTCTCATTCTGAAATATAACCTAAAGGCCAGAGATTTTGAGACGGCAGGGAGTGCATCCAGTAAAGTGAGACGAGCCTTGGGTCGACTGAGAGTGCTCCCTGAAATCATCCGGCGAGTCGCCATTTCAGTATATGAAGGGGAAATGAATTTGATTATCCATTCGGATCAGGGTGGAGAATTGATCGCCGAGTTACGACCGGAATTGATCCATATCACGCTGAAAGACCAGGGACCAGGGATCCCAGACATTGAGCGGGCCATGACCCCGGGGTTTTCAACCGCCCCGAACTGGATTCGAGAGCTGGGATTTGGCGCAGGAATGGGTCTCGCAAACATCAAGAGGTGTGCCGATTCCATGAAATTGGAATCGAAAGTGGGTGTGGGAACTCAGTTGGAGATCATCATTCACCTGCACTCCGAGTCGGAGGATGAAACAAATACAGAAAAAGGGCGAAGCGCCTCCGGGGTCAGGTCTCAGCAATCAACAAGTTAAGTTGGGAGCGTTTTTAACAACAGGATACTATTGAATTTTCATACTTGATTTTTCGGAGTAGTATGGACATCTTATCCTTAAGAGGTCGGGAATTTGAAAGGAAGGTACGGTGCTTTTCGCCGAGAAAGGAGGGAAGCCATGCCAGATATTCTTCACAGAGTCGGTATTAAATCCACACCCCAAAAGATTTTTAAGGCCCTATCTACTATTGATGGGCTTTCTCATTGGTGGGTCGTGGGTACTAAAGGAAACCCCAAAAAAGGCGGAATTATTGATTTCCTGTTCGCCGATATGAGGGTTGTGGAGTCAAAGCCCAACAAATTAGTGAAATGGAAATGCGTGAAGGGACCTAAAGAGTGGGTGGATACAGACTTAACCTTTGAATTGAAGGCTAAGAAGGGTGAGACTTTCGTCCTATTCACGCACGCCAACTGGAAAAAACCCGATGAATTTATGCGCCATTGCAGCACCAAGTGGGCTACGTTCCTTTTAAGTTTAAAAGGTTGGTTGGAGAGGGAAGAAGGCCGTCCTGGCCCTTATGATGTCAAAATCAGTGTTGGTGATTAAGCATTTTTAGACTGAGAAATAGCAATCTATCCATCGCTGGCTTACAGCTACCGCCGATGGTAAGCTATGTTCAACTTCTGTATACTGCTGCCGTCTGGCGTTTAACTTCCTCTGAAATCATTTCTTGAATCTCACCCTACAGTAGGAAGCCTTCAAATCGTAATCATTTCCCTTAGATGATAAATACTGTACTATTCCTGCAAAAATATAGCATCCCCCCCATTTACCTTTTAAAATGCCGGTGGTATTCCTGAAAGTGTAGGATAACGAACTTCTTAGTCAGCGGTGATGTTCAGTTGCAAATACAAATATCTTGAGGAGGTGCGACATGGCAAATCCATTTGTTCACATTGAATTGCATACTAAGGACGTGGCGAAGTCAAAGATGTTCCACATGTTCGGTTGGGAGGTCAAGATGAGAAAGGTACAGGCAATTGTTCTCGTTGCAGGTCTATTATTCTCGCTTGCAGCGGGCGCGGAAGATAAACAGGCTCTTAAGCCATTACCGCGCGATCTGGAAATTCAGCTGGCGCTCAGCGCGCTGCCGCCACACCTCAGGGACAATGCAACCGTATATGTTTTAAACCCTGACAAGGGCTTTGAAGTTGCCCGCAAGGGTACTAATGGATTTCACGCCTTTGTTGCTCGAACCGGCGATGATACGTTCAGGGGGTCCTGGCCCCTTACGGAATATAGAGATGATATTCTCTACCCGATTTCCTTTGATAATGCAGGCACCCGAGCACAGATGCGAGTCTTCTTTGACGCAGCAGAGATGCAGGCTAAGGGTACTCCTCCCGGCGAACTAAAGAGAATCATCAAAGACCGTTACAAAACGGGATACTATAAAGCGCCGGAGCGGGCCGGCATCTCATACATGCTGTCTCCAATACTGAGGACTTATTTCAACCCGGAAGAAAGCGACAGTGCCGTCACCATGAACTACCCACACGTCATGTACTACGCCCCCAATATATCGAGTGAGGACATAGGAGGCGGGAAGCTCGGTGGCATGTATCCCTTTGTTATAATGCCCGGCCCCCATGGATACATGATCCAGCCTATCGACCTGACGGAAAGAGCAGCCATTAATAAAGAGTACGAAGAGATGCTTGTACGACTTTGCAAAATCAAAGAGGCGTGGTGTTTGCCAAAAGAGAAAGGTCCGACCTACTGAATCGAAAGAGGCGTCTAAGGCAGCTTTCGATGGTGTTGCAGGTATGATCCTCGCCTTTGCCGAAGTATCCGGAACCCCGGACCAGGCGTTCCGAGCGCTCACCACAAACGAGGTAGAAAAATGGTGGACGATGCCTGGCGGCTACCATCTAAAGGGCCGTTGGGGTCAGCCCTTGACAGGGGACAAATGCAGAACTAAAGTGGTGTCATCCATAAAAAAGTTGGCCCTACCAATTGCAGAATGTGGATTTCGGATTGCAAATTGTAAACACGAATTCCAGAGTCATTGGATCATTTGGGATATTCCATATGTAAGTCCTGGTAGAACTCCGAAGTCAGCCTAAAGATAGATTACGCTTGTCCAAAATAGGATTCTCAACGCAGAGACGCAAAGGACGCGGAGAAACCGATTTTTTATTTGGCGGTGAGCCCTTCGACAAGCTCAAGGCCAGCAAAGCCGAAGGGAGGCCGCCAAATAAAAAGGCTTCTGTTACTCTAAGGAGAAAAATCCTTCTCAGCGACCTCCGCGACTCTGCGGTAAACCTAATTTTGAAAGATGTTTTTGTTTCAAAAAACGGACTCGCCTGAGCACTCCAGGCCGCTGTCCCGTATGCAAGAGCGAACAAATTTCCCCGCCCCGATTTAAGATTAGCAACGTGTAATGGGCGTTTGTTGACATTCAAGCCCTTTTTCTTTATATTCAAATCGTCCAAGGCGGGTTCCACTTTCATCATTCGTTATGAAATTGTTATGGCTATCATTAATTGTGTTGGCCCTTCTGACTGGAAGCTGTGCCTCCGGCCCGAAAGCCAACATCAAGGACGTCGATTGGGGGAAGCGCATCGGAACGTACACCTACGAGGAAGCTCTGGCCGAGTTGGGGGAACCCAACATAATGAGCGAAACGAACGAGGGCAGGATTGCGGAGTGGATGCTTCGACGAAGCCCAATGGTCTCCTTTGGCGTTGGGTTTGGCGGCCCGGGAGTAGGCGTTGGAACTTCAGTATCACCCCCACCCAGCGGAGAATACCTGCGGCTGAGATTTGATAAGGATGGCAAGCTCACCGAGTCCGCTAGGGTGAGGTACTGACGGAGTTCAAACCTCTAAAAGACTGGGTTCTTGATAAGATCGAGGAAGCCAACCCGCATCACTTTCTCATCCAGATCAAAGGAAAAACGCAGATCGGAGGGGCCAGGTCTTGCAATCACACATTTCATAAAACAAGAGCGGTGTCATCCATAAGAAAGCGGGCCTACTATTAATTAACCAGGTAAATCCGGGAGGGAAGCATGGGAGAGATTGTTCACACGTCGCGAATCAAAATCGTAAGAGAAAAAGGTCCGACACGAAGAGCCATGATCGAGGGATTTCTTTACAACAAACGTATTATTCTTTCTGCTGAAATAAAATAAAGGGGTCACTGTCAATCCTTTCCGCATCCTCAAGGTCTCTGTGCTCCGCAAACTTCCTTCCTGAAAGAGTGATTTTCCAATTTTACCCGATAATGCAATATTTGAAACAGTAATCAATAAGGTAAGTGGCTATCAAGGATGGATTTTCATCTTGTATCTTTAGACAAAAATGCCTATTTGAATTTTACAATTTTGATATTTAAAGGACATTTGTGTCCACGTATCTTCGATGTGATTTTATCTCAGTTAGACCCACTTTCCTCCAAATCCTTTAAAGACTCAAGGCATACTATTTGCTTCTGATTCTGTATCATTTCTTATGAGAATCGCTTGAGTCCGTCAGTAGAATTATAAGTCAAAATGCGAGAGCGAGGGATGAAGACGATGCTAATCAAAAAATTGAAATTGGCATTGTTAGTGGCTGTTGTTGCCGATATAATTGTTTTGATTCTTGACTATCCGGATGTTTATCTCGGTGCATTTTCTTTGGGATGTTCCTCCTATAATTTAACTGAATTATTTTTAAAGCACATACATTGAAAGGTTGGAAAAAAGATTTTGGGTGATATGCCAATCATATCTTTTCCCTCCAGAATAGAATATACAAACATAAAGAACTTATAGGTGGGTAAAAAATTGGCTTTTGATTTATTGTCTGAGGGCGAAGGCAGAATCAGAAATGGCTCTGCTTTTTTTATTCCTGCTTTCAATCCGTAATCTTCAGCTTTGGAGATTAACTTGCACTGAAGACTTGTAGGTGAAGTCGCCAAATTTTACCATCGGCTTGCTTTAGAAAATTACAAAAAAGAAAAATCGTTTGGTACTTCCTGAAAGAGCGATTTTTGGTTTTTTTCCTTCGATACGCTCTTCCAAATGGTAATCAATAATTCTCGTTGAC
>JBAVGF010000145.1:0-30430 GCA_049684675.1 Thermodesulfobacteriota bacterium | reverse complement strand
ATTGGTGGTCGACCTCGACGGGACTTTGGTCAGAACAGACCTGCTGGTAGAATCCTTTCTTGCACTGATTAAGCAAAACCCTCTATACCTTTTTCTTCTTCCTTTCTGGCTTCTCAGGGGAAGGGCTTTTTTAAAACAACAAATCAGCCAGCGCGTAATCCTTGACGTAAGCCTCCTACCCTACCACCGTGAACTTCTCGATCATCTGAAGGTTCAGCGTGCTCAAGGACGCCGACTGGTCTTGGCAACGGGGACTGATGAACGAATTGCCCAGCCGGTAGCCGATCACTTGCAAATCTTCGATGGGGTACTTGCGAGCAATGGAATCATCAATCTTTCTGGTCAATACAAACAGAGACGCCTGGTCACTGAGTTCGGCGAAAAATGTTTCGATTATGCCGGAAATAGCCGGCGTGATCTCGCCGTTTGGTCTTCAGCGCGCAAGGCCATCCTCGTCAACCCCACAAAGAATTTATCTCGAACAGCCGCCCGGGTAACAGAGATCGAACGGGTATTCAATAGCCGGAAAAGAAGGCTAAGGGTCTATTTGCAAGCTTTGCGTCTCCATCAGTGGCTAAAAAATCTCCTGGTCTTTGTCCCGTTGGTGATGACCCACCGTTTCCTTGAATTTGACCTGCTCGGAAAGACCTTTCTGGCCTTTTTGGCCTTTGGGCTCTGTGCCTCCAGTGTTTATCTTGCCAATGACCTTCTGGATCTCCCGTCCGATCGCCATCATCCCCGAAAGCGGCAGCGCCCTTTTGCCGCGGGGGAACTCTCGCTCCTCTGGGGCTTGGGATTGGCCCCTTTTCTGCTTGGCCTCAGCCTCCTTGTGAGCCTACTGTTACCCCTGTCTTTCCTTGGAATGCTGGTCACCTACTATGTTTTAAACCTGGCCTATTCTTTTTACCTAAAGCGGATTGTCCTCTTGGATGTGATCGCCCTTGCGGGTCTATATACCCTTCGGATAATGGCCGGTTCGGCATCAATCCCAATCTGGCCGTCATCCTGGCTCTTAGCCTTCTCAACTTTCATTTTTTTGAGCCTCGCCCTTGTGAAACGCTATGCTGAGCTGGTAACCATGGAGGCTGAAACCGGGGTAGTACAAGTTCGGGGCTACCAGATTGTGGACAAGGAACTCCTTGCATCCTTAGGAAGCGGTAGCGGCTATGTGGCCGTCCTGGTCCTCGCCATCTACATTTCCAGCGGTGTCGCAGAGATCCACTATACGCGGCACCAGCTTATCTGGCTCTTATGTCCTTTGCTGCTATACTGGATCAGCTATGTTTGGTTGATTGCTCACCGCGGAGGAATGCATGATGATCCGCTGGTATTCACTATCAGGAACCGGGTCAGTCGTATCGTCCTCTTACTCGCGGCTGTCGTCTTGCTGCTTGCAAAGTAGAGGACTCCTGGTCAGTGGACTTCGCAGTGCTATTCGGTGGTATTCGATGGAGGATGTCTTCAAAACAAGGAAATTGATATGCCGAGAGAACTAAACTACCCCGCCGCAAGCAGCGGGGCATCTAATTCTCTAAAAAACTCTCCTCCCCCTTGATGGGGGAGGATTAAGGTGGGGGTGATCACAAGATCATTTCCCCCTCACCCTAACCCTCTCCCACCCAGGGGAGAGGGTAGACCATTCATCCCCCCAGCAAAGCTGGGGGGTATTCTGGCACATTTTGATAAAATGAATAAACGCCGAAGAAAGAACCGGGTACGGCTGTCTCTTCTTATCCTCTTGTCTGTAGCAATTCCACTCGTCTGCAGCGAGTGGACACCTTCCTCCAGGGCAGAAGACAAGGGGGAACCTTCGTCGAAAAGCCAACAGGACGTATCTGAAGTTTCTAAGACCATTGTAGACCTGCAGCCCTTTCGAGAGACGAGTTCGATCAAGATTAAGGGCACAAGGGGTGAAGACGGTCTTGCCACCCTGATCAATCTGAACCCAAATGTGAATGCGTGGTACCTGCTCCGGCTGAGTTGGCGGGGTATGCCGGAGGAAGAATATCACTTAGAGAATGCTAATCCCACGGCTCAGAGGTTCTTCCTGGATAATAACGATCCCGACGGTCTTGTCATGGCTGAGAAGGGAAACAAATATATCTGCACGCTCTGGGGAGCAAAGTCCTCCCACAGTCTGAGGGCAGCTAAGGGAACGGGTGCCGCCTATGTTCCTCTTTGCGGAGGGAAACTGTACCTCCGCAACCGGGTGAAAGGGCACCGGACAAACATAGAAAAAGTGACCGACGTCCTGCGAGACCAAGTACCCGGCGGGGAGAAAATTGTGGGTTTTGTGCGCGACACATTTTTTAAGTATCTGTACGAACAAAAGGCCGGGGAGAAAGTTGAATCGGAGCCGGTGGAGGGCCTGCCTCAAAGGGAGACGGATAATGCGCCAGTGCCGGCCTTGTTAGACCCAAAGAAAGCCAACCGAAGCGTGAGGCCGAATGATCTCGGGATCGAAATTCAAGAATCAGGCTCAAATGGAATGGTCCTCGGGTCTTGGTATGCCGTTAAGGAAAACCCAGGCATCTACGTCAGCGCGATCATGCCGGATGGCATTACGCTAGAAATTTTGCACAGCTATACCAAGGTGGTGAACGGTCTGGACAGTGTTGAAGCAAGAGGGATTGTGTATCTTGTGGCTTTCGATCTGAATCAGTTCAGCCTGAAGTACGCCCTGGGGACAGACCATCCGAGAGTCGGATGGTCTGATCATATACTCAGTCAAATGATGGATAAATCCCTCCCCGGACCCGACGGCATTGGCAGTATTGCTCCTTTAGTTTCAACCGGCCTCATCCCTCCCACGGACGAAAGCAGAACAGCAGCCACCTTCACCGGAGGGTTCAAGCGCGTTCATGGAGCTTTCAGCTATGGCCAGTTGGCTCTCAGGAATCACGGCAGCCACTATGGCTTCCTCGAAAATGGCGTCCTATTCAGTAAGCTTCAGCCCGGACTCGCCACAGTTTATGTGCTCGATGATGGATGGGTGGATATGAAAACCTGGACCGAACGAGACGATCATCTCCTTCCGAGAACGAAGTATGCCCGCCAGAACGGCGTCCCGATCATCGTCGAGTTTGATCGGGCTACCCAGATGTCCGTTCCGGGTCCGCTCGTATCCCGATGGGGAGATGGAAACTGGTCTGGCTCGGTAGATAAGAAGCTGCGCACACTACGTGCGGGTCTCGCCTTCCAAGAGTTCAGTGGGAGGCGATATCTTATCTACGCCTTTTTCTGGAGTGCAACGCCATCAGCCATGGCGCGTGTCTTTCAGGCTTATAGATGCCGTTACGCCATGCTTCTGGATATGAACGCTCTGGAGCATACCTATCTGGCCATATACAAAAGGCAGGGTTCAAACCTTTTTGTCCAACATCTGATCCGAGGAATGAGTGAAGTCGATATGTCTGTGAAAGGGAAGTATATTCCACGCTTTCTCGGCTATTCAGACGACAGAGATTTTTTCTACCTGACGCGAAAGGAGGTACCATGAGAGAGTATCGAATGGGGGTAACAAGCGCCCTCGCACTTTTAGGTCTGGTCATTTTTCTCCTATCCCCTGCTGCTGCCGAGTCTCTCAAAGAAAATAATGAAGTCTTATTCGAACAGCTCCAACGCGTCCATGGCTTGTCCGATAAGCAGATGGATTCCATTCGCACGATCTTTCGCGAATCCGGTTTCATCAGTCAGGGAAACCCGGCCGTAACCCGACACCCGATGACCCCGCAAGGGTGCCAGGAAAAGCTCGGCCGTCTGGCCGTCCGCTATGAGAATAGCGAATTCGAGAAGATCTGCGGAGGGAAGTACATGGCGCCGCTCTATGATCCAGCCACTGAAAAAGCGGGAGATGCCAAGGCCTGTATCGATCAATTCGAGTTTCCCGATATCCCCTGTGTATACCCGGTCGTTTGGGTGCGTGCCCGCGAAGCCGCCCTCATCTGTCGGGCCGTGGGCAAACGCCTCTGCGACGCCCATGAATGGGAGGGAGCTTGCGCCGGTGCCCTCGAACCGCCCGATTACCGATTCGATCTCGCCAAAGGGGTCCCTCCAAATGTTGCGATCGCAAGAATGAGGGAGGCCCACAATGGAAAATATGGCACCCACAAAGTTTGGGCTTACGGGGACCACTATGAAAAAGGGATATGTGGTTGTTCAAGCTTTAAGACCGCCGGCTGTAATGGAGGAAGCTGGAGGGGATGCGGATCGAATACGTTTCCTTCCGGGAGTTTTCCCGACTGCCACAGCACTTTAGGAGTCTACGATCTACATGGAAACGCAGCGGAACACATGAACCTTCCGCTTAATGAAAGTCAGATGGCGAGTCGGGGCAGCTTGGAGCTGGGATATACGGAGATGAAGGGCAGCTGGTTCATTTTCGATACGGTCTATGCCCATCCAGATTGGTGCCGTTGGCGAGCGCCCTTTTGGCACGGCAGCCGGGTCATGGATCTGCACAGCCATGAGAACTACCATCTTGGCTTCCGCTGCTGTAAAACCATCAGGGAAGATTAGAGGAAACCGGTAAGTTTCAAAAGGATGTTGAAACGGGTTGAGTTGGATACGGATGATGAATGCCCATGAACTGTAACACTTTTCGGATCGGTCCTTCGTCGCTCACTATCGTCGCAAGCTTTGGATCTTCTAAAATTTCGTAAATAGACCGGGGTTCACCATCGATCAAGACCACGTCGCTGACCAGACGGATACCATGGCTGTAATCTGCGTAATTTGCACCATGGACGATGGTGAGGGGCTGGATAGGAATCCCCGAAAGGCGATGCCAGCCGTAGATGGCGACTCTCCCAAGTGTTTCGCCCAACCGATTGGTCAGGACAACATCTTTCTTGTGGCCCGAAACTAAAGCATCCAACGAGCAGCATAAGACGTCGCGTTGTTCTTTGATCTTTCGATTATGCTCCGAGAAGTACGCCATGGATCTCATTTGGGAGCCCGGGGGCATCGGGGCAGGTGAGAGGTGGACGTCGGATTGTTCGAAAATGGCATCCACCATCTTTTTCGTCGGCAGGATGAAACCCAATCTGACCGCTATTGCAGTTGCCGCATACAAACCCATCGGCATCAATAGGAAGTCGCGATCTGAACCGATGGCCAGGTAGTCCGGCATCACAAAGATCGTCGCAGTCACTGTCTTTCTCTCCCCAAACTCTTGGACCAGCTGGACAGGTTTCAATCTTCTCAGGAAATCAGGAAGATTGCCCTTGATGATTTGGCCCAAGATAGCCTGCTCTCTATTAGATCTGTCCATTGCAGAGAGATATTTAGCAAATTCTGATCCGGTCATCGCGAAAGAGGACCTGGGGGAGATCTTCTTGATTAAAAATGCCTGAATATCAGCCCAATCCGTGCCAAAAGCGTTGATGGACTGTAAACACAGGACAAAAACGAGCAAGACTTCCAGTATCTTTTTTCCCATGGCTCCGACTCTGGAATCGAAATTTAAGTCTAATATTACCACAACCCGGCCAGATAGGCAACGGCAATTTTAGACTTGCCGACCCCCAGTTTTTTCCCTTTCCAACCCGCCCCCCTGCGTCTGGGTCTGAAGAAGGATGCGCTTTCTTCTTGCCCGACCGGGGTGGGTCCCTGAAGAGGCTTCATCAGCCCAACCTTTTTAAGGATTGGCTGCACAGGTTTCAAAGGGGAAATCGGAGTTTCAGGATCTTGCGCGCTTTCAGCCTGTTTGCCCTCAACGTGGGCCTTATGAAGCCTAAGAGGGGATTTACCCCGGTCGGGCAAGCGAAAAACTGGGGGTGGGCAAGTGATTCTAGACTTGCCTGAATACTTGATGCAGCTTACCTGTTATATTATGATTAATCGCTCTCGTGGTGGGGGCCAAAATAGTGTTACAAACCATAGGCTTTTTTGCAGGGGCGGATGGACCCGGGAGGAGAGATATGCAAGAACTGGACTGTCTTATCATACACACCCCGAAGTTCAACAATTACTACAAGCCGGTCGGGCAGTTCATGTGGGTCAATTATATGCCCCTTGGGCTGCTGGGCATCGCTGACTACCTGGTTAGGAATGAGATGAAATGCCACGTCCTTCATCAGGGTGTGGAAAAGATGAACAGCAAGTCATGGCAGCTTCAGGATAGTCTGAAGGCTGTGTCCGCGACTGTGATCGCACTTTCGTTGCACTGGCATTACCAGGCGCACGACGTAATCGAGTCGTGTAAAAAAATACGTGAGATCCATCCGGGCACCTATATTGTCCTTGGCGGATCTACGGCAAGCTTTTTCCACGACGAGATCGTGCGCGATTTCAACTGTGTAGACGGTGTGATTCGCGGCGATGGCGAGTCTCCCCTTCTTGAAGTTGTCAAAAGAATAAGAGCGGGAGAGAGAGACCTTAGCGGCGTGCCAAACCTCACGTGGAAGGATGGCAGGGGGAAGGTCATCTCCAACGAAACGACGTACTGCGCCGACGAGAAGATGCTCAGTGAACTCCGCTTCGCCAATATGGAGCTTCTCGAAAACTACAGGACGTATATCGATTACGTGTCGCTGCCGTTTATCGTGGTGAAGGGTATACCGAAGAAGTTGAACTTCAAAATGTTCACCGCCCGCTGCAAGCTTTTTCCACTCTGCGTGGGAAGGGGCTGCGCGTTTAACTGTACCTGGTGCGGTGGTTCTTTCACACCGCAAAAAGAGTATATATCGTGCAGAAAGAAGGTGGTCTGGCGGCCTCACGATGCGGTCATCGCCGATATCAAACAAGCACTCTCCTACGGATACGAGGCCATGTACACTGTTTTCGACCCAACGCCTGACAACCAGGATTACTTCGTGGGGCTCTTCAGACGTATCCGCGAAGAGGGGCTCGCCAAAAAGCTTGGCTGGATGCATGAGGCGACCGGGGTGACCTCGAAAGAGTTTGTTGATGAATTCGCCGAGACCTTCTCGGAAGACTTCAGAGTGATCGCCCTGTCACCCGAGACAGGGAACGAGGGAATAAGACGTCGTAACAAAGGATACTTCTGCTCGAATGCCGAATATCACGAGATGCTTGAATATATTACCGCGAAGAAGGTGAATGTGGAGGTATTTTTCACCTATGGTATTCCAGGTGAGAATGAGGAGCTGATTCAAGACACCTACCGGATGCGACGGGAGATCGTGAAGAAATACGGGAGACGCAACTGTCTGCGTGCCCTTTCCATCGAGATGGAACCTGGAGCTCCATGGCAAATAGATCCGGATGCCTACGGAGTGGTGACATCTCGGAAGACTTTTGCCGACTTCTTAAAGGCGCACTCCCGGAACACAACGGGCACTTACACCGACCTGGGATATTACATGCCGGGCTACTTCACGAAGCCGCTCGACTCGGAAAACCCGGAAGGTGATTTCTCGAAAAGGCTGCAGGAGATCAAGTGCAAGCACTTCTGCTTCGTACACCCGGATGGGCGTAAGACTTCTTCACCTTTCTGGGGCAGGATGCTCTGCCACACGATGCAGTTCATGCGTTTCATCATGATGAAATAAGAGTCGGTCAGGTCTTCCTTCTCGAATCGACGTAATGGGGGGACGAGCTCTTTAGAACCCTCCGTGATTTTCGATATCGGCCTCTCTCTTTGTTCCATTGTTCTCACGCCTTTTACGTAACCCCTCGGTTATAATCGGAGGCCCTGTCCCCAGGATCGGAGTGGTCTCTCCGGAGAAAACTTGAAGCGGCACACTTAAGCGATGGGCCATGGCGTAGAGATCCTTAAAACGGTCCCTTCAGCACCGCCCTCCGGTTCCCTTCTCTAATGATCCGCAATTTCAAGGTCTCGGAGGGGAGACTACTCCGATCTCACCGAGCCTGAGACTGAGGGGGTACCCTTTTACCATAATTCCCCTTGAGTCCATTAGGGGAATAGCCTATATTGGGTAATATGACACGCAAGAAGGACACCGTGATGATGGAGTTTCACATCTCCCGGAAGGCAAGGGATCTCTACCAATTTGATGAATCCTTGTTTTCCCTTACCGGAAATGTCATTTTCCTCAACTTTCATGCCGCAAGATTATTTGTCGCGAAAATAAATGAAAAAAGAGATTTGATCACCTTCCCCGATCAAGCCGTTAAAGCCGGCCACATCAATGCCATGGGGCTGATTGACGAAATCCTCCATTACGTCGTGGGCTTGTATCGCGGTGAAAAGAATGCGCAGGTGGTGCAACAGGCTCTGGATTGGCTCTATGAGAAGCTGGGTAAACAAAGAGTGGATAAGGCCCTACAGAAATTTGCCGATGAATTTCCAGCGGTAGCTGTCTATCGCCGTGAAGTGGAACTCAATACCTATTTAGAAGGAGAAACTGCGGGAGTCCCTCACCGCTTGATTGTATTGGAAGAGATGCTCATGCTCTGGCTGGCCAACATGAATCCAGCTTTTTCTCCCTTTATTGAGTTGTTTGATGACATCACACTGGAAAAGGATACGTCTTACCTGCAAATCATTGAAGCTCTCCATCCCTTCTTTGACAACCAGCCCTTGTTTGGCCCCGATCATCAGAACCTCGTCGACATGCTTCGCAGCCCTGCCCTGGCAGCTCCTCACTCGCTTTCGGGACAGCTGGCATACATCCGGGACAAATGGGGTTATTTACTGGGCCCCTATCTCTTACGACTTCTCAGTAGTCTCGACTTGATTAAAGAGGAAGAAATCGCGGAATGGCGGAGAATGGCATTTTGGGGCCGTGCTCCTGCGGAGGTCTATGAATTTTTCGGAATGGAGGAGGAACCGGAACGCTTTAGTTTTGATCTCGACTGGATGCCCAAGTTGGTTCTCATGGCAAAAAATGTTTATGTGTGGCTCCATCAGCTCTCCAGGAAATACCGGCGTTCCATCTACCGGCTCGATCAAATTCCTGATGAAGAGCTGAACCTCCTCGCCCGGTGGGGTTTCACCGGCTTGTGGTTGATTGGCGTGTGGGAGAGAAGCCTTGCCTCAAAAAGAATCAAAGAGCTATTGGGCGATCCCGATGCAGTGGCTTCGGCCTATTCCCTGTTCGACTACGAGATCGCAAGCGACCTCGGGGGCGAAGAAGCTTTTCAGAATTTAAGAGACCGGGCTTGGAGGCGGGGCATCCGCATGGCAAGCGATATGGTGCCCAATCATGTGGGAATTGATTCCAGATGGGTCGTCGAACATCCGGAATGGTTCATTTCCCTGGATTACAGTCCCTTCCCCGCTTATCGCTTCAATGGACCGGACCTCTCGTGGCATGGGGAAGTGGGGATTTATCTCGAAGATCATTATTTCGACCGGAGTGACGCAGCCGTGGTCTTCAAAAGGGTGGACCGGAGAAACGGCAACGAAAAGTTCATCTATCACGGTAACGACGGGACTCGAATGCCCTGGAATGATACGGCCCAGTTGAACTACCTTAACCCCGACGTGAGAGAGGCAGTCATTCAAACGATCCTCAGCGTCGCCCGAAAATTTCCAGTCATCCGTTTCGATGCGGCCATGACCTTAGCGAAGCGGCATTACCAACGTCTGTGGTTCCCGGAACCGGGCACAGGCGGGGCCATTCCTTCCCGAGCAGAACATGGCATGCCGAAAGAACAATTCAACCGTTTCATACCCGAAGAATTCTGGCGTCAGGTGGTGGACCGCGTGGCTCAGGAAGCCCCTGACACATTATTACTGGCCGAAGCCTTCTGGTTGCTGGAGGGATACTTTGTCCGAACGTTGGGGATGCATCGCGTTTACAACAGCGCTTTCATGAATATGGTAAAGGACGAAGAAAACTCCAAATACCGCTCTGTCATGAAGAATACTCTCGAATTCAACCCAGAGGTCCTCAAACGATTTGTCAATTTTATGAGTAACCCTGATGAGGAAACCGCTGTCACTCAATTCGGCAAGGGAGATAAATACTTCGGTGTCTGCACCATGATGGTGACCATGCCCGGACTCCCCATGTTTGCCCACGGCCAAGTCGAAGGATTCAACGAAAAATATGGAATGGAATACCGGCATGCCAAATGGGAGGAACAACCCGACCAGGAATTAATCGAGCGGCACGAAAGAGAGATTTTTCCGCTGATGAAGCGCCGCCATCTTTTTTCTGATGTCAAGCATTTCCTCCTCTATGATTTTTTCACCCCAGAGGGCTATGTCAACGAGAATGTATTTGCTTATTCCAATCGATCCGGCGACGAGCGATCTTTAATCATCTATCATAACAAATATGAGTCCGCCCGAGGATGGGTCCGGTCCTCCGTCGCCTACTCGATCAAGCCCGCTGAAGGAGATGAAAGAACTTTAATTCAGAAAGATTTAGGAGGAGGCCTCGGATTGCACGATGATCAGGCCTATTTCTGTATTTTCAGGGACAACGTGACCGGCCTGGAGTACATTCGCAGCAGCGAGGAATTGTGCAAAAGAGGATTGTATGTGGAGCTGGGTGCTTACAAGTATCATGTATTCATCGATTTTAGAGAAGTTCGGGATAACCAATGGCGTCACTATGCCCAGATAGCCAATGATTTAAACGGCCGTGGCGTACCCAGTATTGAAGAAACATTGAAAGAGATGTTGCTGCATCCTCTGCACGAGGCTTTCAAAGAGCTGGTGAATGCGGACACATTCCGCCGTTTGATGGAGGCACGCATCGTCCAACCACAGGCCCAACTCGATCAAAAACTGATGGAAGAGATAGAAAAGAAAATGAGACGCCTCCTTCGAGAAGCCAAACAGCTCAGCGGGGGGAAAGAAGATGAGACGACGATTGTCCAAGAGATAAGGCGGAGACTGGAAGCCATCCTGTACTTGCCCATCATTACTAGCCGCTACCCGCGGCTCCAACCAAAAGGAGTCAAAGCCGCCGCAGAATACCTTCACAAGAAATTAACCGATTCAACAACCACCTGGGCTACTCTCTTCGGTTGGTTATTTGTCCATGCGCTCGGGAAGGTGGTCAATCAAAGGGACTTTGCAGGACAGAGTCATACCTGGATTGAAGAGTGGGGGTTTGGGAAAACGCTCTTTGGTGTTCTGAGGGATATGGGAGTCGAAGAAGCCGCTGCACGGAATTCATTGACAGTCATCAAATGGCTTACGAGTCATCAAACATGGTTTGACTCGAAGCCGTCCGGCCAAGAGCAAGCTCACGGAATATTAGAATTATTGTTGAAGGATAGTGATGTCCAGCAATTCCTACAGGTGAACCAGAGCAACGATATTTGGTGGTTCAACAAAGAGGCGTTTGAGGAGATGCTGTGGTGGCTGATGATGGTGGCCGCGCTGACCATCGGCTCCGACCCTCTCCGGCCGGTCAATGCGGTGGTTGAAGAGTTGCAAGGATGTTACTCAACGATTCAAATGTGGCAACAGGCCGAAGAGAAATCCGAATATCAAGTAGAAAAATTGTTAGAAGTACTTTCTTAGAACTCCCCTCGCGGGAGGAGATCATGGAGAGGGGTGTTGGGGGCTACATTCTTTCAAATTCCGCATTCAGCAATCCGCATTCCTCTTTAATAGAGACCTGCCCACGTCAGAGTCCAATCCCCGAATCGTTCGTTCACTTGATCCATCGCCTTGAGCAAATTATCTTTCTTTTCCCTTTTCTCAAAAAGGCCCAACTGGCACCATTCCTTTTTCAATTGGGATACCCCCACTCCCAATAGACGAATCGGTTTCGGATGGGAAATTGATTCAAAGATCTCGAAAGCCTGTTGGAATATTTCGTTGCCGCTATTAATCCATTTCGAAAGGGTCTTTTGTTTTGAGAAGGTAAAAAAATCTGAGTAACGGACTGTAAGGGCAATCCTCTTACCATAAAACCCTTCTCTCCTCATCCTTCTGGAGACCCTTTCGGAAAGTTGAAGCAAAACTTTTCTCAGGATATTCGGATTAGAGGTGTCCTCTTCAAGGGTGACGCTATGGCTGATTGACTTGGCATCTTCTTCCTCATCAAACGGAACGACCAGGCTATCATCCAAACCCAAACCCATTTCGTGAAGCCTCTCCCCGATGACACCAAACCTCTTTGATAAAACCGGAACCGGAAACCTTCCCAACTGACCACAGGTAAAAATGCCGATTGAATTGAGCGCCTCTGTCAGTTTTGGACCGATTCCAAAAAGGCTTGAAACTGGAAGGTCCTCTAATGTTTTTCCGACATTGTTTTTTTCAATGACTGTCAACCCGTCAGGCTTTCTCAGACCACTTCCCAACTTGGCAAGGAGTTTATCGGGAGCCACTCCGATGGAGCAGGTCAAGTGTTCACTCTCTCTGATATGATCTTTGATCGATTGGGCGATGAGGAGAGGAGATTGGAATAAAAGTAGGGATTGAGTAATGTCGAGATAAGCCTCGTCAATAGAAGCGACTTCCACCAAGGGCGTATATCCTTTCAGAATAGAAAAGATCCGGGCAGATGTCTCTGTATATTTGGAATGATCCCCTTTGACGAGGATCAATTGAGGACAACGCCTTTTGGCCTCCTGGGTCGACATTCCCGCCCGAATCCCATAAGGCCTTGCCTCATAGGTGGCTGAAGTCACCACACTTCGAGAAAGAGAGCCGCAGACCGCGGCAGGTTTTCCCCGGAGCGATGGATCATCCCTCTGCTCCACCGAGATAAAAAACGCATCCATATCGATGTGAAGAATAAGTCGATCGTCCATGAATCTTAATGAAGGGATCCAGGGGTTAAGGGTCCAAGGGGTCAAGTGAAATTTACTAGAGCCCTCGAACCCTGGAATCCTTAAACCCTCTAAATTACATTTTTCTAAAAATCCCTATCACTTTTCCCACGATGGTGACCTTTTTCTCTCCTTTTTTAACGATAATAGGCTCCATCTTAGGGTTGGCTGGTTCAAGCCGAATCAAATCCCTCTTTTTAAAAATCCTCTTGATGGTAGCTTCATCCTCGATTAAAGCCACGATAATCTCACCGTTCTCTGCGTTGGGCTGGGGCTTCACCAGGGCAAAATCTCCGTCCTGGATATGGGCATCGATCATGCTGTCCCCTTGGACACGAAGAAGGAAAACATCTCCTGATGAGGCAAAACTCCGATCGAGGTTGATGTAACCTTCGATATTCTCGATGGCGAGAATGGGTTCACCTGCTTGCACTCTCCCTACAATTGGGATTGGGAAAGTCGAAACAATGGCTGACTCTACAAACCCCATTTTGTAGGGGAGGCTTCTGTACCTGCCAACCTTTCGCCCTAATATTTCAATGGCCCTCGAAACTCCCGGCACTTTACGGATGTAACCCTTCCTCTCCAATATATTTAGGGTTTTTTGTGGACCCTTAGGTCCTCTTAACCCGAAGTGAGAAGCAATCTCCCGAAGCGTTGGTGGAAATCCTTTTCCTGCAAGGTATTCTTTCAAAAAATCGAATACCTTCTCTTGGGTTGGTGTTAACCCCCTTTCTTTTTTCATTTTGTTCCCCATGTTTAATATTTATCTAACGTAGGGCAGGCCACTGTGCCTGCCTCAACAATTGAACCCAACCCTAAATCCATCTGTGCCTTGAAAATGGATAATCAACCCAATTTTCAACAAAGCCAGCACGTACCGGATTATTCACAATGTATTCTGCTAATGTGCGTATGTCTTCCTCCTTGCGAAGGGCATGATCATAAAATCCTCTCTGCCAACACGGCCCTATCAACCCATCTCTTCTGAGAAGATTTGCCGTGAAACTTTTCCATCGGCTGACCAGATCCACTAAATTTGCTTCCATCGGGGATAACTGGATATGAACATGATCTGGCATCAAACAAAAAGCATAGAGTTCAGTTTGTTTTCCAAAAGGTCCTGTCTCAAGAGTAGTCAAAACAAGCTTAGCCCATGTTTCATTTCGAAACAAAGAGCGCCGATCCCATGTACATATCGTCACGCTAAAGATTTGTGATGAGATTTCGTATGATTCCCTTGCCAACCTGATATTTTTGCGTCTCATCTCAATCTACTTATTGGTCGGCACAGTGGCCGACCCTACGGTGTCTTCTCCAAAATAGGATGGTCTACATCTGTAGACTATTTATATCTCCGTTCTTTTTTCATGTCAAGGGAAATTTTTTCCAATTTGAATTTCCTTTTAACTACTGTAAAATTGATGGGTAGTCCCCAAAAATGGAACCCTCATGAAAGCGGATCAACCAAGGTGGGACAAAAGATTTGGAAGGATGGAATTCGCACTCGGGAAAGAACCTAACCCTTTTCTGAAGAGACACATCCATCTCCTCCCAAAAGGAAGAGCCCTCGACGTGGCTACGGGCGAGGGAAGAAATGCGGTCTTTCTAGCTCAAAATGGGTTTGACGTGGATGCGGTGGATATCTCTCAAAAGGGTCTGAAGAAAGCCCGAAAATTAGCCCGAGAAAAAGGAGTCAAGATTAACACCTTTCTCGTTGATCTGGATCAATATCCTATAGCAAAAGAGCGATACGACCTCATCGCCAATTTCTATTTTCTGAAACGCAGCCTCATTCCAAGAATCAGAAAAGGACTTAAGAAAGGCGGAAGGGTAGTTTTCGAGACTTACCTCCTTGAGCATAGAACGCTAGGAGTAGGAGGGCCGAAACAAGCTAAATATTTTTTGAAACCCAACGAACCTCTCAGGCTCTTTAGAAACTTCCGAATTCTATTCTATCGCGAGGGAATTTTTAGAGAGGGCGGAAGAAGAAAGGCAGTGGCAAGCCTGATCGCTGAAAAAACCTGAAAGTAGAAAGCAGAAGGTAGAAAGTAGTTAAAATTCAGAATGTGGAAAATGGACAGTGAAGTGTGGCAAAACTGACTTCTATGATGAGAAGTCGGAGAACAAAATAACGTGTGGTAATAACTACGTTCCACATTATCTTCTACGCTCCACCCTCTACTATCGGGCAAACTTTTCCTTGGTGCGGTTGAAGTAGCCGAATTGGAGGAAAGGAAATTCCTTCTTTAGGATATCCATCATCTTAGAGATCCCTATCCCGTCACCTCTTCCCATGGACTTGAGATAGAGATCCGGATCGATGTTGAGGTTTCGCATCTGGACAAGATCGAGATTCGTATCCTTGATCAGTTCTATCAATCCTTCCACTTCTGCCTCTCTGTCCGTGAACCCTGGGAAGACGAGAAGATTAATCGAAGTATAAATCCCTTTTCCCTTCGCCACAACCAGGGAATCCACTACTTCCCCGAATGAATATCCCTTCGGTCTGTGATAGCGTTTGTAATATTTTGAATGGGGACTGTTGAGCGTGATACGAACACTATCCAGCCCTGCCTCGCAAAGTTTCGCCAGCCGTTTCGGAAGACTACCATTGGTGTTAAGGTTGATCGTCCCTCGATCGGTCTTTTCTCGAAGCTTAGCTATCGAATTTTCTAAAAGCCTCCATTCGGTCAACGGTTCTCCTTCACAACCCTGACCAAAACTGACAATCGGGTCCTCTGCTTTTTCCAGATGCGGTAAAGCAACTCCCAGAACCTCATCACCGGTAGGAACAAAGCTGATCCTCTCTTGTGAGGCCGGACAACATTCAGAGGGTTGTAGGGAAATGCAGCCTAAACAATCTGCATTGCATGAAGGGGAAGTAGGCAACGGACATTCCCATCTTCGAAAAAAAACATTTTTTGCCGCAAAACAGTGATATTCCAATGCACACCTGGAAAGTTGTTGAAGGAGGCGATTCTTAGGATTTTTGCTTAGAGAGGCAAGGACCTTTCTTTTTAAAAGGCCGTCATTCTCAAAATATTTTGGATGCCAATGGGGGTTGGGATCAATGAGTAATCCTGTCGCCCAAAATCTTCGATCTTTCCAGCCCACGGCGCTGTAGGCCCAGAGTGGAAGGATGGGCGCTCTGGGACCCAGCCGGGTAGCAGGAAGGAATGTCCGAATATATCCCGGAGGCAGGAACGCAGCGACCGCCGTACACTCCGCCTCTTTCTCCCCCAATCTGACTTTTCTCGAAGAAACAAAAGATCTTTTTTCTTCATCCCAACCGATCGGAATTCTTCCGGGCAAAGTAAAGAGCTGGCTCCCTTTAGGCAGAGGCACTAATTCTGATGGAGGGGGGAGGAAGAACCGATCCCCGGACCGACCTGAAACCTTGAGCGAGGGATGATCAAAGATATTTCCTTCAGGGTCTGATAAGATGAGCCGGGGATATTCAAAACTCATTGTATGAAGTTCTTCAATGATGATGGCAACGGAGGAGATTCCCCGCCAAGACAAAATGCGGTCTTCGCTATGCGCCGTGCGCTAAGCGCTTAGCGTTCTTGGTTACGTTGGATACTTTCTCTCTCCTTTAGACTTTCTCAAGCAGTGTTTGACATTTTTTCTCTTCAAGGCTGCCTTCAAACGATTCGTTTTTTTCCGTCTCTTCATCTTCTCCTCCGTCCGTACCCTCGCCCCCTCCCTCTTCCTTGAAGGGAGAGGGGATAACCAACTCTTTATCTCCCCCATAAAGACCGACTTCGCGCTGCCTTGATATTCTCTACGATGGAATAAGGAAGCTTCATGTCTCCTTTTCCTACCCCGATGTCCAATTCGTTTTTTTCCATTCCATGATAATCCGTCCCCCCTGTCGACAGGAGACCGTATTTTTCGGCAAGCGATTTATACTGGGCTATTTCGGCTGTAGAGTGCTCAGGATAGTAGACCTCGATCCCCTTAAGTCCTTCATCGACCAGTTGGAGGAGAAGTTTCTCCAGTTCTGAGTATCCGCCCATTCCGAGGGTATTGGGATGAGCAAGCACGGCAACCCCATTGGCTTCGTTGATAAAATGTAGAGCCTCTTTCGATGTAAATCTGAGTTTGTCCACATAGGCTGGGGCCCCCTTTTTCAGAAACCGATCAAAGGCTTCTTGAAAATTTCGGACAACCTTCTTTTCTATAAGCACATTGGCAAAATGGGGTCGCCCAACCTGCCCTCCTCCAGAGGCTCTCAACACCTCTTCAAAGGTTATATCAATCCCTAACCTATTCAATTTCTCGGCGATTTTCGGGTTTCTTTCTGCCCTTGCCTTCTGGAGATATTCTAATCTCTCGGTGAGAAGGGAATGGCGAATATCAAGAAAAAAACCTAAGATATGCATGGAACCGGGTGAATGCTCCGCACTAATTTCAATTCCCGGGATCACCTCAATACCGATTCTCTTCCCTTCCGACAACCCCTCCTGACATCCTTCGACGGTATCATGATCGGTAATTGCAATCGCCTGAAGTCCCTTCGCCTTGGCGTATCTCACGATTTCCGACGGGCTCAGCACTCCATCAGAGGCGGTCGTATGAAGGTGAAGATCCACGCATCCCATAGGTATTCTTTCAACCCCGTTTTGGAAAGGCGAAATGGAAGGATAGAAACTGAATTTAAATTTTATAAAAGATGCCCCACCCAATGTCAACCCTTCAACTTGCCGGCCGGAAGAATCAAGCTTGCCTTCGACCCAAGCTCAGGCCGAGGGGCTCAGCCTGCCTGCCGGTAGGCAGGGGTTGACCCTGCGCTCCGGTAGACTCAGCCTCCCGAGTGTGCCGAAGGTAGCAGGCTCCTTGCCTTGGCGTTAAAGGCGCGGCGTGACGCTGCCGAATGGGTCAAGCTAAAACCATTACCTTTTTTCTTACCGCTAAGGAGGCGGTTTATTTTCATTTTTTCATGGTTTAACAGCCGGGTTTCAACCCAGGTGAATTTATTATTTTTTTCACATAAATACGCGGAATTAATCCTATATGAATATAGGAATATTACCCATATAATGCATAACTAATTGAAAACGATAAATAATTTATTAGAAAATAATGCTTGACAAAACTTTCTCGCTTGAATATATTAGTATAAGAGAATGAATAAATCAGTTCAAGACGGATGTTGAATGTAGAAAGGACCATTCAACGGCAAGGGTTTTTGGTAAAGAAAAAATTGAATAAAACCACCCTTTCCATGGTCAAAGAATGGAGAGGGTTTTTTGTTCCAAGATGAAAGGGGTAAGATATCTGTGAAAAACAACAAAACAACAAGTAAAAAAGGAGAGGATTTGGCCCTCGAGACCGTTCAATCCTCAACCCTTTTTGCTGAGCCACCGGCCCCGATACCCCCTATTCAACCCGCGCCTTACGCGGAGGGTGAATTAGAAGAGACGATAGAGGATCTCGATCTCCAGCCGGATGAAGCGGAATTGGTGGTCGAGGAAGGAGAAGAGACATCAGCCGAGCCGGTTCCTCAGGAAGAAATTATCTTTCAACCTCAGGATATCACGTGGGAATATTTAAAGGGCCTTGAGAAGATATCCCTTCTTACACCGGAGAAAGAGGTTGAATTGGCAAAAAGGATTAAGGAAGGCGAGCGTCAAGTCAGGATCCTCGAGACAAAGACCCAACGTCTAAGGACCCAATTATATCCCCCTCCGGCACCCAAAAATGGGGGTAAACGTATCCATACCAATACACGGCAGGGTTATAGATTAAAGGGCAAAAACGGGAAGAATGGAAAAAAGTCAAAACCTACTCCTTCAGAAATGAGAGGTAAAAATCTTCTTTATAAGGAGACCTTGAACCAATATCAACGGGCGCTTTTCGATCTTCAACGGGCGAAGAATGAATTGATTCAGGCCAATCTGCGGCTGGTCGTCAGTATCGCAAAACGGTATGCCAATCGGGGGCTTTCTTTTCTGGATTTGATCCAAGAGGGAAATCTTGGCCTGATCCAGGCCATGGTTAAGTTCGATTATACCAAAGGCTTCAAATTCAGTACCTACGCCTCCTGGTGGATCAGGGCAGCCATTTTGAGGGCCTTTGCAGAGAAATCGAGGACGATTCGAATTCCGAACTACCTTTTTGAGATCAAAGGGAAATTGATGAAATCCTTCAAGGATCTGGTGAAAAAGTTAGGGCGAGAGCCCACCTCGCAGGAGTTATCGAAGGAAAGCGGGATTCCTTTGCACGATGTGGAGAAAATCCTCAATCTCATCGAAGAACCGATCTCTCTGGATATGTCTATCGGGGAAGAGGATAGTACGCTTGAAGATCTGATCCCAGATGAAAAGGGTCTCTCCCCCAGTGATTCCTTACTGGAGAAAGATTTAACCCATCAGATCCAGAAGCTTTTGTCCGGCCTCTCGCCGAGGGAAGAAAAGATTCTCCGGCTCCGTTTCGGCATTGGAGAAGACGGGGAATGTACTCTTGAAGAAATTGGCAGACAGTTCGGTCTCAGCCGGGAGAGAATTCGGCAGATCGAAGCAAAAGCCCTTGACCGATTGAGAGATCCTAAACGCTATAAGGAAATCAAAGAATATTTTGAGTGATTTTCGAAAAAGAAAATGAAAAAGGGGCCTCCGTAACTCGACGCGGAGCGCCCCTTTTTTTTATTCTGTCTGGAGACACTCATTCTTCCATCTGGATGGCCTCTACCGGACAATTTTCAGCAGCCTCTTTACAGGACTCCAGTACATCCGCAGGGACCTCATCCATTTTGACATGAGCCTTGTCATCATTCATCTCAAAAACTTCCGGGCAAGTCTCCGCACAAAGCCCACATCCGATACAAGTTTCCTCGTCTACGATTGCTTTCATTGACGGTTCTCCTTTCCATTTTCTTCATTTAATTTATTATTCCTAATCACTTTTTTTAAATCAAGTCGCCTTCTCTAAATTCCCCCTCACCCCTCCCTCTCCCTAACAACCTTTCCATCGTTCACCCGTTCGGCGGCGCGAAGCCCCGGCCTTTAGGCCCAGGAGTCGACGGGTTCACTTCAGTTACGAATCTGAGCGCTGATGGTCGGTACTTCATAACCCCGGTTAAAAATTGAGTCAAATGGATTCTTCATTCAAAAAATGCAATCCCCGCCACCCACTTTTTCCCCGCCCTTCCCCGGAAATACTCTATTGAATGAATTGCCCCCTCCTCACTTCTGGGTTGGCCAAATTCTCCATTTACTTCTCCTTATCTATCTGTTAAAAGGATGTTTTATGAATACATCTTCAAAATATCGGCTGGCTTCGATTTTTGTGCTAACCTCCCTTTCTACGGGGGTGATTATAGGATTTATCGTCAACTCTGTCATCACCAACCGCGTGATCTATGAGACGCAAGAGAGGGTGAAAGAGGCTTTGAATACAGCCCGATGGGTTTATAATTCCAAATTGAGCGACATTGACCGAACGATTCGTCTGACTTCAATCAGATATACATTGAAAGAGGCACTCAGAAAAGAAAGGGCCTTATTCATAAAGGACGACCTGAGCAGATTGATGATTAATGAGGGACTGGATTTTTTGACCTTGGTGGATCGAAAGGGAACGGTCTTGTTGAGGGTTCATAACCCCGGAATGTCGGGAGACAGTTTGACGGAGGACCCCTTTGTCAAGGAAGCCCTTAACCGTAAAGCCCTTTCGGGAACCCAGGTGCTTTCGAGAGATGAATTATTAAGGGAAGGAAAGACGGTAGCGAACAAAGCGGTTTTTCCCCTCGTTCCGATACCCAAGGAAAAACCCATTGAGAACTTAGAGCTAACTTCCGGGATGGTATTAAAGTCGGCTCATCCAGTAGTAGATGTTAATGGGAAGGCCTTGGGAGCATTGGTAGGCGGAGTCCTTCTTAACCGTAACTATGAAATTGTGGATCGGATCAAAAACATCGTTTTCAGAAATGCGAAATACAAGACGAAAGAAATTGGGACAGCCACGATCTTTTTGGGGGAGTGGAGAATATCCACCAATGTCATGGATAAGGAAGGCCATCGAGCCGTTGGAACCCGTGCCATGAAGGAAGTCCAGGAGCAGGTCCTCCAGAATGGATTGCCGTGGATGCAAAGAGCCTATGTGGTCGATGACTGGTATATTACCGCCTACGAACCACTAAGGGACTTTCAGGATAAGATTGTTGGAATGCTTTATGTCGGAATACTGGAAACGAAATACACGGTGTTAAAAGAAAAGCTAATACTCTTATTCATGCTGGGCATGCTGGTCTCCGTAGCCATCTCCTCTTTTCTCTCTTTGAAAATGGTAAAGAAAGATCTCTTGGGGAATTAGAAATCAGGCCAGAAACAATAATCCCAAATTCTCACAAAATCCTCTTTGAGTATTCTCAAAGTCGTGGTTGTGGATGAGGAAAGATTACAGTTTAAGATTACATCTGGAGATAAGGGTCCCTTGTCAAAATCATGTATCTGAATTGATGAAGCTCGTCGAAGCATGGGCTACCCCCACTCACAAAAACTCTTAGAGAGCGATCTCCCTCATTTCCTACTTCAGGTCAAGGAGCAGTCGCTGGAATTCTCCGGACTCCGCAAGGATACGGTGGGCGGCATCCCGTGTTTTGTCCACCTCTTCATGTGACAGCTTAAGGGCGGTGGGTAACCTCTTAAAGTGCCTTCGCTCCGTTTCATCCTTCAAAGCAGGCGATCACGTCCTCGTAGTGTTCGTTTTCGATAATCTTCCGAAACCAAGAGTTACGGTGAAGCCTATTTGCGAGTCTTTTCCCGGAGCATTTTCAGCAGGTCCTCGGGGGATTTGTTCGTCAGAATCTCTCTGAACTGGCTGCGATAATTCTGTACCAGGCTGACCCCTTCAATCACCACATCGTAGACCCGCCATTCCCCGTTCTCTGAGATCATTCGATAGTGGATTGGAATGGATTTCGATGATTGAACCACCTCACTCTGAACTTCAGCGGTTTTATCCGAGAGGTTGGTGACTTTGCCAAAGACCACTTTCTCGTCTTTATACGCGATGACCCTGTCGATGTAAACACCGCCAAGGAGTTTCCCAAAAAGACGTGTGAACTCCCCCTGTTGGTCCGGGGAAAACCGATTCCAATGTTGGGCCAATGTCCGTTTCGAAAGCTCGGTATAGTCGAAGACACCGTCGAGGATCGCCCAAATCTTCTTTTCTTTAGCCCCCTTGGCAGATTCGGCCTTCAGGGCCGGATCCCGCAACACCTCCATCGCCCGGTCGACCTGGGCTTGAATAGTCTCCAGGGGGAGAGCTCCAAAGGCGGAAGCCGGCGAGAGCTTGAGAGCGGCAAGAGCAATGATCAACACAACGAGCGATTTTCTCATGGTTATTTCTTCTCCTTCCCTTCCTTTCCGATGTCGCCGAAAGCATATTTCCCGATGAGGTCCGAGAGATCGGGGGGCGATTCAGTCTGCGTAATCACTCCGCCTGGCTTCAGGATCGAGCCCGATCCCCCTGCATCGAGACTGACATACCTATCCCCGATCAGGCCTGATGTTTTGATGGACGCAATCGCATCCTCATACACCTTGATCCCTTCTCTGATTTTGAATTCGGCCATAACCACTTGCTTCTCTTGGTCGAGCTTGAAACCTGTGACCTCTCCGATTTGGATCCCCAACATCTCCACAGGGTTCCCCGCTCTCAACCCAGATACCGAACTGAAGCGCGCGTAGAGAGGATATGAATCGTGGCTCAGGAGCTTAACCCTTCCGAGCTTCACGGTCATATATCCCACGCATACCAGCCCGATGAGCACAAATATTCCGGCCACTGTCTCGTGACGATAGCTCTTCATTCCCTTTTACCTCCGTATTTCACAGTAAACCCTTGCAATTTCCTTTTGGGTCACTTCGGCCTTCCTAAAAACGAGATCGATCTCTTCCCTCCCTGCTTGGCTTTCGGCTAAACCCGTAAGAATAGCGAAGGGGAAGCAGACGTCCTGAGGAACGTGAGCCTCTGCTTGAATCGTGCGCAACCCTTCTTCCTGAAGATCCACGGCAAATTTTTCCACAATTCGTTCCGCCTCGTTGAGGTTTGAAAAGGGAAGAAAGGTGGTAAATTGGTTCTTGCTCTGACGGGCAGAAAATCCTCCCACGGCGCCGAAATGCTTGTTGAGGTATGTCCCCATGGCATTGAGAATTTCCTGCCCTTGGGTATGCCCCAGATACTCACAGAGCTGATCGAAGTCCTGCAACGTAAATAAGGCCACAACATAGCTTTCTTGCGGACGCTTCCGTCTGAGACCCATCTGATTCCGAGCCTTGAACTGCCGCTTGGATTGAATTCCGGTAAGATGTTCCTGAAAGTCCTCAAGGCTCTGGACAAATTCGTCAACGAAAGGATGGTCGAATTCCTCGAACTGCTCCGGTGTTCCCTGAAAAATGATCTTCCCCTCGCTCAGGGCAAGGATACGGTTTGAGATGAAGAAGACGTCCGGGACGTCATGGCTAATGAGAACCGCCGTGAAGCCGAACTTTCGCTGGTACTGAGCGATCATGCTCAAGATGGCATTCCTGCGAATGACATCCTGGCCCGTCGTGGGTTCATCGAAAAGCACTATCCTCGGATCGACGACCAGAGCTCGACTCAATGCCACGCGTTTCTGCATGCCCCCCGAAAGCTCGGACGGATAGTTCCGGGCCACGTCCGTAAGTTCCATCTGCTCCATCCGGGCCCTTACCCGCTCTTCGATCGCCTTCTGGCTCAGACGGGTGGTCTGCTGAAGTGGCAGAGCAATATTTTCGGAGACCGTCATCGAGTCAAAGAGTGCGTTGTTCTGAAACATGTAACTGATTTGGCTGAAGGTCCGATCCCGCTCGCTCTTGCCCATTTTCTTGACAGGCTGACCCCGGAAAAGAATGGTGCCTTCATCGGGTGTCATCAACCCGATGATGTGTTTGAGCAGCACGCTCTTGCCGCTGCCGCTCTTTCCGATGATGGTGGTAACCTCTCCCTCGTAGAGGGTCAGGTCAACCTGATCGAGGACCACATGGTTGTTAAACTGCTTGCTCACTTTTTGGAATTCAATCAACGGAGTTTTCATCGATCCCTAAAGAAGAAGAGACGTGACCACATAATCTGCGACAAGGATGAGCACGCACGACACGACCACCGCCGACGTCGTAGAAAACCCCACAGCCTTCGCACCGAAGCTATCCCTTCGCAGATGGGTATAGTAACCCTGAAAGCAGCAGATCATCGAGACAAGTACGGCGAACACCAGCGCCTTGATAAAGCCCCCCGTGATATCCTCCAAATCCACGCCCGTCCGGACGCGGTAAAAGTAGGTGCCCGCGTTGAGGCCCATCATCATCACTCCGGTGATGAACCCGCCGAGGATACCGATCAGATCGAAGAGTGCCGTCAACAGGGGAAAGCTGATGATGGAAGCGGCGATCCTTGGACTGACCAGATACCGGAGCGGATCAATCCGCATCGTGTCCAGAGCGTCGATCTGCTCGGAGATGCGCTGGATACCGATTTCTGCGGCCATGGAGGAGCCTGCTCGAGCCGTGATCATGATGGCCGTCAGCACGGGGCCCAGTTCCCTGATTAACGATAGCGCGACCGCTGTGCCCAGAACACCTGCTGACCCGAACTTCACGAGTGTATGAAAAAGTTGAAGTCCCAGAACCATGCCGGTGAACAGGCCGACAAGCATCACGATCGTGGCGGACCTGGCTCCGATGAAATAGACCTGGTGAATAATGATTGGGAACTGCTTGCGATGAAAGATCATCAGAAATGTCCTGAGAAGGAAGAGGACCATCGCGCCGAGTTCGTTGACCCAGCGTACCGCCGTCCTGCCCAGGGAGGTCACGGGGGATTCAAAAAACGTCTCTTTGTCCATCGACTTCACTTCGATTACATAACATTTTTTACATCACTATGGAAGCATTCTGTATTATATCCAATCTAAGGATTGCCTCGTCAAGAGGTATCGCACAAATGGAAAAATCCCTCCCTGGTGGGCAACCTCCTTCGTATCGCCAAGCCGCAACGGGCCATGAGAAAGACGTTTTGGCTATAATCCACTCCTTCGACCATCGGGTGAATAAAAATCTCCCGCAAACTTCCAACCGCTTAAACGACCGTCACTAATTCTTGCAATGATTTCTTGGCAGGCCTTTTCGTAATCATCAAACAAATCTTCCAAAACCAGGACAAGTCTGCTTATGCCCCGAATCTCCCTGACTTCGAGATGCATCGCATCAAATTCCGGCTTTTCGGTTCTTCGAATGAGTTCTAACGGTGACTCTGATAAAATAACATGCCATAGACCGCAACGTAGATTCTCGTATAAATCAAAGGGCCTTCCGGTCCCCTGGTTGAATTGACGATAGGATGCCGGAAAAAGATCATAAACAGCTCTTCTGAAGCGTGCAGCGCTTCGGCCCTTAGCTGAAAAAGGCTCTGAATCAAGGCAAGCTCCCAAAAATTCTATTCCCTGGCAGATGAGGCTAAATGAGATATAATGATGGCCCTCGTGTTGTTCAATTTCCCTGAATTCCTCTATCAACACTCTTTGAATGAAATCCAAAATTCTCATTCAGTGCGGTCCCCCGGAACGCTGAATCTGAATCGTATTTTACTCGATCCCAAAGCAATGCTCAACTCCCGATTAGAAAAAAGGAGTTTCGCCTTCCCATTGCTACAAACTGGGGAAAATGTTACCTTTAGCCTCAATAACTCCGAAAGGGGATTTACATGCATCACGCCGGAATTATTGGGACGGGTTCTTACGTTCCAGAGAAGATCCTTACCAATCATGATCTGGAAACGATGGTGGAGACCAGTGACAAATGGATCTTAGAAAGGACCGGCATCCGCGAGCGAAGGATTGCAGCGGAAGAAGAAACCAACGTTACCATGGGTCGACTTGCCCTTGAAAGAGCCATACTAAATGCACACATCGACCCCACAGAAATTGACATGCTCGTGGTGGGCACCAATACCAATGACCCCATGTGGCCTTCTGCCGCGGGCCACATCGCACATCTTCTCAATCTCCGTAGAAACCTGCCTTTCTTTGATGTGCAGGCGGGGTGTACCGGTTTCAATTATTCTCTGGCCGTGGCAGAACAATTTGTAAAATCAGGGCAGTACAAAACAGTCGCGGTGGTCGGATCGGACAAGCTCTCGGCCATTACTAATTATAAGGATAGAAATACGTGCGTCCTCTTTGGAGACGGAGCAGGAGCCTTGGTATTGCGGCGGAGGGCCAAGGAAGGCGTCATTCGATCCTATTTGGGCGGGGAATACAAATTGCGCCATACCCTTGTGCTTCGCGATAGTGAAGATAATGGCTGTCGATTCATGTGGATGGAGGGTAAAAAGGTTTACGCTTTTGCCAAGGGCGCTATGGCGGAAAGCTGCCTGCGAGTCCTTGACCCTGATGTGAAGGCGAGTAAGAAAGAGCTTCGGACATTGCTCAATCAGGTTGACAGAATCATTCCCCATCAGGCCAATGCGAGGATCATCACCAGCGCTGCCGAGGAACTCGAATCCAGACTCGAACTTCCCAAAGGGGCAGTCAAAAATAAGATGATCGTCACGATTGAAAAGTACGGCAACAACTCCACTGCTTCCATTCCCCTTGCTCTTGATGAATCCATTCGAGGGGGGAAGCTCCGGAGCGGGGATCTCGTGATTCTTGTCGGTTTCGGGGCCGGCCTCACTTATGGTGCGAATCTGGTGAGGTTGTAGGCTTGCGGCTTTCTCAAGGTTTCGGAATGCGGATGATGCTACTGATCATTGCGCTGCCGCTGACCGCATAAAGGATACTGAAGGGGTGTAGTACCCACGGTCCTATTCGATAATACCCAAACAGGATCAGATCATCAATACGGCCCAGCCAAAAAGCAATCCCAAGAATGATCACGATGATGATGCTGGTAGGAATGGGCGTCCCTTCGTAATATTTTACCTTCCCCTTCCGGTCTGAAAGCGCTACGGCAGTCACATTAAACCGCGCCAACCGGCCGATTCCGCAAAGCACAAAGTAAATGAGAATAAGCGCGTCCCACAAGCCTTGCAAGCCCAATGCGTACCCCAATACCGCCGGTGCAACCCCAAAGGAAACGATATCGGCCAGGGAGTCGAGATCAGCCCCCAAGAGGGAATGCCGGACCAGGCGGCGGGCAACAAAGCCGTCCAGAACGTCGCAAACCAGCGCCAGAGGAAGGAGCACAAAGACGGCCCAAAGATAGGGGGTATGCGAATTTAGGGCATGATTCAGACATAAAAATATGCTTGCCATTCCACAACTGGCGTTCCCCATGGTGATCAGGTCTGCCAGGACAAAAGATCGAAATATGGACATCGATTTTTCAGGCATATTTCTCACCGTTTACCTCGAAGGGCCAGTAAAAAGAATATCATCAGATAACCGTAATGGGAGACCCAATCGAGAACTGCTTCCGCCGGCATTGTTTTTTGCCTTGGAGCATTGTGTCATTAGCTATGAATCAATACTACCACACGCATGAAAGAGTTTCATAGCCTAAAATTTCCTTGTTTGGCTATGCTGATTACCTTCCAGTAACTTTTTACTGAGAGCATGAAATAGTTTGCATTAGGAGCCACAAAAAGTTGTCATTGCGAGCCCGAAGGGCGTGGCAATCTCGCTTTGAGATTGCTTCGTCGTTGCACTCCTCGCAATGACTTACTGACGTTAATGCAAACTTATAGTATGCTCCGCTTAATAGCTCAGATGTTGCAATATCGAACCAGGGCAGCAGTACTTCCAGACCCTTGCAATTGCGAATTTTTGAGAAATGAAGGGTTTTATTCGATAATGTTTTTATGCAACTGGTGGGTTACCTAGGCAGAGGGTAACTTTGGTCGTCTTTTCTGGTGAATTCTTCGAGTCCCCCTCACCCGCGCCGTCGCCAAAGCGGCTATGGCGCGTCGGCGACTTCCCCTCTCCCGCTCAGGGGAGAGGGAGAGTACGGGATACAGGCGTTTCGCATCGTAGCCGACGTGGATCAATATCTCTTCGGCCGCTTTCACGAGCATCTCCAGATATTTTTTGACATCGTAGGTGTCGTCCGGCCCCACCAACGGAAAAGGTCTCACCCTTTCAGCTTTGTTCTTTGACAGGGCATCTTTAATCACATACCTGACCTTCTCTCCGGGATGGATCGGAATTCCAACGTCCTCAAGCTCTTGAGCGGCAAGAGCAGTCAGGCTATCCACCTTGTAGGCGCTGGGCTCCTGCGAGATCCTCTTCCCGATGGCCAGATCTTCGCTTTTCGCCTGTCCGTCCTTTAACAGGAGGCTATATTCGAGAAGAAGGTCTAAAATTTTTGGAACCTTCTCCCGATAATCATCCATATCCTTTGCCTCTGCCAGGATCTCAAGCATTCGAAGCTGAGCCTCTTGAATCAGGGGAGGCGTATCGCCTCGTCGAAACGCTAATCCCCGCGCTTTGATCTTTCCGTTTTGGAAGAGCCCAAAATAACGGTTGGCCACCGGACTCTCTCGATTCCCTTTTGAAGGGAGAAAAGCCATCCATCGATAAATTCCCTCCAGACTCATCGTGATCCCGGTGGCCTCGCTGATTTTATGACAGAGTTCAAGAACCTCTTCCTCTCTGAACCCTTTCTTACGAATCCAGAGGGAATCGGTAATGGCATGGAGAACCTCGAACCCCTCCTCCTCACAGATCTCCTTGGCTCGAAGGAGGCTTTCCCTCCCAAAGGCGGTGACTGCCTCATGGGCCTCAATTCTTCCAAAGCGGGCATTTCGATAACCCAAATATCCAAAGCATGTCACGAGCATCCACTTGAGCGCCGTCTGCTTTCGATTGTAGATTTCTCTCCTCTTTGTATCTTCTTTTTTCATTCCGCCATGCACCACGTGGGATGCATGGCAGCCCTGAACCTCACATGGTTCAGAGCGCAATCTGCGATCTTCTTTGCCTACTGCCTTCTGCCCACTGCCTACTGCTTCTTTGGCCATTCTCTTCAGCCACGTCCTTCTTGCTAAGATGGGCCTGAGCGTCTTGGGTACGATTCCTTCCCGCTTCTCACAGATCGTATAACCCACCTCCGGGACGCTGCGGTTTTCACAACATCCACAGAGTACGGTCTCCGGAGAGATATTGTGAATCGCCATCATGGTGGGATACATCGAGGCGAAGTCAATCTCTGCCACATCTTCGAAGATCCCCAACTTGGGTTGGAAGACAAGGCCCCCTTTGTCGGCAACGAGCAGGTCCCATGCCGTCTTGAACCGTTCCGGCTCCCCCTTTCTCCAGGGAATGAGGATGTTATCCTGAAAGGCCCGGTCGAGTTGCATCGAGGTGATCGCTGTTCCCGGAGAGGTCCGGGCCATCCGTTGAACTGGAATTTTAGCCAATCGCGCCAACTCGATCACTCCTTCCATTCCCGATTCTCCGTAGATGAAAGAGTTTCTACGATCGATGTGCCACCTTCCAAGAAAGAGATGGGCAGGGGCCTTGTAATAGGTCCTGCCATAGGAGAAATAGGAAAAGCCTTTCGGATGGACCTGTCTTTTCACAGGATAAGGCTCCCGATCCCAGGGAATGGAAATGTTCCATCTTTTCTCTTCAAAAAAGAGACGGGGTAAAAGAGAGGCATCCCCGTCATCGCTCAGGACCACATCAGGATCGAAATGTTTGAGAGACTTCTCTATTTCTCCGATATCGATCGTCTCCATTTCCACACGATACCCTTCACACTCCAAAATAAGAGACTTCTTCCAAATGGGGTCTCCTTCGGTCCGCAATTCCAAGATCCGCAGGTCAGAAATGTCTTCGTCATTCATCCACACGGATTCGGATGGATCAGGGTGAATTCCAAAGATCCGATTTCCCTCAACCTCAACAATACATCGGCCTGTCGGAAAGATTTTTTTCTCATAAAGATAGGTCTGCGGCAAAGGGATGTCACAATTGTAGAAGGTCATCTTCTCTTCCCATGGAGGGAGGATTCTGGGGAGTTGGGCATAATCCTCCGAATCGACAACCACGATCTCCATCACTTCCACTTCATCACCGCTCCAGAACTCCCTCTTCCTGCTCCACTGGTATCCTGCTGCCCGCCGCTCTCTCTGGAGAGAGTGGAAGAGGTCGAGAAGATCGCTTTTCTTCCCCTGCGCATAGAATCGAGGCCGGAAAGGATCTTCGAATCGACGAAGCCTCCCATCCTCTCCCTTGATCCACAGGATCATCGAGGACCCCAGAGGATAAAGATCGAAGAGCTGCCCTTGGATCTCCATGGGTTCACCTAATTGTTCTGCAATTGCCCACGACAGGTTCACCTGTCTGTAGTAGGCGGACACGAACGATGAGGATTATGACAATTCCCCTCCCCCTTGACAGGGGAGGGTGGGGGTGCCCAAAAGGTATTTACTCCCCTTCCCCTTCATCCCCTCCCACCAGGGGAGGGGAGACAAGAGAGAGTTTGCCCTTCTGCTCCTCCAAGGCCTTTAATTTCGACCTCAACTCCACCAAGGCCTTCTCGTGCTCAAGGAGAATAGAGATCAGAATCGTCTCAAAAGGCCAGGGTCTCGAAGCATAGACCCCGGCTTGGACATGAAGCCTCGCCTCTTCAAAGAGCCGGTCGAGGAACTGCTGATCCTCTTTTCTCAGCCCTCTTCGAAACTTTTTCCACTCCTGGGCTTCCTGTTCCAGAACCCTGCTAAAAGGAAGAACTGTCCTGCCCATCACTCGTGCTCCGTGTCCCTGCTTACCGGCAGGCCCTGAACCTAG
>JBAVGF010000144.1:0-1995 GCA_049684675.1 Thermodesulfobacteriota bacterium | reverse complement strand
CCACGCCTGAAGCACATTTTTGGGTCAAGGGGGAAGATCCATGCCGCTCTTTGAGGTACTCGGGCTGACCCATTTTTTTGGAGGGCTTAAGGCCGTTTCTGATTTTAACCTCACCTTTGAGGGAGGGGAGCTGGTGGGCTTGATCGGACCCAATGGGGCCGGCAAGACTACGGTCTTTAATCTGGTCTGCGGGGTCTACCATCCCACTCGTGGAGAAGTGAGAATTGAGGGGCGAAGCCTGGCGAGACTCTATCCTCATCAGGTGACAGCCATGGGGATAGCCAGGACATTTCAAAACATCCGTCTCTGGCCCGAGATGACGGTCCTGGACAACATTCGGGTCGCCCATAATTATAGATTGAGCTATGGATTTCTCGATGTGATCCTTCAGACCTCCCGATACCGAACAGCCGAAAAAGGGATTGATCAAAGGGCCGGAGAGGTCCTGGAGATTATGGGACTTCGGGATTATGCCGAAGAACTGGCTAAGAATCTTCCCTATGGCCTTCAGCGCAAGGTGGAAATCGCTCGGGCACTTGTCATACGGCCCAAACTGCTTCTTCTGGATGAACCTTCTGCCGGCATGAACCTCGGTGAGAAAGAGGGGCTTATCGGACTCATCCGTTGGATCCGCAAGGAGTTCAACCTGACGATTTGGCTCATCGAGCATGAGATGCGAGTCGTGATGAACCTTTGTGAGAAGATTCAGGTATTGGATTTCGGCGAGACGATCGCCCATGGAACCCCCGAGGAAATCCAAGGCAACTCTCGCGTGGTGGAGGCTTACCTGGGGAAAGAGATTGACTGATGCTTCTCTCCGTTGAAGATCTGCACGTTGGCTACGGCCCTATTGAGGCCCTTCATGGGATCACCTTTGATGTGATGGAAGGGGAGATTGTTACCCTGATCGGCGCCAACGGTGCTGGAAAATCTACAACACTGATGAGCATCATGCGCCTCCCTCCTCCTGAGGCTCCGGTCTATCACTCAGGAAGGATGATTTTTGAAGGGAGAGATCTCACGCGGTTTTCCCCTCACCACGTCGTGAGCCGCCTCGGGATCTCCTTGGTCCCGGAGGGGAGACGGGTCTTCGGAAATCTGACGGTCTGGGAGAATCTGAAGATTGCAGCCTATGCCCACGAAGATCATCAACAGATTCAGCGGAAAGCGAGGTGGATCTTCGGTCTCTTCCCGAGGTTGGAGGAGCGCCGCCATCAAAGCGCGGATACCCTGAGTGGGGGGGAGCAGCAGATGCTCGCCGTGGCCCGTGCCATGATGACCGGTGGAAGAATGATGCTCCTGGACGAGCCCTCCATGGGACTTGCTCCTTTTTTGATGTATGAGCTCTTCCGCGTCTTGAAGGAGATCAATCAACAAGGGACGACGATTTTGCTGGTGGAGCAGAATGCAAGGATCGCCCTCAAATATGCCCATCGAGGCTATGTTTTGGAGACGGGCAACATCCTTTTGGAGGGAAATGCAAGGGAGTTGGCCAAGAATGAGGAGGTCAAAAAGGCCTATCTGGGAGAGTGAACCCCGTTAGAAATTCTAGTGGGGCATCAAACCCCGCTGAAATTATTCTGTGACCTAACTCCGCTGCAGAGTAGCGGGGCATCATTTCTAAAGGGGTGAAGCTCTCAGACTCTAAGGAGCCGAGCGGTCATCAATATTCGTTAGAAAAATTGAGATAAAGGATTATAATTAAGATTGGGTGAGTTCAGAATTCACAATTCACGGAAAGCGGGCACGAATCACGTCATTTTCTGGATATTGTCAAAAGTTCTATGAAAAACCGCTCTGGAGCATACAGAAAGACAAGGGAAACCCTCCCCCTTGAGGGGGGAGGGAAAAAGGTGGGGTGAAAGACCTGACGGGCGTAGCAAGGAGACTCAGGAAACACTCTACGGATACAGAGAGGCATTTGTGGAGGCATCTGAGAGACAAGCAGATAGAAGGTTTCAAGTTTCGTCGCCAACAACCAGTTGGGACTTATGT
>JBAVGF010000143.1:0-11543 GCA_049684675.1 Thermodesulfobacteriota bacterium | reverse complement strand
ATCATCGAACCCCACCGATAATCTATCAAGGCAGGTACTCTCCGATTGTCAGAAGCGTAGAACTCAATAATTTCTTTTGGGGTAGGGGAAAAATGTTATTATTTGGTTTAAGGTCTCCGCGAAATGGAGTTACTGGGAGTCCATAATAAGATATATATCATTGATTTGAGGGACTGCGCGTTTAAAAACCTTATACTGGACTCCGGCGTTGGCCGGAGAGACGGATTTGAGGCATCGTTTCTTCTCGTCATTCCGGCGGAAGCCGGAATCCAGTGGTGCAAAAGATTAAGGTTGATGTCTATACAATTGCGGCCCTATTAGTAACTGAATGGCAGAGGAAAACGGCACAGTGAAAAAGGTTTTGAACGGCCAGCGTCAGCACTGGGAGAATATGTTTTCCAATAAGCCCGAGATGCTTGGCACGGAGCCCAGTGATCCCGCTCAGAAAGCTGCGGAGCTTTTCAAAAAGGAAGGGAAAAGCAAGATTCTTGAACTCGGAGGAGGGCAGGGGAGAGATACTATCTTTTTCGCCCGAAATGGGTTTCAAGTTCATGTGTTAGACTATTGTGAGAGCGGGGTTGAAACAATCGCTCTAAAAGCAAAGGAATTAGGCGTGTCGCAATCTGTCACCGCTATATGCCACGATATCAGAAAACCTCTGCCTTTTGATGATGAATCTTTCGATGCTTGCTATTCTCACATGGTTTATTGCATGGCGCTGACAAGGGCCGAGCTCGAATTTCTTTCCGACGAGATCAGGCGAGTTCTGAAACCGAAGGGGCTTAACATTTACACGGTTCGAAACACAAAGGATCCCCATTATGGGACAGGCATCTACCACGGTGAGCAGATATACGAAGTCGGAGGTTTCGTGATACACTTTTTCAATAAGGAGATGGTGGAAGACCTGACGAAAGGGTTTGAGATCGTGAGTGTCGATGAATTTGAAGAAAGCCGACTTCCGAGAAGGCTCTTCCGGGTGACCCTGAGGAAGAAATGAAACACGAGAGGTTACGATGAAAAAGGTGAATGCACAAGCTGGTCTGCGCACGGAAGTGATCGGATATAAACACGGCGACACGGTGCTGGAAGGTCATCTGGCTTATGATGATGCTGTCAAGGGAAACCGCCCTGGCGTTATCGTTGTCCATGCGTGGACGGGGCTCGATGCTTACACCAAGAGTCGAACGGAGCAACTAGCGAAGCTTGGCTACGTTGCTTTTGCCATCGACATGTATGGCAAAGGAGTCAAGGCCAAGGATGCTGAGGAGGCAGCCAGACTGGCTGGTATCTACAGGGCAGACAGAAGGCTCATGCGTAGCCGCGCGAATGCGGGATTGGAGGTTCTCAAGAAGCACGCCCTTACCGACGCTAAACGAATTGCTGCCATAGGCTACTGCTTTGGCGGCGGAGTGGCGCTGGAATTAGCCAGAAGCGGGGCCGATATAGCAGGGGTGGTGAGCTTTCACGGCAATCTCGATACCCCCAACCCTGAAGATGCCAAAAATATCAGAGGTAAGGTGTTGATTCTTCACGGTGCTGCCGATCCGATAGTGCCAACTGACCAGGTAATTGCTTTTCAGGATGAGATGCGAAAGGCAAATGTTGACTGGCAGATGGCGATTTATGGGGGTGCGGTTCATGCCTTCACCAACCCTGAATCTGGTCATGATCCTTCCAGGGGTGCAGCTTATAATGAAAAGGCAGACCGCCGTTCCTGGGAAGCAATGGAAACGTTTTTTGCCGAGATATTTGAATAAACAGAAGCACAGACTGGATTTGCCTGAGAAGAGGTCCAAAAAAAATCAAGGCTTATTGAGCCATGAATAGTAGTTTCCCGATAGGTAAATAGGACTTAAGGGGTTGTGGCCTGTCACTCTGTCCTTGACTGCCAGGACGGTTGTAGGCGCTTCGGCATATTTGAAAAACAGGGAGTCGTGTCCAACGCAGAGTCCCAGCAAGATATTGAAATCCGTCTTAGCATCATTGACGATCACTGCCTGGAGAACGGGATTACACATCGACTCGTATTCCCCGATAAAAATCTTTTCGCTGTCCTTCACACCGATCTCTTCCTTTGCAATTGAGCCAACCTTACATACAACCGATACTGTTTCAAAACCCTGGCCTTGAAGGATTCGTGCAACAATTGCCGCCTCCTTGTACAGCCCTACACAAAACACCAAACCCAGACGGGTGTACCCCATCTTCCGGGCAAACTCGCATATCTCCTGTATTCTCGGCTTCGTCGGGTGCATAACATACGGCCTTTGATCTCTTCCGGCGTAACACTCTCCCTCCTGGATGGATGCCTGACGGGCAAATTCCCTGATGCCCGCCGGTTGATACTTCTTCTTTGCCTGGTCGGCAAGCTTCTTTTTCCCAAGGGTGGGGCATGCTTTCGACCCTTTTCCTTTCGGATTCATGCAGACCTTCTCCCTTGGGGTCAAGGCGCAGCTTGCACAATCTGACAGATTATTCCTTCTCATAAATAGCCTCCATCGAAAACGGGATGTTTCTACATTAAAAGACCTTTCGCTATGAAACCTCGTTGGGATTTTTAAAAGACAGTAACATCTTCGAAAAAATACTGTTTCCCTAAATCAATGCAAGGCTATCGGCGACAGCCAGACCGGCTTGGGTAGGGTAGATGCAGCCATCCCGGATAGAGATAAATCCTTCTTCCTGGAGCTTGTTCAGAATTTCCCTTTTTTCAGCGAAGAGATCATACTGATACCGGGTCTTAAAATCACGAAGGGAAACTCCCTTTTTGGTCCGGAGACCGAGGTAGAATGCCTCTAACCGTAGTTGCTCCGTCGTTAGAATCTCCGTTTCCTCAACAGGAAGAATTCCGGCATTGATTTCAGTGATGTATTGCTCAAGGGAACGATGGTTCCACCAGCGCCGATTGTCCCGGAACGAGTGGGCCGAAGGGCCGAGACCAAGGTAAGGGGAGTGGTCCCAATATTTTTGATTGTGCCGGGAGGCATACTTTGTTCCCCTCGCAAAGTTCGACACTTCATAATGGATATACCCGGCATCTTTCAGGAACTCAGACGTCCTTACAAAAAATTCATACTGCAATTCTTCTCCGGGCATGAGAAACTCTCCGGCCTGGTATCTTATCCCTAAAGGGGTTTTCGCTGCGAGCGTTAATTGGTAACACGAGAGATGCTCTGGTGAAAAGGCGACGGCCTGGTTCAAGGTAGTCAGCCATGAATTGATGTTCTGTCCCGGAACACCGTAGATCAGATCGAGCCCTATATTTTCAAACCCGGCCTTTCTTGATGCCTGAATGGCTGAAATCGCCTGCCTTGCAGAATGCCTTCTACTCAGGAAGTCCAATACTCCGTCCTCAAAAGATTGGATTCCAATATTGATTCGATTGACTCCCATGTCACGCATCGATTCAAGTAAAGATCGATCGAGATCAGCCGGGTTCGCCTCGATAGTGGTTTCCGGATCCGACGTGAAATCGAAGTTTTTCTGTATGCTTGTCAGGATGTCTTTTAACTGTTGGGAGCTGAGAAGCGAAGGGGTTCCTCCTCCAATGTAAACCGTATCAAAAGGATTGAATTTTTTTCGGTACATCTCCATCTCTTTGAAGAGGGCTTTTAGATAATCAGGAACAGCAGAGATGGATGTTAAGGAATAAAAATCGCAGTAGTGGCATTTGCTAAAGCAAAAGGGAATGTGAATGTAGAGGCCGGGAATATTCTCTGAGTTCATATTGTAAACCAATTGAGGGGTCGAGGGTTCAAGGATTCAAGGGTTCGAGTTTTCAAAAAATTAAGGTTAAATTTTAGTATTGTCCTCTGACACTGGACCCCTGGGCCCCTTGACCCCTTGAATCCTCTAATTACCTAATCATCCGTGTTCGTTTTCAAAACCGCTAAGAAGGCGCTTTGGGGGATGGAGACCGACCCGATTGTCTTCATCCTCTTTTTGCCTTTCTTCTGCTTTTCTAAGAGCTTTCGCTTACGGGTGATGTCACCTCCGTAGCACTTTGCCGTCACATCCTTGCGGAAAGGAGAGATCGTCGTACGGGCGATAATCTCTCCTCCGATGGCTCCTTGAATAGCTATTTTAAACATCTGTCGAGGAATTTCTTCCTTCAATCTTTCGCAGGCCCGCAGGGCACGGGCACGGGCTTGATCACGATGGACAATTTGCGACAGGGCATCGACTTTCTCGCCGTTGACCAGGATGTCCACCAGGACCAGGGTACTCTCTCTGTAGTCGAGGACCTCGTAATCAAAAGAACCGTATCCCTGGGTGACGGATTTGAAGCGATCATAAAAATCATAGATCACATCGGCCAGGGGCATCTCGTAGGTCAACTCTACGCGACCCGGGCCTAAGTAGTTGAGCTTTGAGTTCTCGCCTCGTTTCTCCAGGCAGAGTTTCATCACAACACCCAAATATCTTTCCGGCATGAGCAGCGTGGCCCGAATATAGGGTTCTTCTCCTTTTTCAATGGAAACAGGATCCGGGTAGTGGGCGGGATTGTCAACGAACTCGACGCTTCCGTCTTTCATCGTAAACCGATAACGGACGCTGGGAACGGAAAGAATGATGGAAAGATCATATTCCCGTTCCACCCTTTCCTGGACGATTTCCAGGTGAAGGAGACCGAGAAACCCGCACCGAAAGCCCTGTCCTAAGGCGATTGAGGAATCTTTCTGGTAGACGAAGGCTGCATCATTTAACATATATTTTTCAAGGGCAACGGCAAGGTCTTCATAGTCCTCAGGAGCAATAGGATAGATAGAAGAGAAGACCACTGGCTTGAATTCCTTAAAGCCGGGGAGGGGTTTGTCACAGGGTCGCCCGTCGAGCGTTATGGTATCGCCGATGTGTACATCCGACACGGTCTTTACACCTGCAAATATATAACCCACCTCTCCGGCGGAGATCTTGTCGCGTTTTTCCCTGGCGAGGAGGAATCGTCCCACCTCCTCGACCTTATAAGTCGCCTGATTCGACATCAAGCGAATGATATCGCCATTTTTCACGGTTCCATCAAAGACGCGGCAGTGGATGACTGTCCCGCGAAAAGAATCATACTGGGCATCGAAGATCAAGGCAGCGAGCGGTCCTTCAGGATCCCCTTTCGGAGGAGGGATTCTCTTTACAATGGCTTCCAGAATCTCTTCGATACCTATTCCTTCTTTGGCTGAGCATTTTAAATAACTAAAAGGGTCCAATCCTAGCTCCGAGTCGATCTGCTCAACCACCCGTTCCACATCTGCCGTGGGAAGATCGATCTTATTGATGACTGGGATGATTTCCAGGTTATTTTCCATAGCTAAATAAAGATTGGCGATCGTTTGAGCTTGAACGCCCTGAGCCGCATCGATAAGAAGAAGGACACCTTCGCAAGATGCCAGGGAGCGAGAAACTTCATAAGAAAAGTCGACATGACCCGGTGTGTCGATCAAATTGAGAACATAGTCCTCTCCGTCTCTGGCATGATAGGGAAGGGCAATGGCCTGACTCTTGATGGTGATCCCTCGCTCGCGCTCGATGTCCATATTATCCAGGATCTGGTCTTTGAAGTTTCTTTCATCGACCATGCCGGTATATTGAATGAAGCGGTCTGCAAGGGTCGATTTCCCATGATCAATATGTGCGATGATACTAAAGTTACGTATGTTTTTCATGGATTTATCTTGGAAATCCTGTTTTTCTCTACAAGTGGCCTTGAAGGTCTTGAGGAATCTGTTGGAGAAAGCTATCAAATTATAAGTGATTTCTTTCCAAAAATCTTTCTCTTGCCCTACCTTCCTGTGGACTTTACCCTATTTCCCCGTCTCGTCGTTACTCTATCTCCCTTTCCCCAGTCTGATCGTTCCCTTATCCATCACAAAAAACGGGGCGTGGTTAGAGGTGAATACAGGTGGATCTCTTCTCAGGATCGGCGCAATGGAAGGATGTCTCTTGAATTCCTTGTCCAGGAATTGTCTAATCAATTGCCTGCTCCATCCTTTCGGATGATCGAAGCTCGTATAAAGGGAAAGGTCTCCCTCATAAAAGGTTCTTGTTTCCATCTGTTCGACTTCGGGCCCGTAGATCGGCATATTGAAAATAGCAAGATTCAAGAACCCAATGCAGTCCTGGTGTTTAACGACAAACTCAAGGGTTTTTCGCGCTTCTGTCAGTCCTTCCGGAGGAGTTCCAAAAAGAAGATAGACATAGGTGGAAATCCTCGCCTTCCTCAGATTTCTTAAAGCTAACGAAGCCTCTTCAAGATTGATCCCCTTTTGCATAGAGTCGAGCACAGCTTGGTCTCCTGATTCCAGACCGAGTTTTAACATCACGCATCCTGATTGCTTCAAGGCCAAACAGAAATCCGGATCGGTAAGATGGGGGGTGATCCTGGCAAAGCCGTACCAAGGCGCACCCGGAGGATGCTCAGAAATTGCCTTCATCAGTGGCGGACTGATTGCGTTGTCCAGCAAATGTATAAGAACCGGTTTGTGCCTACCGACCAGGCGGAGAAGATCATCGATCACTTTATCAACAGGAATGGCATGATAAGAATTTCCCTCGGCCCTCTCCGGACAAAATGAACACTTATTCCAGTAACATCCGCTTGAGGAACTGAAGGGAAGAATTGGCCCGGGCGCAAAGTAGTCTCTTATGGGTAGAGAATCATGATTGGGGCTATATTGATTATCTCCAGACCGCATTGCCCCCATGAGAGATAGTAAAGGGGCTTCTCCTGGCCCGTCGACAAGGTGATCCACCAGGCCCTTAAAGGGGTTCTGCCAATGAGGGTTTCTCATCCACGAAGTCACAAGCCCCCCGCCCAGAACCAATTTCACTCCATGGTATTCCCGCCTGAGAAAACCGATCATTGCGAACGTACACAGGGCCTGGCTTAAATAATTGAGAGAAAATCCAATCATTGAGGGTTGCTCACTCTTCAAATGATCAGTGAGCCGGTTTTTGAAATAGGGATAGAAGGGATTGTCATCCGGGTTTTCTGAAGCTCTGATAAGGTCTGCGCTTCTTGCTGGAGAGAGTTCTTCATGTTGATAATTCGCCAAACCGAGACGCACGCGGCTGGATTGTCCCGCCATCTCGAGAAGCCGGTTCAGATCCTTAATGGCCCGGCGATAACGGCCATCATGGGAGTAAGCGTCCCAACAATTCAACGAAGTAAGATGCTTGGAAAGATGACGCACTGCCCGACGAGTCCATGTATCCGATGACGCAGGTGGAGTCTTCAGCAGGCTGAGGATACCTCCTAAATTCGCGTCCAAAACCCTGTATTTTACTCGGTGGTGATCCAGGGCGCCGCAAAGTTTTGCTATACCTGCTGGAGGCTCGCATGGCTTGGCAACAGGAGGATAGATCAGAATCATCTATTATGTAAGATAGAATCGGTCCGTAAAGTACGTTTGATTGGCATATTTAATGCCTTAGACTAATCTGACCGTTTGATTTACGAACTCCATACCCTTAAGATATCAGGCTATTCTATTAAAGCCCAATATTAGCAGGCTACATGGCCTCAGGTTTTTTAACTCCGTTCCACGAATTCCACGATATTGCCATCAGGGTCCTTAACCATTGCGATGCGAACCCCGGGACGAATCTCTTTCTCCGGCACAACAAAGTCTATGCCTCGGGTCTGGAGCTCTTTACAAAGTTTTGAAAGGTTCTTGATGACAAACGTTACGTAGCGATAGCCTATTTGACTTTCTAACCCAATGGGTCCTGTTGGCGGTCGAGTGTGGGGATCAATCAATTTGAAATCGCTGCTTCCAAACCGTAGACGGTGCATTGTCCCGAACCACAAAGGCCTTTCCTCTATAAATTTTAATCCTAAAATGTTCTGATAAAAGTTAAGGCTGGATTTGATATCACTGACCAGAATACCGAGGTCCAATGAATCCTTCGCCGGTTCCATCATGTCGGATGTCCTCCTTATAAAGGATAAGCATAAGACATATTAACATACTTGAAGCTCTGGTGGCGAATCTTTGTCTTTGATTAATTGCCTTCTCGTTTTCTAAAAATTAATTGCAGAGAGTAAAGGGCAAAGAATTTCCCTATAGAAATGATAAAGGCGTTTAAGAGAGTAGTTTCCCATATCTACTTTCGTCCCAATGGCCGGACACGGAAGTGAGCAATACTGCTTGTTCCACTCGGAATAAGATTGTCCTTGCGATTCGCAAAATACCTTACTTTTCTTTCATTGGGTGAGAGATTTTCAATAAGTTCGAAGCAAAGATCTTCCATCTCGGTCACCAGCGTATCTGGGTCGAAATATGTGATCACGGGTTCGCCAAGGCGCGCGGTAAGACGTCGGCTCTTGTTGAATCTCTTCAGCTCCTTTAGATCCATCAGCCTATCGGGGATAATGTAATCCAAAACAATCTCGCTTCCGGGAGCAGCTAATGAAGCTAAAGACCGAAGAGTCTTGAACACGGCATCACGAGTAAGATAGCGGATAGTACCAAGCCACGAAAAGAAAGCAGGTACCTCACGGATGTAAGAAGAGCGCTTCAAGGCTTCAGCCACGGTTTCGTTCTCCAAATCTACCGGAATCAGTTCAAGGTTCTTCGGCATTTCAACATTAAGTTCAGAAAGCCTCTTTCTTTTTGCTTTTTGTGTTGCCGGATGATCCAGCTCGAAGATCCAAAGGGAATTAGATAGGTCTCTACGGCGTAAAGCAAACGAATCATAACCTGCCCCGATGATTACATATTGCGTCATACCCCGGGCGATTGCCTTCTCTAACTTGTCTTCACTATAGCAACACCGGTCCACGGAGTGGGCGCGCACAGGGCGAAAGTGACGATATAAGGTTGAACGCAGCAGGAGACCGATGAGGGGATTCTTCAAAAATCTCCTTCGCCGAGGACTTAAGAACTCAATGGCAAAAGAATCTTCAAACAGGATTGGGTCATCATAAAGTAAATGCTTCGCTCTTGCATACGCGACCCTTTCGGCAGTTATGCTTCGCTCTCCTTCTTTCATAGTGCAACCACCACATTCACCCTGCAAAACACCTTTTATCTACACCTACTTCATAAAGGAAGAAAAACTCAGCTCTCCTCTCCTGGAAATTCTTCACCTTTTTCGGAACCCCCTTAATGTTTCCGCCGCCGATAGACAAGTTCTGTGAGCGAATCTTCATCCTTGACTAATTCACATTCCGGCTTTCTAAAAAATCAATTCCAGAAAATAAAGGATGAAAATCTGATCCCTTTTCCCCTTATTCCAGGACCCTAATTTTCTGCTCCGGGCTTTGGCTTGGAGTGGTGAATCGAAGGCGATAGTAATTCCCTTCGATTCTCCCGATGTATGTTCCCGGGGAATTGCCTGTGGACAGTCCGGTGATCTCGTAGGCGTCCCTGCGCCCGACGGATACGAGGATCTTTCCGCCGGATTCTACAATGGCTACGCCCTCCTGGCCACTGGATAGTCCGCCCGCGAAAACACGACCCTTATACCTGAGAATTTGGAAAACTTTCTGCTGTTTAATATCGATAAGGTATTCTCCTTCTAAATCCTGTATTCGAACCCAGGGACCTCCATGTTGATTTGCCGGGTACCAGTGAGTGTTGACCAAAATGAGACTTTTGCTGTTGGAGGGCAGGGATCGCTCAACCGTGGTCGATCCTTTGGCGAATTTCAGGTTGTATTGGTATGCGGTTAAGGAAGGGTGAATGCCATGCCGGAGAAAGACCAGTGTGCCATGCTCCGGAGGAATGGGGATGGTGCAGGAGATCCGTAGCGGCATGGATCTATAAGCACTCTTAATATAGGGTTTAATCGATTCGCCGAGTGAAGGGTTTAAGTAAAATGCTACGACGGCGAAGAGCAGGACAACGGCGATGCATATGATGAATCCAACGAGAGCGATTCTAAAAACCTTTTTCATAGTTTTACCTCATGTTTTAAGAGAATCGAAAATGCCTTGCATCCTAAAATCGCTTGGTGGCCACCCTTCTTTTGTGGTTAGTAATATATACCACATCCGAACTTTTTGAAAGTAAGAATTTCCATCGCTTCTACCTTGACAAACATAGCTCTCGGTAACTAATTATATACTAAGACCTTTGGGTTCTGGCCGAGCGATATTGTCATGTTTATCAGTGACAAGAATTGCATGAGGAAAGGAGGAAAAGACAATGAAAAGCGACCAAAGAAATGATTTCAAACTCTTAAGGGGACTTTTTGCTGGCAGTGTTTTGGGTGCGGCAGCAGGCTTTTTATTGGCTCCCAAATCTGGAAAAGAACTGAGGTCAGGAATCAAAGAGAAGACAAACAAGGCTTTGGAGGAAACAAAACGGTTATGCTCAGATAGTCGTACAAGGTTTGAAAATGCTTTGGTCTCTATTGCCGGGAAAAAAGAAGGAACTTCATTCAACAGGATTGAGTCGCCAGAAGAAATAATGGGGGATGCCTAAGAAAAATAAAGAGGTTAGGATGGCGCGAGACCGAAAGGGGATGCGAAATATGTTATCAAACCCGGGACTTTGGAAATGACATCTCTTTCCATTCGAGGAGTCCCGGGTTCGAATTTTGGGGTAAAATACAGCTTTTTCCACGTTAAAATACCAAATTAACCTTATTTACTTTCATTGCCGTTTTAGATAATTTCGTAAGGGAAGATCCGTGGGTATTTAGAGGCAAATCGAGTAGCTTTTGTAAAAGGTGAGTAGTAAAGCACAGCAAAAAGGAAAGGGGGTTTGATCCTATGGTAGAAAATGAAGGCGGCCGTGGAGGATTCTTGCGAGGATTGTTTATAGGGAGCGTGCTGGGAGCATTAGCAGGTCTCTTGTTTGCTCCAAAATCTGGAAAAGAGTTGAGATCCGAACTGAAGCAAAAGGGGACCGAAGTCCTTGAAGAAGCGAAGGGACTTTATTCAGAAGCACAGGTTAAGGCGAAGGCCATTCTTGAAGATGCTCAGCGCCGGGCTGAAGAGCTGAAAAAGGAAGCCAATCTTCAGCTTACGGAAGCACGCCTGAAGGCAAAGGAAGTGATAGAGGAAGCAAAAACGGGGGCGAAAAAAGTGAAGGGAGCGGTAGAGGTAGGTTTGGAAGCTGCAAGGCAAGAGTTATCCAAGGGAACGAGGAAGGACGGAACCAAGACTTAAATCGACCCTTCGACTCCTCGGCCTGAGAGCCGAGGGCTCAGGGTCGACCCTGAGGGGCGCTACCTTCTCCTTGCTTCACGCGCAGGGCCTGACGCCACCGAATGGGTCGAAGGGAGATCACCACTTATGTTACAGACGATCAGCGTTACTGTGATTGCAGCCTCCATAGTCGTTGTTGCGATTGTTCTCATTCCTCTCATTTTGCAGATTCGTCGAACGGCTCGTGAGGCTGAGAAATTTTTAGAAACAGCCCGCACGCATATTGTTCCCCTGAGTCATGACCTTACTGTCATTTCCAAGGAAGTAAGTAGTATCGTGCAATCCATTCATCGGCAGGTGGACAGAGTTGAAGAAGGAATTGCCGCGGTTCGGGATGCTGCCGAGCGTTTGCGCGAGTTCGAGGAAGCAGTATTGACCCTCGTTGAGG
>JBAVGF010000142.1:0-5969 GCA_049684675.1 Thermodesulfobacteriota bacterium | reverse complement strand
CTCTTTAGGAATGTATGGCATTGCTTATTTCGGAGTGGCAACTGTTTTTCGCCTACCGGAGGCAAAAGGACTTCTCGACAAGGTTACCGGTTTTGTTCGATCTCTTCGGGGTCCTGGCTAATAACGCAAAACGAGGAAAAGCCGACCTCACCCTGCCTGGGAAATAGCCTAAAATTGATTCTTGCCAAATTCGGAGGGATGAGCGATATTCTTACCAAAGAGGCTTTTGGAAGGCCCGGGGCGAGGTAACCTTTTTCTGGAGGATGCAAAAGTGTAGTATAATCGTGGAATAAAAATGTTAGATACGATTCTGCAATAGAGATGATGGATGTCTTGACAAAATCATCGGGAAACATCTTTGGTTTAGGAATTGCATTGATGAAATGAATAGATTACGAGGTGGAAGACAACAACCTTCTCTTTTGAACGATCCGGATCTCGCTCATACACGGCGATTGATGAAGACTGGATTTTTCTCGCTCTTCCTTCATATTGTCTTGGCGATCATCCTGATTCTCAGCTCTAGATCCACGATGACAAAGGTCGGGCCGTCGGTTTATCGGGTTACGATTCGGTCTTTTTCGCCTCAGGGAGACGGAACCCCGCTGGGTAGCCCCATCCCAGGGCCTCCAGGCCGGACCGCGGAACTGCCCGCTTCTCCTCCGGGCGAAAAACTGAAGCCCGGTTTGAATCAAAAAGGGACTGAAAAAGCTGAGACCATAAAATCGCGTCAGAAAAAAGCGGAAAAGAAGGTGGAGACGGTGGAGAAGGGATGGAGTTCGGAAAAAAGAAAAAGGTCTTTGAAGTCTCTTGAAGAGGCCATCGAGGATATTGACAAAAAGGCAGCCCTTGAAGACATTCAGAAGAAGGTAGCCCGTCGTGAGAGATCGGAGAAGGGGACGAAAGGGGAATCTCCAGTGACTCGTCTATCTCAAGGCGCGACGGCCTCCGGATCTGGATCCGGAACAGGAACGGGATCGGGAACGGGATCGGGAACCGGCTCTGGGCCAGTGGGTTCCCCATCGGGCGGATCGCCCTGGGGTTCTTCCTCCGGAGGCTCCTCCGCATTGGAATCCAAACTAAGCGATTACTACAGTAGCATATGGGCAAAAATCAAAAAGGAATGGACTCTTCCGGGAGATCTCCCCAAAGGAAAAACTAACTTAGAAACAATCATCGTCGTCATCGTTGAAAGGGACGGCAAAGTTCAAAAATCATGGTTTGAAAAAAGATCTGGCAATGCACATTATGACCAGATGGCAATGCGAGCGATCAAGAAGGCCGAACCTTTACCCCCCATCCCTAAAGAATTCAGTGACGAAACCTTTGAGATCGGAATCCGTTTCTATCCGGAGTAAGCGGCCCATTGGAGCATTTTTTGACAGCTTCGAGGGTCAGGGGGGCTGGGGGGCTAAGAAAAGAGAGACAGAAGAGGCTTCCCGGCCTCATGTGATATCATGGAAGATGATTCCCACAAAGAAGTGATCCTCCGAACCCATGGCTTGAGCAAGAACTTTGGAAAGCGCTGGGCGGCCAAGGATTTAAACCTTGAGGTCCACCGAGGAGACGTTTTCTGCTTTCTCGGCCCGAACGGCGCAGGGAAAAGCACGACCATCCGCATGGTCCTCACGCTCTTGATGCCTTCTTCCGGTTCGATTGAAATGTTTGGGATGGATCTTCATAAACACCGCCATGCCGTCCTCTCACGGGTCTGCGGAATCGTCGAGAAAGCAGATTTCTACCTCTACCTCTCAGCCTACAAGAACCTGGAGATACTCGGTTCGATGACCCGCCGTGTCCAAAAAGAAGAGATCATGCAGGCCCTCGACGTGGTCGGATTGACATCGCGCGCCTTTGAAAAAGTGAAGACGTTTTCGCACGGAATGAAACAACGACTCGGAATCGCCCAGGCTTTATTGACGAAGCCGGAACTGATCATCCTCGATGAACCGACGACGGGACTCGACCCACAGGGAATGAAAGAAGTCAGAGGGCTGATCAAGAAGCTCGCCATCGACAAAAAGATGACCATCTTCCTCTCTTCTCACCTCCTTTCAGAAGTCGAACAGGTGGCGACAAGGATGGCTGTCATCAATCGGGGGGAGCTGATTGCCCAGGGATCTGTCGCCGATTTGCTTGGCAAAGAACCCATGCAGTATTCCATCCAAGTCTCCCCTTTCGACCCAACGGTCGAACTTCTCAAGAGACTCCCGTGGGTGGTGATCCTTTCGGCCGAGGACGGCAAGATTGAACTGCATGTAGAACCCGGTCATGCTTCCGAGTTGAACAGGTTCCTCGTTTCAAATCATGTCGAGGTCTTATCCTTTTATCCCCATCGAACGCTCGAAGATTTCTTTTTGAAGATCACCGAAGGGATCTCTGATATATGAAGCTGTTTTGGTTTGAGACCTACAAGACATTCAGCCGATGGCGCACGTACATCAGTTTTGGCTTCATCGCTTTGATTGTCATCATGACGGAAGTGGTGATGAAATTGAGCGCCTATGAGATCCTCTATCGTATGATGAGATCTTTCCAGAAGGATTTTCTCATCTTCGGGAATGTCTTGAACGGCTGGTTCATTACAGCTTTTATCATGAACAGCCTCCATATCCACATCCCCTTTTTCATCACCCTTGTGGCCGGAGACATCGTCTCCAGCGAGGCCACCTCGGGGACCGTGAGGCTTCTGTTGATTCGACCCCCTTCGCGAAGCAAGATCATTACAGCCAAGTACCTGACCACCCTTTTTTACACGACGGGGCTGGTCATCTTTCTCGGGCTGATATGCATCACCCTCGGTCTTCTCCTGTTTGGCAACGGCGATTTAATCATCAACTATCAAACCAAGTTCCGCCTCGTCTTTATTCCCGAGGCGGAAGTCCCTCTGCGAATGCTCCTCGCCTTCACGGCCGCGGTTTGGTCCATGACGGTCGTGGCTTCTCTCGCCTTTCTTTTTTCGACGCTGGCGGAGAACTCCATCGGCCCGATCATTGGGACGATGGCTGTCGTCATTGTCTTTCTCGTTCTCGGAAACTTTCCCTTTGATTTCTTCCGGTTGTTGAGTCCGTATCTCTTTACAACCTATATGGTCTTCTGGCAGCGGCTTTTTGACCAGCCGATACCGTGGCAGGAAATCGTGAGGTCAGCTGTTATCCTCGGGCTTCACAGTGTCGGGTTGTTTTCGATCGCTTTCATCGTCTTCAACAGAAAGGACATCAAGAGTTGAAGAAAGTCTTATTTTGGGCGGGGGTTTTCCTTCTGCTTTCGACTGGGGGGATTCAAGCCCAGGAAGACGCCTCCCGATATCTCGATCCGATAGAAAAGAAATACTCCGGGTTGAACGATTACATCGTTGACGTGAACGTGCATTTCGACATTGAAGCGCTCAAGGCGCCAGACCTGCAAGCCAAGCTTTACTACAAGGCTCCCGACAAAATGAAAGTGGAGTCCAAGAGAATCTTCTTCTTTCCTCAAGAGGGTGGGTATTTCAACCCCTCTCTGTTCAAGAAAAAAGGGTTCGACACCAGGCTGGTAGAGCGCCTGATCTATGACGGTAGAAAAGCAGTCAGGCTGAAACTCACTCCGATAGATACCGATACCTTCAACAAGGGTTTTGTGTTGACCATAGACACGGACCGCAGCCTGATCAGAGAGATAAGGATCTCCCCTTCCGAAGGGAGGGAAGTCAAGGCTACGCTGGACTACGGACGATTCGGCAATTTCGAGCTTCCGGCTCGTATTGACCTCGAACTTGATATACCCTCGGAAGAACCAAGTGGGGTGAAAGAATTTACCCAATTCGGGCAGAAGACCAAGAGGGTCACCGGCAAGGTCGAAATCACCTATTCGAGTTACCGGATCAATGTGGGACTCAGCGATGAGATTTTCAAGGAGACAGAATCTCGTAAGCCGAAGTAAACAAACTATCCCTCGTTCTTTGAATGGTTGAGGGTGAAGGAAGGATCGGGAAGCTTTGCCAAGATGCGTTACAAAAAATCTTGACAGATCATCCTTGAATTTGTTAGAAGGAATTATTCGGGCGTCGATATCCAGGTGAAGGGAACCCCGTCACTCCATTCTTATGGGGAAGTCGGGGACGGACCCGCCGCTGTAGTCCCGATTCCGCGCCGCAATTTTTTACAGGGCGGAATACGTGCCTTAACAAAAAAAGCCACTGTCCCTCAACCCTTTGACAAGCTCAGGGCTCAGGATGGGAAGGCGAGTTAAGGTCGGGAGAGTCAGAAAACCTGCCTGGATATTCCTCACGGAAAGGTCTTCGAGGATAAGACTGTGAAGGGTGCATGCGGGTAAAATCCCCAGTCTTCAAGAGGAAGGCTGGGGATTTTTTTTGAACCCTTCTCTGCCCTAAACCCGATGTGGTTTAGGGCTTGCCCTGAACCCTGCGTGGGTTAGGGCCCGTCCTGAACCATGTATAGGTTCGGGGTAAATCGAATTTAGTTTTAGGCCCCTTCGTGGGCCGGGGAGATTTTATGAAGCGCTTCATCTTCTTTGTTGCTTTTTCCATCATATTTACTTCTGTTCCTTTTCAACTGTTCGCCCAAGAAAAGGAGGTTACCCTCGAGGAGGTGGTCGTCACTGCTACCCGGGATGCTGAGGAAATCAGGAAGATCCCTGCCAACGTGACCGTCATCACGAAAGAGGAGATTGAGCATTCCCATGCCAGGACCGTCGTCGATGTCTTGAGGGATAAGGTGGATGTCGTGGTAACCGATTTCTATGGAAACGGAAAGTCCTCAGCCGTAGACATCAGGGGTTTTGGCGAAACAGGCCCTCTCAACACCCTTGTGTTAGTAGATGGAAGAAGAGTCAATCAAATCGACCTGAGCGGAGTGGATTGGAGCCAAATTCCACTCGATCAGGTGGAGCGAATCGAAATCGTCCGGGGGGCTGGGAGTGTTCTCTACGGTGATAATGCGGTTGGGGGAGTGATCAACATCATTACGAAGAAGCCCGAAAAACCTTTTTCCGCCAAGGCAGAAGTGGCGGGAGGAAGCTACCGCTACAACAAAGAGAGCGGGTCCGTGAGCGGAAAATGGGGCCCCCTGTCGGCCATTCTCAATGCCGGGTACAACGCCACGGGAGGATACCGCGAGAATGGATTCTTCAGAGCAAAAGATGTTGGAGGAAAGATCATCTACGATCTGAATGAAAATGTCAGCTTCAACCTCAGCGGAGGCTTCCATGGGGATAACACAGGTCTGCCCGGAGGCCTCCCCGAGAGCATTTATAGACTCCATCGGCGTGCTACCCTTGCTCCCGACGATCATGCCGAAACGGATGACGGATATGGGGTTCTGGGAGTTAAAACCAAGTTATGGGATCTTGGCCGGATCGAGGCGGAACTTTCCTATCGGCATCGAGAGGTGGACGACTTCTTCGCATCCTTCAATTTCAAAGACAAAAGAGATTTGAACACATGGGGGGTCACCCCCAAGTATATCCTTGAAAAGCGCTTGTGGAGCTTTCCCAATAAACTGACCCTGGGATTGGATTTCTATAGATCGGATTCGGAGGTCGATTCGGAGTCAGCCTTCGGGCCCAATCGATTGGAAGTCACAAAGGAGTCGATAGGAATTTATATTTTAGATGAGTTTTCAATCCTTGAGAACCTGATCTTATCCTTAGGTTTCCGCAATGAGTGGGTCATTTTCGACCTCTTTCAGGAGACACCCAGAGCAAAAGATAAGACAAGAGATCGTGAGCCCGCTTACAACTTTTCTCTTGACTATCTGTTTGGAAAGAAATCTTCCGCTTTTCTGAGCTTTAAACGAAGCTTCCGGTTTCCCGTTTCTGACGAATTGATTCAGTTCTTTCCCACGTTTCAAGTGAACCCTTTAATAGAACCCCAAACGGGAAATCACTACGAGGTAGGGGTTCGCCATGCCTTTACCGACCAGATTGAGGCAAACCTCACCCTCTTCTGGGTGGATCTCCAAAACGAGATC
>JBAVGF010000141.1:0-6383 GCA_049684675.1 Thermodesulfobacteriota bacterium | reverse complement strand
GTCTGTCCTTACCAGGCCATGGAAATCCTCTTTTGAGTACGGATCTCATCAAAGGGAGTTGAGGGTTGAAAAAAAGGGTAGTTGTGGCCATGAGTGGGGGGGTTGATTCGAGCACGACTGCCTGGCTTCTCAAGGAGATGGGCTATGAAGTGATTGGGGCAACGATGTGCATCGGAATGATGGATAAGACCCAGGGAGGACCGGCCCGATGTTGTGGTCTTGCCGATATCGAGGATGCCCGACGGGTTGCTCTTCAGCTTGAGATTCCTTTTTATGTTTTCCAGCTTAGGGAGGAATTTGAAAAAGAAGTCGTCCAATATTTTTGTGAAGAATACGCTAAGGGGAAAACGCCCAACCCTTGCATCCTTTGTAATGAGAAAGTAAAGTTTGGCTCTTTTTTAGGGAAGGCTTTGGAGCTCGAGGCCGATTTCATTGCCACAGGCCATTATGCAAGATTGGAATTCAACGAAGGGATTGGGCGCTATCTCTTAAAGAAAGGGCTCGATCAGAAGAAGGATCAATCCTACGTCCTTTTCTCCTTAACTCAAGACCAATTTCGCCATACTCTATTTCCATTGGGAGAACTTCGAAAGGAGGAAGTGAGGAAGAAGGCGCTTCAACGGGGCCTTCGGGTCCATGACAAACCCGAGAGCCAGGAGGTCTGTTTTATTCAGGAATCGTCTTATCATTCTTTTTTGTCTGAGAGGCTAGAAAACTCCTTTGAGCCGGGTCCCATCGTTGACAGGAAAGGGAATATCCTGGGAAAACATAAAGGGATCCCCTTCTACACCATTGGCCAACGAAGGGGGCTCCGCCTGGCAAAAGGAAGGCCTCTCTATGTGATTGGGATCGATCGAGAAAAGAATGTGATTGTTGTTGGAGGAGAAGAAGAAGTCTATGGTGACACATTCCTCGTTGATTCTGTCAACTGGATTGTGCCAGAGAAAATCATTCCTTCCCGTCACACACAGGTGAAGATCAGGTATAATCATCCTGGTTCAGCGGCCAGCATTTCTCCACAAGGAGAAGGTGAATGGGAAGTGAAGTTTGAATCCCCTCAGAAGGCCATTACTCCCGGACAAGCGGCCGTTTTTTATGATGGTGAAACAGTGCTCGGCGGAGGATGGATCAAAGAAGTGTTGAGTTAATCCATTTGTTGCGTTAAAAGGTAGTTGAGTGTGCTTTCAAACCTTTACCAAGCGGTTCTTTGCTGTGTTTTATGGGCAACATGCGATGTCACCTCAGGTAACCTTTGAAGTGTGTCTGGAAACGAAGCAGCGAAATGTTAAAAGGGTCCGCTGTAAAGATTTGGCGATAAATCGCCCGGAGATGTAGTTGTCTTTTCTATTTTTTGCCGGCCCAGCAAACCCAACCACCTTTTAAAACTTTTTTGTGCAACTGGTGAGTGAAGAGTTACGAGTGAAACAATATAATAAAGTAACGGGACACGCGACATGCCTGCCTGCCGGTAGGCATGGACACGGAATGAGAGAGTTATGAGTTTAGAGTTAGAGACTAAAACTCAAAAATTAAAAGAGATCTTTCAATCCATGGGAAAAGTACTGGTCGCCTTTTCTGGAGGCGTGGATAGCACACTCCTCCTCAAAGTAGCTCAAGATACCCTTGGGGGTGAGAATGTCCTTGCTGTCACGGCACTCTCTCCTCTTTACCCGGAAAGAGAATTGGCAGGGGTGAAGAAACTGATTCAAATCTTAGGAGCAAGACACCGCTTGATCGAGTCGAATGAGCTGGAGATTCCTGGATTTTCTAAAAATCCTCCCGACCGATGCTACTACTGTAAAAGCAAGCTCTTCAGAGAATTATTGGAGATAGCCAAAGAAGAAGCGATCCCTTTTATCACCGAAGGTTCCACCTTAGACGACGACAAGGACCATAGACCTGGAAGGATGGCGATTCAGGAACTGGGGATCAGAAGCCCCCTCAAGGAAGCATTGTTCACAAAAGCAGAAGTGAGGGAATTGTCCAAAGGGTTGGCGCTTCCCACCTGGGATAAACCCTCTTTCGCCTGCCTCGCCTCGCGATTTCCCTATGGAGAGGAAATCGATGAAAAGGGATTGAGAAGGGTCGACGAAGCGGAGGATTTCCTCTTTGGGTTGGGGTTCAAACAGGTCCGGGTACGCCATTACGGGAATCTGGCGAGAATCGAAATCCTAAAGGAAGAAATGTCGCGTCTGATGAATGGCTCATTGAGAGAAAACGTGGTAAGCCGTTTGAAAGAGATTGGTTATCGCTATGTCACACTGGATCTTCAGGGTTTCCGTTCTGGGTCGATGAATGAGGTTTTAGGATGAAGGCCGTCACTCTCTTATCCGGAGGGCTCGACAGTACGCTCGCCGCCAAGGTGGTCATGGAACAGGGGATCGAACTCGAGGCCCTCAATTTTATGACGTTGTTTTGCACCTGCACCCATCGGGGAGCGACCTGCCTGGCGTCTCAGAAGGCCGTTGAAACCCTGGGCATTCCTTTAAGAGTGTTCAATGTTTCTGAGGAATACCTCAGCGTGGTGAAGGATCCCAGCCATGGCTATGGAAAAAATATGAACCCGTGTATCGATTGCCGGATTTTCATGCTGAAGAAAGCAAAGGCTTATATGCAGGATTCGGGAGCCGCCTTCATCGTTACGGGTGAAGTGCTGGGACAAAGACCCATGTCCCAAAGAAAAGATGCGATGCGGCTGATTGAAAAGGAGGCGGAACTCGAGGGTTTTATCCTGCGACCCCTCTCCGCCCATGTCCTTCCGATGACCATTCCGGAAAAAGAAGGATGGGTAGATCGGGAGAAGCTGTTAAAGTTTCAGGGGCGCTCGAGAAGGCCTCAGATCAAATTGGCAGAACATTACGGCATTCGTGACTACCCGTGCCCTGCAGGGGGTTGTCTCCTTACGGATCCCGGGTTTGCAAAACGTATGAAAGACTTGATGCTCCACAAACCTGATTTTTCGCTAAACGATGTTCACCTTCTTAAAGTGGGGAGACATTTCCGGTTCTCCGATGGAGTCAAATTAGTAGTCGGGAGGAATGAGGAGGAAAATCAAAAGATCGAGACGTTTGCTCATGGCGGGGATATTTTGTTCAGGGTCTCCGGTTTGCCAGGGCCTCTTTCTCTCTTAAGGGGAAAGGTGAATGAAGGAGATATCGAGAAGGCAGCAGCCGTGACGGCTCATTATAGCAAGGCAAAGGATTTGGGGAATGCAGAAGTCACCTGTAAAGGTGTTGATGAAGATGACCATCGAACTCTCTCTGCTGCTGTCGTTCCGAGAAGAGAAATTGAGAGACTGATGATCAATGAATGATACCCCCACCCTTACCCTCCCCCCTTGAGGGGGAGGGGAGGGAGGGGGAAGGTTCAGGGGGGGAGAAAGGAAGGATGTTTGGATGAAGGTATGTCCGGAATGTCGAACAAAGAATGACGATCTGAGCCATTTCTGTAAGAAATGCGGGTTTCTCCTTGCCAATTCCTCATTGAAGGAAAAAAGAGATAAGGTGCTGGCCCAGAAGAGGTTGCCTTGGATGTGGATCACATTGATCATTGCCGGTTTTGCGTTAGGAGGAGCTGCCTTCTGGATCATCGAGGGGAAAACGATACCCAATCCAAAGATCGCCTCTCAACAGAAGGTGATGGAGAGGGTGGACTATTCAGGGCAGACGATTTCGATGACGGATATTGAGGCGAAAGTGGAAAATGGGAAAATCTCCATCCCTATCGATGTCTTAAAAGAGAAGAAGATGGTTCGGTTTGAATATGAAGGTCATGGGGTAAAGGTTCCCCTCCTTGCCTATGTGACCTTAGCTGGAAGAGTGGTCACGGCCATCAGCATGTGTGAGCCATGTCGATCGACACGGTTTCACATCCAGGATAAAGCCATCGTATGCAATGCATGCGCCACCGAATGGAATTTAGAGACCCTGAAAGGGATAAAGGGCGGCTGTGTCAATTATCCCCCCGAGGTGATCCCGAGCACGGTTGAGAAAGACCGAATCTTGATCGAAGAGAAAGTTGTCCTCGACTGGAAACCAAGGGTTTAAACAAACTCCGCCATTCTCCCTTTTTGTGAAGGAGATCAAAGATCTCTTATCCACGCGCAGACGCCCAGTAGGAATGTTGTTTTTCCCTGAGATCACGTTCGGAGGGACAAAAGATCGATCAAAGGAGGAATCTGTTGAAGACAAGGATTCGAAAAATCGGGGATAAAGTCCTTGAGGGAAAGAACGTCACCATGAAGGATGTGCTCCCCCTCTTGGGGGCAGAGGGGCCTGACGTCTTGGATCTTGCTGCCGTAGCGAATCGTGTGAGAGAGGAGTTCAACGGGAACGAGATCGACCTCTGTTCACTCCTCAGTGCTAAGTCAGGGAGATGCTCCGAGGACTGTGCTTTCTGTGCCCAATCCGCCCACTACAAAACGGAAGCCCCTGTTTATTCCCTTATGGATGTGAAACGAATAGTAGAAGAGGCTAAGGAGGCCCAGGCGAGAGGGACGGGCCGTTTCTGTCTCATCACAAGCGGCCGGCAGCTAAATGACAAAGAGTTTGAAGCGATTCTGGGGGCCCTCGATCGAATACGGAGAGAGACAACCCTTGCCCTCGATTGCTCTTTGGGAACGTTGAGCGAAGAAAGGGCAGAATCTTTAAGAAAGGTTGGAGTCACCCGATATAACCATAATGTGGAAACGGCAGAGAGTCATTTCCCTCAAATATGTTCGACCCACTCCTTTGGGGATCGCGTTAAGACCATTGAGGTTTTGAAAGAACAGGGATTTTCCATCTGCTGCGGCGGAATCATTGGTCTGGGAGAATCCCCTCAGCAACGACTGGAACTCGCTTTCTCCCTCAGGCGACTCGGGATCGACTGCATTCCCTTCAATATTCTTAATCCCAGACCGGGAACCCCGCTGGAACATTCAGAATCCATTCCTCCTATGGAGATCATCAAGACCATTTCTCTGTTTCGTCTCGTTCTACCCAAAGGGACGATCAAGATTGCGGGCGGAAGGGAGGCCAATCTTAGAGATTTGCAATCCCTTGCCCTTCTTGCCGGTGCGAATGGTCTGATTGTAGGAAATTATCTCACAACCCCGGGTCGGAGTGCGGAGGATGATTTTAGAATGATTAAGGATAGCGGGTTTAAATTGAGAGCATCGAAGCGGGACGAAGAGCCTGTTCTTCGGTAGGCTCAGGATAGCTTCACGGGTCAATGGTGAAGCACAAAGAATCATGGTGACCTGTGAGACTTAGAGACATCTCCATCAATAATCTGCGGAGGCGAAAGGGTAAAGTCCTCTTTCTCATCCTGGGTCTCACCCTGGGCATGACAACGGTCGTGACTCTTATCTCCATCACCCGGATGATGAACGAAGATATCTCAAACAAGCTCGACGAGTTTGGAGCCAATATCCTCATCATCCCTCGATCGGATGACCTCTCCCTCTCTTATGGGGGCTTGAATATGGGCGGGGTTTCGGTGGATACCCAAGCCCTGAAAGAGTCAGATATCCCAAAGATTCGACAAATCGAGGTTCGCGAAAACATCAGTGTCGTCTCTCCCAAATTGATTGGGGTAGTAGAGATCGAAGGGAAGAAGATTCTCCTTACCGGCATCCTTTTCCAAGAAGAGACCAGACTCAAGAAGTGGTGGAGAGTCCATGGTGCGATTCCCAAGAACAGGGGTGAAGTCCTCCTCGGAAACGAAGTGGCCGTCAGGCTCTTCAAAAGTGCGGGTGACCGCTTAACGATGGACGGGAAGGCAGTCAGGATCGCGGGAATCCTGGATGAGACCGGCTCCCAGGATGATTTTCTTATTTTCGGTGACCTGGCTTTTGTGCAAGAGGTGTTGAAGAAACCGGGGGCTTTAAGTCTCATCGAAGTCTCCGCTTTTTGCATCTCATGCCCGATTGACGAGATCGTCGGTCAGATCTCTAAAGTATTGCCCCAGGCGAAAGTGACAGCGATCAGACAGACCCTTCAGACCAAAATGGAGGCATTGGACCATTTCAAGAGGTTTTCCGTAGGCATCTCAATCATTGTTCTCCTGATCGGGGGCCTGATCGTGTTCACCAATATGATGGCCTCTGTGAACGAGCGAAAGCGGGAGATCGGTATCTTCCGTGCTATAGGATTTCGAAAATCGCATATCATCCGGATCATTTTCTTGGAAGCCGCTGTGGTCGGATTGATCGGAGGAGTGACAGGATACCTCCTGGGACTCGGAGCTTCTCATCTCATCGGTCCCGTCATCACAGGGATAAAAGGAGGGGGGATATTGATCGATCCTGCTTTGGCGGTGGGCGTCATTTTTCTTTCTGTGACGATGGGGGTTCTCTCCAGCGTCTACCCGGCTGTCCACGCCTCGAAGATGGACCCCACTGC
>JBAVGF010000140.1:0-4465 GCA_049684675.1 Thermodesulfobacteriota bacterium | reverse complement strand
TGCGTTGAGAATCCTATTTTGGACAAGAGTGATCTCGCCCATTGAATTCTGAGCCTCCTCCACGGAGATTTCAAAGTCCCACTTCTTGGCCAGGTCGAGGAGTATCAGGGGCCAGCGTGGCTTATGGGCAGGACATTACCCTCTTTTTCAACTCGTAATCTTCGATTCCCAATTATGGTTGTCCGTAATGACTTATAGGTGGAAGCCTTACCGACTTGAGAACTCGATGAATACGCCTTACTGTGCAATGGAATTATCCGAGGATACGGAGCCGTCAGGCAGAACGAGTGGTCGCTTCGGTTAGTCGCTTCTTCAAATCTTCAGGAATGGCGTTGTTGGCCGTTTCTAGGATCACCTTAGGCATAACACCGAAGACCTGGTAAGCATGGTTGAGAACCCGATCATCCCAAATGACATTGATGTCATTCTTGGTTAGCTTTTCGGAAGCGAAGGTCGGTCCCCATCCACCCAATTTGCTGACTATATAGTGATTGCCGATCCTGGCTACCCACTGACTGTTATCCTTGAACCATTCCTTTCCTGATGTGGAAAAGTTACGCCTGTTTTCTAACAGCCAAGCCAGCGACACCATGTCGTGGGCCACCACCGACTCCGAAGCGATTACCAGGCCATTCTCCGGCTGGAAGACGTGACCTTCATCTGGACCAAAAGTGGTGAGTATCTTATCTGCTGCAGAAAGCACCAACCGCTGCTTCTTGCGTAAGGTTTCGACGGTATTGCCCTCGGCCGTCTTCTCCTGGAGGGTGGATGCGTCCCGATGGTATTCCAGACGTGTGTCGGTGCGCCAATAACCTACCGCAGCCTTCAGACCTAGTGTACTACCTGCCAGCACATGACGGCTGCAACGGGGCATGAGAATGATATGCTCTACCTCTTTAAGTATATTAGGCATCATCAGGCCACGCTTCCAGTGGCGGCCGCCTGGAGCATCTTCGTAAAAGGCGTCCCATCCGGCTTCTTCAAAAAAATGGATCTCCCCACCAGCCGCCTGGACAGCCCGGGCCATGCCAGAAGCCTCCATCAAACGGCGGGAACTGCCGGTAAGTCCCTTGGGTGAGAGTTTCACATGCTCGATACCGGACATGTCTCCTACAATCACCCGACGGGCTCCCTTTTGTTTGAGGAGCTCGACCATAGCTTCGATGGCTATTGGGTTCGTCGTGGCCGGATAGGGATTGCCTGAATTAAGGGCCGGCTTGATGAATACAGAATCGCCTTTAGACAGCCAGGAGAAATCGGTGGTTGCTTCGGCTGCGGCTCGAACCGCCAACTTCATAACCTGTTCAGAAGCCCCTCGGCCCACCCCAGCCAGAAAGACTCGGATTGGCCGGCCTGATGCAAGCGGCTTGCCCTCTTGAAGAGTCTGGGATGCACCTGCAACACCTTTCCACGAATAAATAGCCATCGCTGATACTCCCGCTATCAGTTTCAGAAATGTTCTTCGTTCCATAGGCCTCCAATCCTTTCGGAAAGAGGTTTTGTTTTCCCCGTGTAAAACCTAATCGAAAGTTTACCCACTTTGATTTCCAAATTAAAACCAATATAACATGATAGAAGCGAACATGCCCTCTTCTATATACCTGTAGCTGAATTTACAAAAGGCGAAGGTTAATATATAAAACCAAAAGGTCAGCCCTTGACACGGGGCAAACCGAACTGCGGGTTAATGGGCCATTCTTCATGTATTACATTTTGTGTCAAGGCGTTTGAAGAAAGCGTGATCAGCTTGCCGAATTAGTTGGATCGGTTATTTTCGAAAATTTCTCTACATTTAAGCCCAACTTCTGTGCCAGGGTGATTAAATTGGGATGGAACGGTTTCTCCTCTCCGCCCCCCCACCAGCACTTCTCAGCACTCTCAACACATTCGTCCAATACTTGGCCCATTAAATTCTGAGACTCCTCCAGGGAGATTTCAAAGCCCCACTTTTTTGCCAGGTCGAGGAGTACCAGCACTTCCTCGACCACTTCTGACTGGCGGGAAAGATCGAAACCCTTGCTTTTTTGGGAAAGGGATGTGGGGTTAAGGCTTCATTATACCTTTTACTCGTATGGAGAAATGTGGTAGGGGGTGGAACGTCACTACAAATTGATCCAGTGGATAGAAATGCGTTCCTTCAGCTTCTTGAATTCGGGATCACCCGTGACCAAGGAAGCGTTTAATTTCGCGGTTAGGGCAACAGCGAAACAATCCGCGTAAGCAATCGGATACTTCCCCTTCAACTTCGCTGCTTCATATGCGAAGTCCTTATTTACCTCGACCATCTGAATCGGAAATTTATCCAGTTGAAGGATTACTTTTTCGGCCTCAGCAACACCTTGCTCCCTCATGGTGTTGTAATAGACCTCACCCCAATTCACTACGCTCATGAACCCTTTTGCTTTACCTTTGACAAGTTGCCTCAAGACCTGTGCCACTCGATCTGCGCCCGGCTCGTCTTCAAAGTAGGCAATCATCGCATAGCTGTCTAAAACGTATCGCTTCATTGCTTTGCTTCCCTCTTCCTGTCCTCGATCAGAGACTTCAGTATTCTCCCCTTGGTTTTCAACATACCCCGACCTTCTTCCACCGGGTCTCGAACCACAGGCTCAAGGACAATATGGTTCTTTCTGCCATAAACACGAAGAGGGGTTCCTCTCTCAATTTTATATTTTCTTCTCAGTGATGCCGGGATGAGAATTTGGCCCTTCACCGTAGCTTTCACAACGTTCATCGCCATCACCTCCGTATTACCTTTTATTAATAAATGTATTACCCTTTGATTCCTTTGTCAACACCTATTTCACTCCTGGCTGTTCCTAATTTCATTGATTTCATAATGCCATACATCAGTCTCTCATGATTGGTTTGTCGAACCACTTGGCCCGGTTATTTTTGAAAATTTCTCTACATTGAATCCCAACTTCTCTGCCAGGGTGATTAAATTAGGATGGAACGGTTTCTCCTCTCCGTCCCCCCACCAGCACTTCTCAACACTCTCAACACATTCGTCCAGTATTTCGCCCATTAAATTTTGAGCCTCCTCCAGGGAGATTTCAAAGTCCCATTTCTTGGCCAGGTCGAGGAGTATCAGGGGCCCGCGTGGCTTATGGGCAGGGCATTACCCTCTCTTCCAACTCGTAACCTTGATTCCTGAATACGTTGCCCGTGATGACTTTTAGGTGGAAGCGATAACCCGGTTTCTTACCTCTTCCTTTCTGAAAGTGTGATTCTGAAAATCGACCATCTATGCAATATTTCGCTTGGCAATCCTTAAAAAATAATTCCCTTCTGTTTTATAAGCCTCTCCCAAATTCAGGTTCCGATCTCAAAATCTGTTACCACTTTGAATAAAATGTCCTTATTGGAATCTATTTTCCTCCTTTTAAGCCCTTGTTGACAACCTCGCCAAAATAAAAAAGACCTCTTTTAAATTAAGAAGTTACCAAGAAGAAACCTTCCCACTTTTCTCTCCGGCACAAATCTTGCTGCCAATCAAACTCAAACACAATAGATCAAACTTAATAAAACCAAATAAAAACAAAATAAAGGCACCCTAATGAACGAAAGCAAAGACCAGGTGTTAACTACGGACGAAGCAACCAAATACCTTAAGATCTCAAAGCCTACCTACTTTAAGTGCATTCGGGTAGGCAAGATAAATGCCATAAAAGTAGGCAGTGGCTGGAGGGTCCTCCAGTCAGAATTGAACAAATTCTTGAAGAGTGGAAGGACAACATCAAAAAAGAGAACGACTTGGCGTAATGGCCATTCGCTAAAAGACGCCAACCCCAACGAATGATGCACGGAAGCACCTACTATGTGGATATAAAGGAGGTAGAAAGTAATGCGAATAATGAAAAAAGTCTTGGTTAGTGCTGTAGCCTTTCTGACCTTGGCTCTGTTTTCCATGGATGCGCAGGCACAGAGAAAAATCGGGGTCCTGATGTTTAGTGAAGAGACCCGCTACATCGAGGCCAAAAAAGGCATTAAAGATAAGCTCAGAGAAGGGGGCTTTGGAGAGCAGAATACAACTTTTATTGTAGAACAGGCGGGTGGAAACAAGGCAAGGGCAGCGGAACTGGTACAGAAGTTTGCCGCAGAAAAACTGGATTTGATTATTACGTTGGGCACTTCTGCAACCGTAGCCGTTAGCCGGGAGATTAAGGACGTGCCGATAGTCTTCAGCGTGGTTTATGATCCGGTGGAGGCTGGATTAGCTAAAGGATGGAAGAGTTCGGGAAACAACACTACCGGCAGCAGTTCTCAAATCCCCATGTTGAGGCTTATGGAAAGCCTGAAACACTTTACGCAGGTAAAGAGGCTGGGAGTGCTCTATACAACGGGTGAAAAAAACTCCGAGTCAGTACTGAAGGATCTGCAGAGAATTGAGGCAAACTATAAGATTAAGGTTATCCCTGTTCGATTGACCAATATCGAAGAGGTTAATCAACTGCTTCCAGAA
>JBAVGF010000139.1:0-8305 GCA_049684675.1 Thermodesulfobacteriota bacterium | reverse complement strand
ACCTGAACCGCCACCTGTATATGGCAGGTATAACCCGCAGTGCGGGTAGAAGCAGCACGATCATGGGGACGAACACGACAAGGGTGCGATTCACAAGGCTGGCGAACCGAAACGGCAGGTAGCGATAGAGGAAACTCTTGCCCGATTTATAGAAGCGACTCGCTTCAGCGCGTATGCGGATCTCCTGCTCGATCGGTGCGGGGAATTCTCCCTTGCGCCTGAGAAGTCCGGCACCCGAGTGCACTTCGCGCGCAGCCTCGAGCAATAAATCGGAGAGCGCGGGATGGAGGCGCTCCCGGGTAATCAGCTCCACCGTCGGCGCGAGCAGAAAGACGTCGTGAGCAGGGGTGCCCTTCCCGAAATCTATTGACCCCTTTGGGAGGGTGACCTTATTCATGTAAGGGATGCGGCGCGAATAAGCGTCAGCCTGGGTAAAGTCGAAGAGCTTGATGCCGGGTGTATGCAGAAGCTGGCGTATAAGCGCTGTTGAAACAGAATCACCCATCAGAAACACTGCATCCACCTTGCCGTTTAGGATCGCCTCTGCCGCTTTGTCGGAATCCATCTCAAGCACTTTTGTGGGGCCTCCCGGCTCTATGCCGTTGGCTGCGAGCAGCGCGAGCGAGAGGGTGTGTGTTCCGCTGCCGACCTCACCTACCGCTACCCGCTTGCCGGTCAACTGCGACAGGAGCTCGATCTCGGACCCGCTCCTGTAAAAGATAAAGAGTGGTTGGTATGAGATGCTGCCCAGCGAAACAAGCTTGTCGGTATTTATCCCTTTGTTCACTCCTCCTTGCACGAATCCGATGTCCACCTTTGAAGAGGAATCGGCCAGCCTCTTGATGTTGTTAACAGAACCCTCAGACGGAAGTATCTTGAGCGTTACGCCGTTTCGCTTGAGTATCTTGGCATATTTTTCCGCTGTCCTGCGAAACGTGCTACCCTCGGGCCCGCTGGTTATGGTGATCTTATTGGGCGGCGCAAGGTAAAAAAACAGGAACAGGCCGGCCACAAGAACCACAAATATTGAGATCACCGCGCTTAATACAGCGGCCCGTCCGAGCCCGAAGACTTCTGTGAACAAAGACTGGAGTTTGATGAGACCCAATTTTAGTCCTACTTTCATGGTTTACACCTCGTCATGCCTCGAAAAGAAGATATTTGTGTTAGGTCTACACGCCCTGTTGCCCAACTCGGCACACTGTATTACGCGTCTAACAATCGTCGCTGCAACAGCGTCTGCATGTCACGACGGCCGTCGGCAATCAGCAGAACGTAGACGTTCTTATCCATGACTCGATAAATGATACGGTAGGGTTTGAAGAAAATCTCGCGGTATTCAAGAATCCCGAGCGCCCGCAGCTCTTTAGGATGTGCACCCCGCTCGGGAAATTTGGAGAGTCTGGAGAAGGTTCTCTCGATCTGTCCCAAAACGTAGTCCGCTTTTTGAGGCGCATCGTGTAAAGCGACATAATCATAAATCTCATCGAGATCACGTGCTGCATCGTTGGTTAGGGAAACCGCGAACGGCATCAGTGAGCCTCCTGTCGCTCGCGCAGACGTTTGATCACATCCTCAGCGGGCTGGACCTTCCCTTCCCCGATCTGACGAGTCCCCAGCGCCAGGATCTTCAGGAGAGCCATGGTTTCCTGGGTTTGCTCGTAGCTTTCGATGTCCTGTATGACTACTTTGGCTTCGCCGTTCTGGGTGATGACCAGCGGCTCCCGGTGTTCGTTCAGCTTTCTTACAATTTCGGCGGCATGGGCCTTCAGGTAACTGATGGGCTTGATCTGGCTGGACAGTTTCATGGGAGCACCTCCATTTCTTATTCTTAAGCATGACTAAATATAGTCCGAAAACAGGTCAACTGTCAAGAAGGAGGGTGGTTTGCCCGATGCGGTGTCCGGTGATTTTCGTTTTCATGCCCGGCAGATACTTTCTGCCTGTTAAACTCACACCTGAGAACGTCTCTGCTTGTCCATGCCTAACGAGCCTGTAGAAGAAGTCACTTTTTTAAAAACCGCTTCTTCTGGTGGATCAAAAATAATAAATTATTTTCTGTCATCAAAAGTTTTTGCAATCCTCGGTGCAATGTTCGTCTTTTCATGATATTTTTCTTACCACAATACCATTTCACCCAATCCGGCTCCATTCACGCAAACTTCAGTCCGTATCGATCGGAATAATCATAGTACTTATATCTCGTCGTCTCTCTCCTCTTTTTACTAAGCGGTCTCTTTGTGTCCCACGACCAAGTATATGGCGATATTATCATGCTTTTAGAACTTTTTCTACAGCCTCAACGCCCACGATCAGCCGGAGCTGTCTGCTCGAACCGCTTATCCTAAAATATCTCCCAATCTCTTTTACTCTTTTGACCACGCAATATTCAAATCCTTCTCAATCGAATTTTGGAGCTTTGACCCCCAAGCCTTTGTTCAAAGCCTTTGTCTTTATCTCCCCGGATTCAAATTTATTACCAATGCCGCCCGGCATGTATCCGCTCAGCCCTCGACCTGTAAAGTGTATAATGTAGCTTTGACCCCAATTGTCCAATTGTCCCCTCTACATACCAAGTTTTTGATTAGACCACCTCCAGTTTTGATTTTTATATTTGATAAGAACTTCCTTTTCGAATAGGGAATATAAGAAAAACGGTTTTGTATGTCAATGAAATATTGACCACAAAATATGGGGTTGGGCGCCGATGATGGAGAAAGTGATGTGCCGCGACATCCGTCCTTATGAGAAATGTTCACCTGAAAGGGGCAAACAAATAGGCGGGTTTTTACACCTGCCTATTTTGAAAAAACAACTATACATGTTTAGTCTATTCGATATTGGCACTAATAACAGATGCCATTTGCATCATATCGATAGTCTGACCTTCTTTTAAGTTTGTAAAATCAGTTACTTTGCCAGTCTTGCTGGTAATTTTGGTGTTGTTAAATATTTTAATTAATTTAGCATCAGCCACAATATTCTTACCGGCATTTTCTGGTTTACCATTGATTGTTTTGGTTTGTAGTTTGTTTGCCTTGACGTAATCCCACAACTTTTTGGTTATCTCCGTACGAGGAAGTGAGCTAGCGCCTAAGAATGCCGCCAAGTCCGCTTTCAATTTTACCGGTTTATCCAATCCTTTTTCTTCTGCCATGCTTATGCCTCCGTTCTTTAAATTGTGTTAGTATTTTTTTGATCAGATATTGCAAGGTAAGTATAAGAACTTTCGATTTTGTATGTCAAGGAAATATTGACCACAAAATGTGAGGTGTGGTGTTGATGAAGGAGAAAGGGAATGTAACGGGCCAGGTTTTTTAATTTGTAACGTCAGCCCTCCCCGCGTACTCGGGATCGAAATTCGCCATGACCGCCTGACGCGTTTTGTCGATCAGCTCTTGAACGGTATCGGTGGTATAGCCGCTGGTATCGATGGGGTCCCCGATCACGACCTGGATCTTTCCCGGCTTCACGACGGCGCTTCCCCTGGGTAGGACGCGCCGGCTTCCATTGACGGTAACCGGCAGGATGGGGATCTTCCGGGCGATGGCTGTTATGAATCCCCCCTTTTTGAATTCGTGAATCTGCCCGTCGGACGACCTGGTCCCTTCGGCAAACACCATTACGCCCGCGCCTTTGGGCAGTCGATCCATGCCCTTGTTAATGCTCTCGATTGCCCTGGTGATATTGGAGCGGTCAATGAAGATGTTCCGTGAGGCGTACAACGCGTACCCGAAAAGCGGGATTTTGAGAATTTCCTTTTTGATGAACCATCGGAATTGAATGCCCAGCGTCGTAACCAGTGCGAGGATGTCGAAATGCGACTGGTGGTTGGAAATAATGATATACGATGTCCCCTTCAGAAGCTTCGCCTTGTTCTTTATTTCCGTGCGGACAAAGGACACGGCAAGCATGATGTATGCCCAGATCTTCGAAATGGAGAACGCGAGATTGCCGGTACGGCTTAACAGGCCCGCAATGATGACGGGAATACCCAGGGTAATGGTCGCAATTGACACCCACAAAAAAAGCCACGCAACGCGGATTGCCTTGAATAGTGATTTCATAGCATAGCTTCCTTCGCGATATTCCTTACGGTCGTCATAATGCAGGAGGATCCGCCCGTTATGTACATCAATAACAACATGCGGAGCGTACTGATAATTTGGTTTGTTTGATAAGACATTGCTCAAGTATCAAAAGTATCAGGGTCAGCTCTTTTATCTTGGTGCTATCCTTTGGTCTGATGGCATCACTTATTGTGGATGCCTGCCCGCATAGGTGTCGAGACGATTCCACTACACCAATCCCCATATTTCGTTAGCCCAAAATACCAAGACAAAAGACCTGATCCCCCCTTCGAAAAAGTCAGTTTTTTAAAACCGCTTCTTCTGCCGGATCAAAAATAGGATATTATTTTCTGTCATCAAAAGTTTTTACGATTCTTGGTAATATCTTAATCTTTTTATGATATTCTTCTTACCACAATCCCATATTACCCAATCCGGTTCCTTCACGCAAACTCCAGACCGTATCGACCGGAATAATCATAATCCTTATATCTCGCCATCCAGTCCCTCCTAAGCGGTCCCCGCTCTCTTTTCAGTTACTGATATCGCGATATTATCATGCTTTTAAGACTTTTTCTACAGCCTCAAAGCCCTGTTCCACCCGCGTGGAGTCTTATCCGCGTCCGCGTGGAAACCATTGCTATCCCCCTTCTTTGTATGCTGCTCTGGCAGCGTCTAGTGCTCTACCGAATGAAGCCGCCTCTTCAACGGCGTCAGTTTCCATTTTCTTGTGGATACTCACTGTTGCAGATACCAGCAAGCTGGCAGCAGAATCCAGGTATCTGAGATATTCAGCATCCGGCGCATTCTTATAAACGACCAGCTCGTAATCGTTGCCATCTATTTCAGCGTGCCTATCAATCAATGCTCGTTTATTGCTGTGAGCTTCAGTGCAAAGGAAGTTGTAAAATGATTCATACTCCTCGATCATGTCTGCTCGCTGAAATCGGGCACGAATGCTCAGTGGCTCAAACCCACGCTTCTTCAAATTGAGCAGTTCATCTTTAGTCTTAGCAATGAGCTCGGAGAGGTTAGGAAGTGCAGAGAGCTCCGATAGATACGGGTTCTTGGTGTTCCTTGCCGCCTTGAGAACCCTAAGCCATTCTTTCGTATCATTTGCTTCGATGTAGTATCCGTATTTGGGATCTCGAACGAGGTTATGAAATTCAATGTAGGTTTCAAGGAAAGTTCTAAAGACCGAGGGGACGCCGAGACGGCCACGGTTATCCATCAGAATAAGAATGCACCCCACAAGCTCGATCAGCGAACTATAGAGGGAAAGTAGGGCGAAATGGAGGGCATGGTGTTTGTCGAATTTGATCCGGGGCAGGAGTCTCAGACAATCGTCGTGAAGGCGCTTCAGATATTTAAGGATGTTCATCGATATTGCCCTTTAGTGGCATAACGAGCCCGTAGGAAAAGTCCCTTTGACGAGTGAGAACGATGTTTTCGGGGGTCTATCTTGCCCCTCGCAATCATGAGATCGTTGATTGTGGCGTATTCTATGAGGTCACTTTTTTCTGCATCTCGCCCAGGAATCTGCCGGGGGACTTTTTCTACAGCCTCAACGCGCGGCGCTGAGCGACGGGCACGCAGGTCCCACCGGAGGTAAGAGGCCCAAGTGACCGTTCGTTCGAGCACCTTATAAGTGTTCTTGCACCCGCACTGAAACCAAGTTGGAACGGGTGCCAACAGGCAAAGGAGTCTTAGTCTATTAAAACGAAAATGACTTTCTTTCTCGCTTGGGATTACTTTTCCCTCTTGACATCGGAGGCCTTATAGGGGTTGGGCGTCTCTATATGGGCCAGCACATACTTCCGAAGCAACGAGGCGAGTTCATGAACTGGTAAGTCTTTTTCCGAAAATTCGTCGCCATGAAAGATTGAGTCGCGGAGCTCCTTAAGTCGGCAGAACTTCTTATAATCCTTTTCCACATCGTTATCAGCGGCCCCAGGGAAAAGTACCGCAGCTACCCCAATGAACTTGTCCGTAAGTCTGTACTTGTCCTTCATCACGCCTTTGATGCGTCCCAGGAATCGTTCTCGAAGCGTGGGTTGTCCTGCGCTCGTCAACGGGGAAAGAAAAACCTGCTCGTAGGTTTTGAAAGACTTTGCGACCATTATCTCCAAGGCCGCCCACCCCGAGAGGAACGCCTTAAGCCGGTCCGTTCCGAAGTCGGCCATTTGCGAAAATAGCCTTTGTACCGAATCGAGATCGTTCGCTTGCTTGAGCATGTCATAACGCGCAGATATCCTCCCCGCCCCCTCAGCAGACAGACTCGCCGAAACGGACGCTTCCCCGGACATTGAGAAGCGAATGCTGTAAACAATCTTTCCCGCTTTGTTGGTCAGGTAGGTGCCCTCACTAAGGGCAGCGAACCTTGAAGGAACTTCGCTTTCAAAAGCTACCGCCAGTTTCATAGCCTCGATCTCTGACCGGTGAATCTGCTTCACTGCCTGTTTGTCCACCGAATCAAACGTGACGATAAAGCCTTCGTGCTCCCGTTTTGGGTCCTTCAAGATGGCTTCGATTTCGCCGTGCGCCTCCACGACCAGAACCGCGTGGTCGCCTGTCTTCTTCTTTCGTTCAGCTTTGATTTCTTCAATTTCTGCTTTGAGCGCAATCGGAAAATCGGTGTCGGCTCGTTGGCTAACTGAACCTTTCAACATCAACCGCGCAACCGCAGATCCTTGGTCAATGGTGGCAAGCAGATCGTCTGGGTCGCGCGTAAGCACAAACCGACAGTTATTTGAACTAGCCAATTCAATAGGCTGACTCTTGCCTTCCAGGGATATCCCTCCGATTACCGACCATGCCGCTAAGTACGAATAGCGCATCACCATGCTGACCTCTAACGAGCCTGTAGAAAAAGTCACTTTTTTAAAACCAGCTTCTTCTGCTGGATCAAAAATAGAAATTATTTTCTGTCATCAAAAGTCTTACCAATCTTTAGTGCAACATTTCTATTTTCATGATATTCTTCCTACCACAATCCCATATCACCCAATCCGGTTCCTTCACGCAAACTCCAGACCGTATCGATCGGAATAATCATATTCTTTGTATCTCGCCATCCAGCCCCCTAAGCGGTCCCCGCTCTCTTTTCCCCCACGGATATGGCGATATTATCACGCTTGCTAGACTTTTTCTACAACCTCAACGTCCCGGTTAAGTTGCGGGTGCTCAGCGAGAAGGATGCGAGCTGTCAACTTCAACGGTTTGGCGCCACCTAAAATGAACTTACTATGGCGATGCAAAATAATTGTCCCCATATATCAATTAAGTAAATCCCGGACATTCGATCCTCTTGTGCTGTCGCACGAAGAACTGCCATACCTGGTGGCCTTTCAAAAACCTCCCAAGGCCCCGGATAGATATTTTCTAGTATGTCACGGAGAGCTTCGAAATTATAAGCGTGAAAATCTATATGATAGGGATATTCTATATATTGTTTATCTTCCAGATATGTTATGCCCCTTACAATTTTTTCTATGAATTTACTCAGCTTCCTTTTTTCAATTAATAGACTCATCTTATCGTCTTCATCTTTTCCTTTGTACTCAAATCCCGGATAAATACCTTTCTTTGGGATATTTTTACTGATTGCAGATTCGCGAAGCAATTTTTCCATCTTTTTCTTCCTACTAAGTGCATCTCTTTGGTTCTTGCCAAATTCTTCCCTCAAGGCTCGTATGCCTTTAACAGCGACACCAGCACCCCTAGGATTTTGTGGATCTATGCTAAGCGCAAATTTTAGAAAGAGTTCTTCTTCAACCCTGCTATACATGTTGTTACAAGAGACGCAAGACGGGACTTTCCATTTTTCCAAATGTTTTGGTGTTGTATTAGGATACCATCCTTGTGGGAATATATGATCCCAAGTTAGTTCTTCGTAATGTTGGAGACAGTGAACGCACCGGCCTGGGGGAGGTTTCATTGGTATATTATATTCGCCTGCCTAACGAGCCTGTAGGAAAAGTCCTTTTGACAAGTGAGAACGGTATTTTCGGGGGTCACTTGACTCTTCCCAAGCATGAGAGCGTTGATTGTGGCGCAATCTATGAGGTCACTTTTTTTTGCATCTCGCCCATGAATCTGCTCGGGGACTTTTTCTACCGCCTCAACGGAAAGTTGAACGGGAGCCCGTTGTTTGGGCGATCCGCTTCAACGCCTGGTTACGCCCGATCTGATGTTCCTGGTCCAAGTATCATGTCATAGAGCCTTCCATAATGGAG
>JBAVGF010000138.1:0-7269 GCA_049684675.1 Thermodesulfobacteriota bacterium | reverse complement strand
CGACCTTTCCGCGCCTCCTCGAGATGGAGCAAAATTACGGGTCGCTGTTGAAAGCCTTTATCGCTACGCGCCGCAAGGTTGAAGAGATGCGGCGCAAGTACCCGGCCAAACCGGGCGAAAAGCCTCGTACGTTCTTCACTTCCTTTGTGAACGGTATGCAGCAACTCACGGACAGCATGGCCAACGCCGCCGGCTGGAAGAACATCCACACGGGCACGGCCGTCACCTCGCTCCGTTGTATCAGGCAAGGTGCGTGGAGCGCCCAGCTCTCCAACGGTTCCACCCTTGACGGCGACGCCGTGATCATCGCCACCGAGTCGTGGGCAGCTGAACCACTTATCCGCCCGTATGACGAGGCCATTGCAGACGCCCTCGTTGCTATACCGGCCTCTTCCTCGGCAACGATCTCGATCGCCTTCAACGAGAGCGAGGTCGGGTTCGATCTGAATGCCTTTGGGGTTCTGTGCCCCCTCGTAGAGGGCCGTGCCCTCATGGCCGCTACCTATTCCTCTACCAAGTGGCCGGGCCGAGCACCGGCGGGCAAGGTACTACTGCGCGGTTTCGTCGGCGGTCCACACAACCAAGAGATTGTGAAGCAGTCGGACGAGGAGCTGGTGGAGACGGTACTCGCAGAGTTCCGTGACATCCTGGGCCTCAACCCCTTTGCGAAGCCGCTCTTCTCCCGCGTCTTCCGGTGGCATCGCGGCATGCCGCAATACACCCTCGGGCACCTTGAACGTGTCGCCCTCATCGAGAACCACAGTGCTCAGATTCCTGGTCTGGCCCTTGCCGGTGGCTGTTACAGGGGTGTAGGCGTCCCGAATTGCATCGAGAGCGGTGAGCGAGCCGTTTCGAAAGTCCTTGGCGAGTGGGGGATGGATCTCGCCGAAGATCACGCCGAAGAGAAGCGGTATTACTGAGCAAGGCTAGAGGTAACAGGCGAGAGGCGATAGGCCAAAGGGAAGAGGGTAAAGGTAGAAGGCAGAAAGTGGAAGGACAGAGGTTAAAGGTGAATAAGCGAACAAATACAATCTCAAGATTTGTGTTGCTCTTTCTCATTTCCACTCTTATCGTCTTTCTATTAACATCCTCAGCTCTTCCTGCTGAAAAGATAGGAACAAAAGTGATCGTTCGCGTGGTGGCGAGGGATGGCCAAGTGATCGGATCAGGGGTTGGAGGCGCACTTATCCGAATTAAGAATCTGGAAACAGGAGAAATCCTCGCAGAAGGAAAGGAGGAAGGAGGGACCGGAAGCACAGAGCGGATTATGGTTCAACCACGTCGGCGTGGGGAGACCGTCTACGGAACCTCCGTTTCCGCTTACTTCGAGGCCAAAATTCTCCTGGATCGACCCATCCGGGTCGAGATTGGTGCGGAAGCTCCTCTTGGCTATCCACAGGCCATTCAAAGGGGTTCAAAGACGCTTACGCTCATCCCTGGCAAGGATGTCTTAGGCGAAGGGATCATCATCGAACTGAACGGGTTGATTGTGAACATCCTGAGTCCTTCTCCGAAAGAGAACTTAAAGGGAGGAAAAGCGGTTTCGGTGAGGGCTGAAGTCCGGATGCTTTGAGGATGCCCCATTACTCCCGGGGGTCTCTGGGATTCGAATCAATTCGCAATATGGGGACAGTGGATTTATGGCGATCAGATTTCAGAACAATTCAATTTGCATTATGCCGGCAAACCGAGTCTCTTCGAAGGGAAAACAACTCTTCCGTCGGGATTGAACGAAGTGAAACTCCGGATCCTCGCTGCCGATCAGGCAGGTAATTTCGGTCAACACATCCTTTCATTAAAAAAATAGGCGTACATCCTTTTTTGTTTAAATTAGGAATTAAGGTAAAATATAAATTATAGATTGGTCTTCTTGAAGTTTCTCGTCGCCTCTAATTAATTGGGATGTGCCCTTATTTTTTGGATGTGACTAATTCGACTTGATCTTTTCTAAATCCAAATCTTCAAGAACAACAATTCCCTTCGCCTTCATCTCTTCGATTGCCTTTTGAGAGGTATCTGGTGCTACTCCCCGGCTTAAATTCTTGATCACGATTGCTTTGTATCCCGCTGCTGCCGCATCGATTGCGGTGGCCCTCACACAATAATCCGTGGCAATACCGTAGATCACCACTTTGTTGATCTTTTCCTTTTTAAGCAGTTTGTCCATGTCTGTCTTTTTCCCGCCGTCATCCTGAAAACCAGAATAACTATCATATTTGGAATCCATTCCCTTTTTCACAATAGCTTTAAATAATTTTTTATCCAATAAAATCTCCGCTCCGGGAGTCTTTTGAACGCAGTGAGGCGGCCAGAGGACCTGGTCTTTTCCGTGAAGCTTAATGACATCGAAAGCCTTTTTCCCTTTATGATTGGTAAAGAAGGAAGCATGATTCGCAGGATGCCAATCCTGGGTAGCGAAGATGGGGTATCCCGCTTCTTTCAGTTTCTTCGTATTTTCTTCAACCGCCTTAATGTAGGCTTCGTCCGTTCCTTCCACGGCTAAAGAGCCAATTTTAAATTTCGTAAAGTCCCCTTGAACATCCACAACAATAACTCCAATCTTTGTTGTCTCCTTTGCCATAACCATTCCTCCCAAAACCAATGCAAAAAATAATACCCCCACCAATACTTTTGCTGCGCACTTTTCCATATGACACCTCCTTAAAATGTCGTGAAATTCTAGAACTCAAAGCTAAAAACCATTTCCTATTGGTCTCAACCTTTAACCTTTATCCTCTTTCTTCATTTCCCGGGCGACCTTTCGGGCGGCTTTGATTATTTTCTCAATGTCCTCGTCAGAATGGGCAAGTGATAGGCAACCCCCGCCGTGCATGACATGAACTCCTTTTGTGAGCATCCTGACTCTAAACTCAATCTCCTTTTTGTATATGTCAGTGAGGCGGTGAATTGAATGAGGAGAATCCAGTATCACTCCTTTTTCAAAGGGGAAATGGGTCTGGAAGAGTGAGCCGATTCCCGTGACCACAGCATTCAAGCCCTCTTGATCGAGAACTTTCTGAACCCCCTTCCGAACCTTCTCCCCTTTCGATTCCAAAAGAGGATAGACCTCTTTACGACGATCTCTCAAATAACGGAGCATTGCCAATCCCGCAGCCGCTGTCAGCGGATGGGCGGAAAATGTCCCCCCGCCAATTAGGATTCTTTCCCACTTCGCACTCTTCTTTTCGGGTGAGGTTTTCTCCAGTATCTCCCTTTTTCCCACGAGGGCTCCGATGGGTAATCCTCCGCCCACAATCTTTCCCAAAGTGCTCAGGTCTGGGGTGATGCTGAACCTCTCCTGAGCACCCCCCAAGGCCACTCGGAAGCATGAAATCACTTCGTCAAAAATCAGGAGGGCTCCCAGCTTTTCAGTCTCGGAGCGAAGCATTTGGAGGTATTCTTTCGTAGCAGGGGTGAAACCCCCTTCGCCGATGATTGGCTCAAGAATGATTCCTGCCAAATTCTCTTCGTTTTGATGAATGATCTGGACTGAACCAGAAAGATTATTAAAGGGGATCACTCTTGTGTATTCCTGTAGTTCGGGTAACAGACCAAGGCTTTCTTCTTTTTCGTAAGGCATCTTAATGCCAAGCGAGAGATCAGGGTTGGCTCCATGCCAACCTCCGGCTATCTTTAGGATGGTTTTCTTGCCGGTGAAGGCACGGGCAAGCCTGACCGCATACATCGTCGCTTCCGTTCCGGAGCAGCAGAATCGGACCATTTCTGCACTAGGAACCAATTCCCGAACCAGCTCAGCCCATTCAACCTGCTTTTCATATACGAGGCCCCAGTGAATTCCCTTTCTTAATTGTTCTTCAAGGGCCCGAACCACAACCCGTGGCCGGTGTCCAAGAATGTGGGTATAGTTACCCATCCAGAGATCCACATATTCGTTCCCGTCCACATCCCAGATTTTGGAGCCCTTTGTTTTTTGGATAAAGAAAGGATAAGGTGGGAAGTAATGAATATTATGAGAGATACCTCCAGGCATGACCTCTTTGGCTCTTTCAAAGAGGTTTTCCGAGAGGGGTGTTTTTTGTCGGTAAGCATCAAAGAAATGTTTCATCCCATGGACTCCACATGTTTCATAGCATATTTTGAATTGGATGGAAATGGGCTTGCAACGTTAAGATTCACTCATTCAAAAGCGATCTCGTTGATTCGTTCCATGACCCGCATGTCGCTGTCAAATTCAATTCCGTCGCCAGCATGTTCGACAGAATGGTCACGTCCGTAGGTGTTAGATCATATCGAAGGATCATTGGGAGGGAGCCCGCTCCGGCGACATCCGGACTTCGAGCCAGCGGCTGAAACGGGACATGCTGTAAGTGCACGCCCAGTAGACGACCGCGATAAAAATATACATCTCGAAAGGACGGAGCTCCCGCTGGCTGACGGTCTGGGCCGCTTTGGTCAAATCCATCATCCCGATGATCGATGCCAGGGAGGTATCTTTGAAGAGGACGATGAACTGGGTCACCAGAGAAGGGATTACGTTCCGGATGGCCTGGGGAAGGATAACGCTTCCCGTGGTCTGAATATAATTCAGACCTGAGGCAGTCGCCGCATCGATCTGGCCCTTCGGCACAGACTGGATACCCGCCCGTACGATCTCTCCTATATAGGCACCCTCGAAAATGACGAAGGCCGTCAGAGCGACCCAGTACTCGGGCACAGGGCGGCCGATGACAACAGGGACGAGAAACCAGAACCAGAAGATGACCATGACGAGCGGGATGCCCCGGATAAATTCAATGTAAATGGCCGCCGGGTAATGAATCCAGGGGCGCCGTGCCAGGCGGGCCAAGCCGAGAATGATCCCCGCCACAAAACCCAGGGCGATCGCTGGGACAGCCAGACGCAGCGTGCCTCCACCGAACCTGCCAATGCCCACGAGTCCCTGGAGCAGCAGAAATTCCGCATTCGAAATGATGACAGCAAAATCAACGTTCAATGCTCAGCCCTTTCGGTTCGCGCAATGAGACCGGGAATGGCGAATTTCTTCTCAAGCCGATTCATCACGAAGGCAATGCCGAGGCAAAGCCCGAGGTAGATTAGCGTTCCGGCCGTGAAGGCCTCAAACGCTTTGGCGGTGTAAGTCTCAATCTGACGCGTGGCAAAGGTGAGCTCCCCTACGCCGATGGTCATGGCCAAAGAGGAGTTCTTCAAAAGGTTCAGCGACTCATTGGTGATGGGAGGAACGATGAGACGAAGGGCAATGGGGATGACAATGAGACGATAGGTCTGGGAAACGGAGAGGCCCGTGGCCATGCCTGACTCGACCTGGGTCCTGGGGATCGATTGGATCCCGGCACGGATGACCTCCGATATCCTTGCCCCGTGGTAAATGCTGATCGCCGCTACTGCGGACCAGTACTCCATCCCGTGGTAAACCACCCACTGGCGGACAGATTCGGGAAGGACCTCAGGCGCCCCGAAATACCAGAAAAAGAGCCAGACCAGCAGCGGAACATTCCGGAAAAACTCCACATAGGCCGAAGCGACCATTCGCAAGCCTCGGAAGGGAATCGTTCGGAGGGTCCCAAAAAGAATGCCAAGAAATACGGCAAAGACCCAGCTGACGGCCGTCAGCTTCAGCGTCATCAGAAAGCCGTTGAGAAGCCACTGCCCGTGAGGCGCTTGCCAGAGGACGCCCCAATGGAATTGATAAGAAGAGCCAAGAAAACCAGCCATCGCGAACATGAAATCCCTGCCGTCCCCAAAATCAATTCGCCGAGACCTTGCAAAAAAATCCGGGGAGAAATTTCCCTCCCCGAATGACCGAAAGAGATTTTACTTCGGAACCACCTGCATCATCAGGAACTTTTTTACTTCGGGGCTAATGGGATAGGGGACATCACTCTTGGGGCCAAACCATTTGTCATAAATCTTAAAATATTCTCCTCCCTCGATCGCTTCCATCAGAGTTGTGTCGACCACCCAACGGAAGTCCGACTCGTTCTTACGCATGGCCATCCCATAGGGTTCATAGGTGTACCACTCGCCCACGACCACCCAATCGTTCGGCTTGGGCGCTTTATACTTCAAGCCCCACAGTTGGATGCCGTCATTGGTGTAAGCATCTACTTTTCCCTGGGCTAAGGCAGTGAATCCGGAAGGCTGATCCGGGAAGACGACGAGTTTGGCCTGAGGATATCTTTCTCTCAAGGCACGCTCGTTGGTTGACCCTTGCTGTGTTCCGATCCGCCTGCCCGCTATATTCTCGACGCCCTTGAAGGGGCTCCCCTTTTTTACCAGGAATTGGGCGCCGGTGGCGAAAAAGGTCAGGCTAAAATCAACACTCTCCCGGCGGGCGCGCGTATCGGTCATCGTCCCGGCAATCAGGTCCACAGCCATACTGGTGAGCAAGGGAATCCGTGTCGCCGGGGCGCTCTCCTTCAGCTCAAATTTGATAGATTGCCCCAGTTTCTTCTCAAGGTTCTGGTTGATCAACCTGGCGAGGTCGATGGAAAAGCCCACCCACTCGTTCTGTTTGTTGATATACCCGAAGGGAGGGGATCCGGTACGGGTGCCAACCACGAAGACCGCTGTCCGTTTAATCTTTTCAAGCGTCGTCTCTCCAGCTGAAATGCCTGGCAGGCTCAGAAAAAGCCCAACCGCAACCAATAGGATTCCATAACGTTTCATGGCCTTTCCTCCTCTCATTTCGTCTTTTCAGCCCCTGTCAATGGACCAGGATCTTGCTTAAGAAGGTCCGAGTCCGTTCACTTTTGGGTTGGGCAAAGAAGGTCTGGGGGGTTCCCTCTTCAATGATCCGTCCCTCATCCATGAAGATAATTCGGTGAGAAACCTTCTTTGCAAAACCCATTTCGTGCGTGACGACCACCATCGTCATGCCCTCCCGAGCCAGGGTCCCCATCACCTCGAGAACTTCGTTGATCATTTCTGGATCCAATGCGGAAGTGGGTTCGTCAAAAAGCATGATTTTGGGCTGCATCGCCAACGCCCTGGCAATGGCCACCCTTTGCTGCTGGCCTCCGGAGAGCTGGGCCGGATAGCTATCGATCTTTTCCGGGATTTCGACATTGGCCATCAGGTCGTAAGCGATCTTTTCGGCCTCTTCCCTGGACTGTTTTCTGACCTTCATCGGTGCCAGGATGATATTTTCAAGAGCGGTCTTATGAGGATAAAGATTGAACTGCTGAAAGACCATTCCCACTTCGGCTCGCAGCTTGGTGATGTTGGTTTTGGGGTCATTCAGGGACATCCCGTCAACGATGATATCGCCACTTTGAATCAGTTCCAGCC
>JBAVGF010000137.1:0-2918 GCA_049684675.1 Thermodesulfobacteriota bacterium | reverse complement strand
CCCCTCCCCCTCAAGGGGGGAGGGTTAGGGAGGGGGTGATGTAACTTTATTTATGTCTTTTGTATTAAATTAAACTATTTCTCGTAACGGACCCTGGAAACAGAGAAAATACCCGATAAATGGGAAGTAGACTCTGAAGTATTGGCTGAACATGTTTTAGATCTCAATAGGAGGGTGTTTTATGCTTTACGAAACCGTTTGGCTGTTCTTTGCTTTGGGGGTGGGCATTCTCATCAGCATCGGGCTTTTGGGCCTTATTCTTTCTCCTGCTATTCCTCCACGAATATTAAAAGCGATGGCCGTGATGATATCCGTGCTGATCATTCTGACCGGTATCTATTTCTCCTATCAATGGAGTGCTCAGAGAAAAGGAATTCAAGCTTTGACCCAACAAGCTGAAGAAGCCATCAAACAATACTTAGCGGCGCACCCAAAAAAATGATATGGGAAAATAGCTCTTCCAACATTAAATACCTGATCCTGTACTTCAGCCGCAAAAAAAAGTATGAAGTTAAATCAGCAGGAGAACCGTCATGATAGCCGAATTTGGAAACTTCTCTCAAAATCATTGAAAGACTTCGTAAGAATCTCCTCCATATTGATAAGGAATTGTGTAACTAATTGGGTGTTTACAAACGCATTCACGAACGCATCGTTCTTGCAGACCAAATTCAGCCGTTTTACTTGATTAGTGCTCGAGACTCTCAACTCTTCTCCAAATCTCTTAATCATCCCTTTAATCTCTTCGAGGTTTCCCTGATGAAGCCAATACATGTTCAGATAGACTCTGGTGGCAACCTCTCTTCCGCTCATAATCGGGATAATGCCATAATAATATTTCCAGTATTTCTGTAAAACTAAGTTATACCGCAATAAACTTAGGATAGAAACATATTTGAGGGCATCCTGCATCGATGTTGCCCTGACATGCACCAATTTGTCTTCATTCCCCTTGTATACGGCTATCACTTTGTCATAAGACACGTACTGATCGACAATATCCAAGAATGGAAGCATGGGTCTGATCGAATCGCAAATGTCTTCTTCATTTTTGTGCGGGCAAAAGTAGCATTTTTGGAACTCAATGGCTTTTCTTTTCTCCTGGGGTATTTTTGTAAGGTCCTGCCAATAACTATCCGTGACCTTTTCGATATTCTCTTTCGTAAGTTCTAACCTTGTTGAATCTGGGAAAAGGAGATAAAGCCCTTCCTTTTCAAAATCGCTCAGCTTCAGATTCCAATATTCTATCCTCCACGATTCCTCCTTTTCTTAGCGGAAATAGGGGAACTTAGCTTCTAAAACATTTTCACCCAACAGGGCTAATTTCTTAGCGCTCAGCTTTTCCACCAAATTCCTTTACAATCGAAGACCCGCTCTTGGTTTCCTATGTCCCATCTCAAAAAATGGGATGTGTTCTCATTTTATGCCCCTATGCAGCTTTTCAGTACCCGGTAAAAGTTCCCTCCCATATAGGCGCCAATTTCTTCTTGAGAAAAACTAACCTCCTGCATGGCTACTTTAAGCTTCACTAAATCCCGAACGTCTCGGTAGCCTTCAATGAGGTCGGGAAGATTTCCTCCACCATCTGTTCCTAAACCTACATGATTCATTCCCAGGCGGTTTTTCATCTCAAGAATTTCTTTTGCCCAGTCCAAGAAACTCACTCGAATAGTAGGACCCCGTTTATAAGCAATAGGCCAAGTACAAACAACTCCCCCTGTTCGTGCCACCAGCTCCATATCTTTCCATGTTCGAGAGCGGCCACATCGCAATGGATCCTCAATATGACAGGGGTTCGTATGCGAATCCAGCAATGGTTTAGCGCTCATTTCTGCAATCTGTCTTAAGGTGAGGGAATGCGCATGAGCCACATCGACCACCATACCCACATTCTGCATCCGCTCCACCACTTTATGTCCAGCTGGAGTCAAACCGTTATGTTCGGAGCCAGGATCTAAGCTTCTCCACATTCTCATGATATCTCCGAGTTCATTATTTCGATAATGCATCAAAGTAATCATCCTGACTCCAAGACGATAAAATTCGTCAACCCGGCTCAGACTCCCTTCTAATGGATCTCCGCCTTCGATTGAGAGAATCGCACCTGGAGCAATATCAGGCCCAATGGCCTCTGGAACATCAGAAGCTTTTAAAACCAATTTGACCCGACCGGATTTGATGATGCCTTTGAGCCACCATTCTAACTGGGTCTTCGTACTGTGATATTCAGTGCCAGGCACACGGCCTTGGCTCAGAAAAACCGAATCACCCACGGCCGCGAAACAACTGGCAACCATTCCCAATTTTTTGATGGCCATAAGCGTTGAAGTGTCATCGGTCGGACGGGAATTGTAAACGTAACGATCCGGGTGGGCATGAGCATCTATAATCTTTATATTCTCCGATTGAGGTTTATCCTCAGTAGACGCTTGCGGAGCTTGTGCCCACGAGAAAAGACTCCCGGCGGTTGCCGATAACCCGCAAAACACCGAATAACGAAGAAATTCACGTCGATTCATTTCGATCCCCCCCTCCCCGCTTCAGCCATTGTCAAAAGCGGCTCAAAAAGCATTGGGGTCAACTGCATTTCCTTTGCGTTCACCTTTTCCACCCAATTCTGGACGCCCACTTCAAAAATCCGCCCCTGAATCTTCTTCTTAATCCCCCCTGCCGGCAATCTATCCAAAGTGAAGCTCCCCGGCCACAGGCCGGGGCTTCCCGGAAAGGAAATATCGTTTTAATTGTGCCCCTTGACCCCGCCTACAAGCCGGGACTTGCGGGGCACTTGCCGGTCACACCCAACCCACTTGCTCGACGAGGGTGGAATGTTTAACGGGTAAAATGGATGTAGAGAGCCGTTTCTACAGTAGCCACGAGGCCGGCCAGGGAATGCATGACCATCACAAGATGAATCGAAT
>JBAVGF010000136.1:0-9043 GCA_049684675.1 Thermodesulfobacteriota bacterium | reverse complement strand
ATCATTATAAGAAGGAAAATATCCCCCTCATTGTTCCCATAACACTTTTTCAGCATTATGTTCGAAAGTATGATCAGCCTTACCTTAAACAACAGGTATACTTAAACCCGCATCCGTTAGAGCTTCAATTACGAAATCATGTCTAAGGAATATTCCTTTAATATCCTCGGAATTTATTCTTGACACTCCTCGCAAATTCCCCTAAATTCTACTAACAATGGCCAGTAAACATAAAAAATAATATTAGCCGGTGATGAGAAACCTATCGGAGAGATTATGTTACCCGACTTGTGGTCACTATATGCGCTCATGCTAACAAGCCGCCTGTTTGAAGAGGCTGTCACCCAATTGTGGAAAGAAGGTCTGATTTCAGGCGAGATGCATCTGGGCACTGGCGAAGAGGCGATTATCGCAGGCATTGTTTCTCAGTTAAGTATTGGAGACGCTATGGCATTAGACCATCGCGGCACTCTCAGGCGAACTGGCGTCAGTCGTGTTGGAAGCGGGCATCCAGATTCAATATGCCCGGGTCTGCACACAAACGACTATCCCATACGCTCGTTCTCTGAAAGATCAGACTCTGCCCAATGTAGAGCGCATCAGGGCTGGTGTTAGACAGCTTTTGTAGTCTTTTTTAAAAATACCTGCAGAGAAAGACAACACCGGACTAGAGAATAGTTCTCTTGCGGTTGTCTTTTGAAAATGATCCCCTATGGTGGATAAGAGTTATCAAGTCAATTTCGGCTGCTATAGTCTTTGGAGTGATATTGTGGTTAATGGCGAAAACCGGGGTTGGCTTGACAAGCGGCTCCAGACGGTCGTACAAATAACTGCTGTTCTTTGTGTGCGGTTTCTTGTTGATTTTATGGTTGCCCCCTGGATACCCTACGTATTCAGAAATAGAAAGGAGATATAAATGATCGACACCCACACTCACATTTTCCCGGACAAAATTGCTTCTAAAGTCGCTGAAAGATTCCGGGGCTGGATTGGAGATGCGATTGCCCTTTCGGGAGACTTCACCCTGGGAGACTTAAGAAGCTACATGAAAAGATGCAATATTGAGGCGGTCATAACTTTCTGCGTGGCGGAAAGGCCCGAGGTGGTGGCTCAGGCCAATAACTTTCTTTTGGAGATCATGGATAACAGGACCATTTTCAGCTTCGGGACCATCCTGCCAAGCATGAAGGACCCCGTGGGGGAGGTAAGAAGGATTCATGAGAAGGGAATCAAGGGAATAAAATTCCATTCCCTCTTCCAGCCTATTCGAGCGGGGGATGAAAATCTTTTCCTCATCTATGAGGCCATGGATAAAGCGGGTATGATTGCTTATTTCCACGTTGGAAAGGACCCTGCAAACCCAGCCCATCCTCCAGGGACGGGCCCTCAAGATATTGTCCGTCTCAAAGAGCGTTTCCCCAGTCTTAAGATTGTGGCCGCCCATTTCGGCGGCCTCTTCATGCTGGATGAAGCCAGGAAATGGATCATTGGCAGAGATATTTATGTTGACACCTGTTGGGGGCCAAATATCCAAAGCCTAGGGGTGGACGAGGTGGTTAAATTTATCCGCCAACATGGTGCCGAAAAAGTTCTCTTTGCCACCGACTATCCCAGTACCAGTGATCCCATCCCTCAGATCAAATGGTTTAAAGAACTTCCCCTGCAGGAAAAAGAAAAACAGATGATCTTTCGGGAAAATGCGCGCCGGCTTTTGGGGTTAGGATAGCGGACTTTCCAGGGCTGGACAACGAAAATCATGATACGTGAATGTACCGAGGCGGATTTCGAGGCGATTTACGAGATCATCAACGATTCGGCGGAGGCATACAGGGGGATCATTCCCGCTGATCGATGGCATGAACCCTATATGTCGCGTGAGCAACTGAAGCAAGAAGTCAATGCGGGCGTCCAGTTCTGGGGATTTGAGGAAGAACGCACCCTAATCGGCGTCATGGGTATTCAGGACAAAGGGGATATCACTCTCATACGCCATGCATACGTCAGATCTCGGATGAGAAATCGTGGAATAGGTTCACAGCTGTTGCGATTCCTCGAGTCAACCACGGAGAAACCGGTTATGGTTGGGACATGGGCTGATGCGACTTGGGCGGTTGCATTCTATCAGAAGTACGGCTACAGGCTGGTTTCAACAGAAGAAAAGGATCAACTCCTTAGGAAGTACTGGCACATCCCGGAGCGGCAGGTTGAAACCTCTGTGGTCCTTGCGGGGAAGAAATGGAGGATATGATGAAGATTGTAAAGTATTCCGAAGTCAAACCTACTCATTTTGAAAGTGGGGAAGCGAAAGCAGTCGCGGGACGCGTTGTGGTTGGCAAGAAAGATGGTGCGAATAATTTTTGCATGCGAGTGTTTGAGATTTCCGCCGGAGGAAATACGCCAAAGCATTCGCACGATTGGGAACACGAAATGTTCATTCATTCAGGGGAGGGCGAAATTTATGGCAACGGTCAGTGGAACCCGGTGAAATCCGGCAACGCTATTTTTGTACCCAGCAACGAAGAACATCAAATACGAAATCGTAGTAAGGAATTATTGATTGTGGTCTGTCTTGTCCCATCGAAAGCCCCTGAACTGTGAGGAACAACAGTAAGGACGGGTACACTTCCGAAGATGGATGCCAATTTCTAGATCGGGATGCTATGCCGTGAGAGACATAAAGGTTTACTGTCCCGCTATGCTTAGCAAGGCTTTTTCAATATCTGGATATTGAAAAACAAAACCATTCTCAAGCAGCCTTCGCGGAATGACTCTCTGACCTTCAAGGATGACCGATCCGAATTCTCCTAACACCCATTTCACCATAAATGCCGGAGCAGGAATAAAAGAAGGTTTGTGAAGGGCTGTACCAAGGGCCTTTGCTAGGTCTTTATTCCTCACCGGATTCGGGGAGCATACATTCACAGGGCCTGAAATCTCCGGATGTTTCGACAGAAAAGCAAAAGCTTCGGCAAGGTCTTTCATGTGAACCCAGGAGAACCACTGTTTTCCAGTTCCGATCGGTCCTCCGATATATTTCTTGAAGAGAGGAATCATCTGGCTGAGAGCCCCTCCTTGTTCTCCCATGACGATGCCAAAGCGGGTGATGACAACCCGAGCTCCTTTATTCCTTGCCTTGAGGGCCTCTCCTTCCCATTCCTGAGCAATCCTGGCTAAAAAATCATTCCCTGGAGGAGAGTCCTCACCAAGCTCCTCATCCCCACAAAAACCATAATAGCCAACCGCAGAGGTACTAAAAAGAGTGAACTGTTTTGGGGGTTGCGAAGGAATCCCTTCAACGATATTCTGGGTGGTCTTGACTCGACTTTCTCGAATGGCCTTTTTATGTTCCTCTGTCCATTTACTGAAAATGGAGGCTCCTGCGAGATTGATCACAGCATCATGGTTCTTAATTGCCTCCTGCCAGTGGCCTTTCTTGGTCGGGTCACCTTCTAAGTAGGAAATTTCTGGCGAGGACCCCTTTGCCCCCTTCAAGGAACGGGTCAGGATCGTCACTCCATGTCTATCCTGAATTAAACGAGAGGTGAGTTGTGTGCCCACGAAACCTGTTCCGCCGGTGATCAGGATTTTCATTCAGTCACCCATCCCTTCTGCTTTACAAAACCCAAAGCCTCTTAATCAATTCCAGTTTGTTTCTATTTGTTATCTCCGATTAGGGGTAATACCTTATCAATGCGAAAATAGACGAGGTACTTGATTTGATCTTTATAAACCGTGTAAGTTGGGCAACTCTCTCTTCGACGGATCTTGTCAATGAGGGCTCTATCCTTTTCCTCCTTAAGCTTTGTTAGATAAAGTCTCTTGCCAACATATCTTTCCTTGGATTCCATAAAAAGATAGGAAGCATAAGGATTTGACTGTAGATTCTTATGCATCAAACGGTCTGCCATGATAAAGGCAACGGTTTTCTCATTGATGAAATGAGGCCTTCCATAAACAGCCGTACCCACTTTCCCTTTTGAATCGGAGGTAGCGATAACACCTCGACCTTTTGTCTTTTCAAAATATTCACTTAGTTTCATACCAGTTCCTCCTTTATAGGATTTATTCTAAATCATTTTATCAGACCCGTTTTATCTATCGCAACTAACAATATGATGCTCCATTATTTCAGTTGGCTCATCATCTTCACATATTCATCTGCGTCGAATTTCCTTTTTAAGCCCTTGTCATTCATATATCTCACATTCCCAAAAATCGGCCTCTCTCCCCACGGTCGGTCATGCTTTCCAAAGCACCACGCCACGCCAGTAAACGCATTGGGGTCTCTCCCGTCCAATTCATATTTGTTGTTCAGGTAAATGGTAACTCGAAAAGCCTCCTCAGGGGTCTTGATCCATTCCATGATTTTCTTGCCCCAGTACATTCTCATATACCCGTGCATCTTGCCCCTCACAACCATCTCTCTCTGGGCAGCATTCCAGTAAGGATCATGGGTTTGGGCTGTGTCCAGTTCTTCAAGACAATAAAGATAAGGACGTTTGTCTTTCTGATGAGCTTTTAACGTCTTCTTCGTCCATTCAGGAACTGCCTCGTAAGAATCATATTCTTCATTGTAGAACACGAAATTCATGCTCAACTCTCTTCTGACGATGAGTTCTTCGAGAAAAGCTTCCGTCCCGGGGCTCTTGGTTTCTAAGGCTCTCAGGGCAATCAAGAGAGGTGAAATCTGTCCGAAGTGCAAATAAGGACTCATATTGGAAAGAGAATCGAGGGTGGGATCGTTTCTCAGTTCTGGGAAATGATCCAGTTTTTCTTCTAAAAAAATCCGAAGGTGCTTTTGTGCCTCTTTCGTGCCCCCCTTAAAAGAGCTGACCTTCTTAACGCTCCGGTCGATGCGAAGCGTTGAGATCGTCTTCCCTATATCCTCAATATCGAAAGATTCAAATTCCAGAGAAAGGGAATCAATGGCGGGGTCGTTCTGCTTTAAAGGGAAAAGAAAATGGTTTAGTTTCTTATTGATCTTTGGCCTCAATGTGGCCGCAGCATATTCTTCCTTGGAAGATGTTTCTTCAACAGGAACGATTACGTCACTTTCAACCTGAATCAACGGACAATCCATTTGGTCGGCAGCAAAGTTTCTCCATTTTTTCTGGATCTTCAGGTAACCTCTATCCACCACAGCAAGAGAAGCTTCTTTGGCTAACTGAACGGCACCCAACTCAGGCGATTTGTGCAGGATAACCATCTGGATGCCCCTTTTCTTAAGAGCCCGTTTCACCTCTCTGAGCCCCTCCAACATAAAGGTATAGTGTCTCTCGTTCCCCTCAGGAAAGTGATCCGTAATTCCAAAAAATACAATGGTCGGTTGACGCAATGCATTCGCCTTTTGAATGGCATACTCCAGGGCATGATTATATTCAGCTCTTTGAGAGCCTTGCATCCAGTAAAGGACGTACTCTCCTTTTTTTATTCCTCTTTTATTGAGAGCCTTTACTCTTTCTTTTTGGATCATTGGGTTTAAGGATTTAAAATCCATAGAGAAAAATTTAGCAGTGTGGCAAAACTGACCCATAAGAGATAGGGGATGAGGAGCGCTCCCGCAAATTTGGAGACCTTAAAGAAATTCAGGATCGTAAATAGGATGGCGATCCAGAGAAGAACGATATCCATCAGGCCCAGAAGAGGTGATTTGAGTCCGAAAAAAGCCGCTGACCAAAGGATATTGAGAATGAGCTGGATGAAGAAGAAAATTAAGGCGGTTTTGGCTTTTGGGTGATCTTGTCTCCGCCAGACCAGGAATAGGGATACTCCCATGAGTACAAATAGACTGATCCAGACCGGACTAAATATCCAATTGGGAGGAGTGAAGAATGGCTTATGTAATGTTTGATACCATGTGGGTATAGCCGGGGTGGTGAAAAGGGAACCGAGGAAACCTGCTAATTGACAGAGGATGATACTGACTGCGAGTTTTGCGATATCCTTAAGTTTCATCTTTTCTTCCACCTCCTCATTTCAATTCTTTTTCCTAAAATGGGGTATTAGAAATGGGGTTCTCCTTTTATACTCCAAATATTCGGAACCGAATCGTTCCTCTAATTCCCTTTCTTCCACCAGCTTAATGTAAATTAAAATCCCTACTGGATAGACTAAACCTAACCCAAGGGCAGAAATAGAACCTAGCCAGAGGGCGATCCCGAGATAAAAGATCGCTGTTCCTAAAGTCATCGGATTTCGACAATAAGTGTAGGGTCCACTGATCACGAGCCTTTGTGTTGCTATCAAGGGGATCGGGGTTCCCTTCCCCACTGAAAACTGAACTTTGACTGTCCAGTTGGCAAATAGCCAACCCACAACAATGAATAACAAACCTATAACAGGGTTCATTCGCCCGTAACAAAATTTTGGAAGGTGAAGCCATGGGTCAATATAGGACGATACAACGATGATGAAGAACGGGATGACTATCCAAAAAATAAAGCCCCCCAAAATTACCGCGATCATCCGTTGCTTCTTACTATATTCATGCTCTGCCCATTTTTTGAACCTATTCACCGAGACTTCTCCTATCCAAAATTATAACATCGTATTGGGTTGAATAGAAAAAAATGAATGGGGAAGGAGTCTTAAGTGTTTTCCGAAGATGTGATCAAGTCCAAAAACTGTTTCAAGATCCGGGCGGTAGCACCCCAGATCGTATGTTTTCCATATTGGTAGGCATAGACGATCTCTTTCTGACCACCCCGGAAGATCTCCCTTTCACTGAAGCAATTTCCGTCGAGCAAGGACGAGAGAGGCACTTCGATCAACTCCGAAATCTCCATCTCGCTTACCTTAAATGGATAAGGATAGGGGAAGAGGCCAATAATCGGGGTAACGATGAATTCAGTAATGGTCACGATGTCATCCAACACCCCGACAATCTGAATGTCACTCTCCCTGAGCCCGATCTCCTCATGTGCCTCCCGGATTGCGGTGCTGATTAATTCCAAATCTTCTTCATCAACGACCCCTCCGGGAAAAGAGATCTCTCCCTTGTGATACTTGACCTGATCCGATCTCTTGGTGAAGAGAAGGTGACAATCCTCTTCTTTCTTAAAGAGGGGAACAAGAACCGCCGCATGGGAAAACGGGGGATGCTCTATCACCCTTCTCTGCCTTGAAGACAGAGTGTTCCGTATCTGATCAATGAAATCTTTTTCGCAATAATTCATTTTCGTATCAAGGGTTCAAGGATTCGAGGGTTCATGGGTTCAAGTTTATCTAAAAATATAATCATGTTGTAGTGCTCTAAAGATTCTATAATTTTAAAATCTTTTATGCCTCTCTCGGCCACTCGAATCCTGGACCCCCTGCCTGCCGGCGGGCCCTGAACTAATATGGTACAGGGCGGGCAGGCTTGAACGCTTTCTATGAAGATACCTCTTTTAGAAACTCATCAAGGGTCATAATCCTCAATAAAGGAGAGAGGGCAAAATCCCGATACAGATTGAGGCACCCCTGTTGAAAGTCCTTGCTTCGGCTGGCTGAGCAGTCTTCCAAAAGAACAACTGAAAAATCGTGACTGAGGCCATCCATTGCCGTCATCAAGACACAGACTTCAATTGTAACGCCTGTGACGACGATCGTGTCAACCCCAAGGGTACGAAGCGTCTGGTCCAGATCAGTCTTGAAAAAGGCACTAAATCGCCTCTTGGGTAAAACAATATCCGTCGGCTCCGGCCTTAAATCATCTACAACCTCTGCCCCTTTCGTCCCCCGAAGCGCATGAATCTTCATCTTACCTCTAAAGATAAAATCCCCTTCCAGAAAGCTATCGCAGGCGAAGACAATGGGGAATCCTCTTTTTCGGCCCTCTTCCAAGAGTCTCTGAAGATTTGGTATAATTTCTTTTCCTTCTTGGTAGTATGGGTTTCGAGAGCTTTCCTTCAAGTTATCCTTCAACATATCCACGACAATGATTGCCGGCTTCATGAACTCTCCTTAGTATAAAATAACGTGACCGTGTCCCTGCCTACCGACAGGCAGGCGTGTCTCGTGTCCGAAATTTATAATAGTCTATATACGCGGAGGGCATTTTGTGTTGTTATCTCAGCTACCTTTTCAAAAGAAACCTTCTTGATCTCAGCCACCTTTTGCGCCGTGTATCGAACATAACTTGGCTCATTCCTCTTCCCTCGAAAAGGTTCAGGAGTTAGGAAGGGAGCATCTGTCTCGACGAGAAGTGATTCCAATGGAATTCTCTCGACGATCTCCCTTGAACCTTCTGCATTCTTAAAGGTGATGCTTCCTGGAATAGAGATGTAGAATCCCATATCCATGCAGGCCTTCGCCATCTCATAGTCCCCGGAAAAACAGTGGATGATCCCACCACTCTCCTCTGCCTTCTCCGATTTCAATATCTCCAAGGTCTCCCGATGAGCCTCTCGGTCGTGAATCACAATGGGAAGGTCTAACTCCTTCGCTAAGCCGATCTGTTCCCTGAATCTCTTCAACTGAATATCACGTGGCGAGAGGTTTCTGAAAAAGTCCAGGCCAATTTCCCCGTAGGCCTTCACCTTCCCATTTCGACAGAGTCCCCTCAAAGTTGGATAGGTCTGATCGTCGATCTCTTTTGCATTGTGAGGATGAACACCCAGAATCACATAGATCGAAGGGTGTGAATCGGAAATCTCAACTGCCCTCTTCCAATCCTCCTTCTCCGTTCCGACCGTGAAAATATATTCAACCCCCGATTCTTTCGCCCTCTGAATGACTGCTTCCAGATCCTTCTTGAAATCCGGCATTTCCAAATGGGCGTGGGAATCGATAAGCATAATCCAAAGACCAATGTCAAATATCAAATTCCAAATGTCAAACGAATGTCAAAATCCAAATGTTAAATGATTTCACATGCAATCGTATTTTGAAATTTGGCATTCATTTGAACTTTGAACGTCGGCATTCGACATTCCCTTGAAATATCTATTTTTTACTGCCAGTGGCTTTCACCTGATTAAAATAGTCACCGAATGCCCTGGCAACCTCTTTTGAGCGAACAAGGACCGAAGTCTCATTGTTGTTGGTCAGGGCATAGTAAGTC
>JBAVGF010000135.1:0-13439 GCA_049684675.1 Thermodesulfobacteriota bacterium | reverse complement strand
TCCTGGCCTATGCCGTATCCGTCCACAAATCCCAGGGGAGCGAGTACCCGGTCGTGATCCTTCCGGTTGTCACCCAGCACTATATGCTTCTCCAGAGAAACCTGATCTACACGGGAATCACCAGAGCCAAGAAGCTGGTCATCATGATCGGAACGAAGAAGGCCCTGGCCATTGCCATAAGGAATAACAAACCCCAACGAAGGTACACTCTTCTCTCGGAGAGGCTGGCAGCGTCATGAGTGAGCTGAAGAATGAATTCTCCTGGTCGAAAACCAGGGATGAGGTCTTTAAAACCTGCCCCAGACAATACTGGTTTGCCTATTATGGCTACTGGAACGGATGGCTTGAGAACGCCCCGGAGAGAACCCGTCAGATTTATGTTCTGAAGAACCTCAAGAACAGGCAGATGTGGGCCGGAGAAAAAGTCCATGAGTGCATTCAAAGATCCCTCTACAACATCCGAAGGGGTATTAAGGTTCTTCCAATAGATGAAATTGTCTCCATCACAATCGACCAGATGAGAGCCGAGTTTCGTTCTTCAAAGTCGAAGAACTATTGGAAGAATCCTAAATCGTGCGGCCTGCTTGAACATGAATATGAAGTAGTGGTGAGCGATGGGGAATGGAAGGAGGCGGCGGGTAACGTCGAGACTTGCCTGAGAAATTTTTATGCATCGGATATTTATGATGGCTTAAAGTCCCATCTGAAAGATGGGTGGCTTGAAGTAGAAGAATTCTCATCCTTTTATCTGGATGATATAAGAATCAATTTAGTCATCGACTGCGCCATAAAAGAAGGGGAGGGTGTCTATATCTACGATTGGAAGACAGGAAAGAGCCTTTCGGAAGACCTCTCCATCCAATTAGGCTGTTATGCTCTTTATGCTATGGAAAAATGGAATATTCCTCCTGAATCGCTGAGCGTCATCGAGTATAACCTCTCCTTTGATAAGTCCAACTGGTTTTCAGTGAGCCAGGAAGAGATGAAAGGCATCAAGGGTTACATCAACGGAAGCATCAAAGACATGCAGTCCCTTCTCATGGATGTCTCGAATAACATCCCCATCGAAGAAGATCGGTTCAGTAAGATAGATGACGAGCACATCATCTCCAGATGTAATTATCAAAAAGTCTGCAGAAAATAAGAACAACAGACCCTCCACGAATCACGATTATAAGGGGCTCCTGAAAAATTGAGAGGTATAGATGAATGAGATTTCCGAAGGGAAAATAGGTGGTAGAATTCAACGACGGATCCTAGAGAATTTGACCCATCGCAGTTACCTGTAAACAGATCCCCTTGCCTCTATAGCCTTTATCCGGATGGTCTTGATATCCTCGTGAACCTCATAAAGAATCCTCAGGTTGCCGAGCCTGTAGCGATACATATCCTTGAGCTCACCTTCCAATTTCTTAATATGCACATGGTAACGGGGATTCTCCAAAATGATATCAACGGCTGTATTGATCCTGCCTTGCAGCTTTTTGTCAGCGTTTCTGTAATATTTCGCAGCATTCTTGTGAAGGATTACTTTATACATTTTTCAGGTCATTCCATGAGACGTAGGAGTCTTTGGTACCTGATCCCCAATCCAAATCGGCCTGCTTGATTTGCCTCATCAATTTCTTGTCAGCCATAATTTCGAATGTCTCCCGCCAGGCCTCCATGTCTTCGGCTATCACCTCGTGAATGACGGACTTGAGTTCATCAACCGTCATATCAGAGACCTTTTTGGTAGATGCCTTCATTTTCATAACCTCCTTCCGCTCCTCGAATTTATCTTAGTCATTAATTACGTATATACTTTACCAGTTTTACCCAAATATCTCAATAAGGCTCTCACATTTCAAGCTACTCCTCGTCTCTCCAACACCGCGTCTCCCTATCTTCCCACCGTCGTCTTATCTTTAGAATTAGCTTTTTCCATTCCGCATTCTACAATCCGCAATTCAAAGGTGTGGAAACCTCTGAGAAGGCAGTTGAATAAAAGATTTAAATCATACGTCAAAAGGATTAAGAATAGGACGAGGGGACAAAACAAGATGGTGTAGAAGGTTTGAAAATGCATGGGGAGATGGTTATTTTTTAATTAAGATAGAGGAGGTAACAAAATGAAAAAATTACTTTTTGGAACAATGGTTTTGGCATTGGTAATGGTGGCTCCCATTCCAACGATGGCAGCAGGTATAAATATAAGCATTGGTATCCCCTTACCACCACCTATCGTATTTCGAGCCCCGCCACAGGTGATCGTGATTCCCGATTCGGACGATGTTTACGCTGTTCCCGATGTAGATGTAGACGTATTTTTTTGGAATGGCTGGTGGTGGCGTCCATGGGAAGGTCGGTGGTATCGTTCACGGTATTATGACCGGGGATGGGGTTATTATGACAGTGTTCCAAGTTTTTATTTTGATGTAGACCCAGGTTGGAGAGGATATTACAGAAACCATAATTGGCACGAACACCGTTGGAACTACGAACGGATTCCTAGCCGGCGACTTCAACAGAACTGGAAGAGCTGGCATGATAATCGATACTGGGGAGGAAAAAGAACTTGGGGTGTCCAGAACTATCAAGTTCGACCACAACAACAAAAACAGGAGTTAAGACAACAAAGAGAGCAGGAATATCACCGGAGGCCCGAGGTTCAGAAACATCAGCAGTGGAGAGAAGAGCAACAAAGGAAAGGAGAACATAAGGGCAGAGAAGAAGGCAAGGAGGAAAAAGGTAAGGGGAGACACAACGATTAGATCTAACGATATTTGACAGGGTTTCCTACTTATCGAACCTCTCGATGGGAAAAGAAGGGGAAACGGCTCTTTTGCCGTTCCCCTTTCTTTCTTTTATCCGTTCCTATTTCGGTTCCTTCTCTCATCTCCTGATCACTGTATTTTTCCCATTCTCCTTGTCCCCGCGTCACGCGATCTCCGCGTCCGTTCTTTTCTCTCCATTTTCCTATCCTACATAGCCTCACCCTTCACGCTTTACGCCTCACGGATATCTGTAATAAGGGCCACCTCCGCGATCGTCGCGTTATGAGCCGCGGAGAGCGGATGAAGGGCGGCTGATATCACCAATACTCCTCTCTCTCGATGATCGTGGCAACGCCCTGTCCCCCGCCGCAGCAGGCATTGGCCAAGCCGTAGCGGGCACCTTTCAGCTTGAGGATGCGCGCGAGGGTCCCCACCAGCCGATTGCCGGTGGCCCCCAGCGGGTGTCCGATAGCCGTACCGCCCCCCATAACATTGACCCGGTCCGGATCTATGCCCAGCTCTTTGATGCAGTTGAGCGCAACAATGCAGAATGCCTCGTTGATCTCCCAGTAGTCGATATCCTTTGCTTTCAGTCCGGCCTTTTCCAGGGCCAAGCGAGAGGCCGGCACCGGACCCACCCCCATGATCGTGGGGTCAACCCCGGCGAAACCGATGGAACGGAGGGTGGCCATGGGCTTGAGCCCTTTCTTTTTGGCCTTCTCCTTGGACATAAGGATCATCGATGTGGCCGCTGCATTCAAGGGAGAGGAGTTGCCGGCGGTAATCACGCCGTCTTCTTTAAAGGCCGGCTTGAGCTCCTTCATCCCCTCGTACGTGGCACCGGCCCGTACGGCCATGTCTCTATCAACCACCATCATCGAGCCATCCGCCTGCTCGGCCTCGATGGGCAAGATCTCGTCTTTAAAGAAGCCCTCCTTCTGTGCCTTTTCCGCCAGGTTGTGAGAACGTGTGCCCCATCGGTCCATGTCCTCTTTCGTGAAATCCCTCAGGGTGAAGAGTTTTTCAGCCGTAAATCCCATATTGGAGAGGGTGGCATAGTCCCAATGTTTCATAGCCTTGTCATTAAAAAAACGGGGGTTAGGGCTGATGGCGCCTTCTTTTGCCCTCAACTTAGCACCGTAATTCCGGGTCATGTGCTCCATCCCTCCCACGAGCACCGTGTCCGCAAAGCCGGCCGCTATCTCCAGAAATCCAATGTGGATGCCAGCCATGGAAGAGCCGCACTGCTGATCCACGAACTTGGCTGGAATGGTTTGGGGCAGATCGGCAAGGAGGATGGGATACCTGCCGCCATAGGTCCAATTCTCGTTCACGCCCACCGCGGACCCCACCAGAAAATCGTCCACCTCCTCGGGCTTTACCCCGCTCCTCTTGAGCACCTCCGGCAGAAGGCGTGCCAAGAGGTCATCGGCCCTCAACTTGTAGAATACATCCCTTTCGGGCTCATTGGGTCTCGATCTGGATTGTGCCGTCCTCAAATATCCGACAATTACGACATCTCTCATCTCCTTCATCGGTGTACCTCCTTGATTTTTTTGGTTCTATCAGCACCCTGTGGCCGTTTTTTTCACCACATGAGCGGGTAGACATTTTGAGGGAGCAGTATAAGAAATTTACCCCGATGTGTCAATAAGGGATCAGGCTCATTGGATTGGATGATTTTTGATTGTATTCACATTCCGCATTCCGAAATGTCTGCTCATCTCTTCATCTCCGCGTCTCCGTGTCTTATCTCTAAGGTGGCCTTTTCCATTCCGCAATCCGCATTCCGCAATCCGAAATTTAAGATGTCTCCGTGTCTCTTCTATTCCCTTGTCCGTTTCACAAATTCACAAGGTTTAGAACACTTTTGGCCAATTCTTGACCAGTCTGATTTCTCCTGCTGTTAGAATACCTGTTAAATCAGAAAGTTATAAACAACCCCTTCTGGCACAAAAAATGCGTATTAAAGACGATCTATTTCTATAGAGAAAACACTCCCGGTGATAGGGGCGAAAAGATAAAAGCCACGACGCATTACCCAATGATGATCTTGTTTTTCGTCTCGTTGCTCATCGGGCAATTTGGCTGCGCACACATGCCACAGCACCCCTACCAACAGACGTGGGTCTGTTCAGCCGATGGACCTGAGTTTGACACTGCCTGCGTCAAGGGGAACGGATTACGAGTTGCGAAAGACTTCACCTACCGTTTAGCGGGTGATACAAGTACGGGCGCACTTATAGGGGGTTTAGTAGGGACTGTGTTTGGCGTGTGTGCGGCAGTAGGGACCAGTGGTGCCGGCATCGTTCTTCTTCCATACTTTGCCGCAGGTGGGGCGGCGGTGGGTGGGGCAGTCAGTGGTATATCTGGCGGCGTGAATGGGGAGATGCCCGGCATGCCTCCTCCCGACAACGGTGGAATCACGTACGACATATGGAAGGGCATTCGATTCGTACAAGTCGATTCGGTCAAACCGACCTTACAATGGAAATCCTTCCCCACAGCAAAAGACATCAAAGCGGATAAAAGCGGGGATTTGAGTAGAATCTCCGAAGTGACTTATGATTTAAAGATCTGGAGAGCCGAAGATCCTCCCAATGAGGATATCGTCTATAGTCGAACGCGGTTAGAAAACTCTTCATATAAAATTGAGAGTCCTTTGACCCCACTTACCAGATATTTCTGGAGCGTGCGGGTACGGTTTAAGCTTGATGGCCGTGACATCGAGACTAACTGGTCCACTTGCTGTCCATTTTATACTACTCCGTGAATCGTGATGCGTGACTCGTGCCTGCGCGCTGAAGCGCTACGCCTGCCTCGGCGAAGCCGCTTCGGCGGAGGCAGGGCGCGCAAGCGTGATTCGTGATCTGGCATTCTTTAATTCTCCTCTCCGTTCCGTACTCCCATCCACCAATCCGCACATGTCGAAAAACATGGGAAATAGGATTATTGCAAAAAAGTAAGAAATATCATATAATGTCGGAAAATCATAAAAAAGGAGGACAAAATGCCTATATCCGTACTTACCTCCAAAGGCCAGATGACCATTCCAAAAGAGGTCAGGAAGGCCTTAAACCTCCACCCTTCCGAGAAGGTGATCATCGTGGTCGAGGGCAACCGGGCAATTATTCAACCCTTAAAGGGAAATCTCCTCGAAATCGGTGGCTCCGTGAAGATGACGGACAGAGGAAAGCCAACCGATTTCAAGAAAGTCAGGGAAGAGGTCAAAAGGCGAATTGCCAGGAGAGTCGCCACGAGGGGTTGAATCCATGGAGAATAAATTCGTCGACACCAATGTATTTCTGAGATATCTCACCAAAGATGACTCTTCGAAGTATGAGAGATGCAGGAGGATGTTCAAGAAGGTATTGGAAGGGGAAATAGCCATTTCAACATCGGGCATGGTGATTGCCGAGTTGATATGGACACTCCTGTCTTATTACAAGGTGCCGAAAGCCGAAGTCATTGAAAAGGTTTCTGTGATTCTGGGTACAGAAAATCTATTCATTCCTGAGAAAGATGTCCTTGCAGATGCCCTTGTCCTTTATGCGAGGAAGAATATCGATTTTATAGACGCTTACAATGCTGTCTTTATGAAATATCACGGTCTCCGCGAAATCTATTCGTACGATGAAGACTTTGAGGCAATTGAGGACATTGAAAGAAAGGAGCCTTAGTCTTTTGTCTGATTCTCTATACTTAGCCTTGTTTTCTTTATTCTGGAGTCCCTAATCATTCCACAATCCGCACTCCCTGTCCGCCGTAGCCTTGGCGTAGGAGGTTGGCGTAGGCGGGCGTATTCCGCATTCTATAATTTAAGATGTCTCCTTATCTCCCCATCTTTCTTTCGCCTCATCTCCGCGTCACCGTGTCTTATCTTTAGCGCGATAGCCTAATAGGTTTTTTCGATCTTGAAGCTCAGGGATTCAATGATTAAATTTTATTTTGTGGGAGGGATATCGATGAACAAAATGAAGATGACTTTCTGGGCGATAACGTTACTAATTGGGCTTATATTGACAGGCTGTGCCGGGTATTATGGCGGTGATGGATATCGTGGGTATCCTTCTAACGACTGCCCGGGTGACTACGGACAATACTATTGTCCTCGCTGAAAGGCATCGGCAGCCTTTAGTGTCTCGTTCGGGGATGGTGGAAACCCCTCGCCTTGAGGCGAAGTGAAGACTTTGCGAAATGGTCGGCCGGTCATTGGTGACCTATTTGTCACGGAGTTAGAATTAGGCCGACCATCAGCATCCGAATCATATGACATTGGAATTGTCATTCCCGTGAAGATGGGAATCCAGGACGGTAAGAAAAGACTGGATTCCTGCTTGTGCAGGAATGACGTACAAGAGAACGAGAATCGTTGGAGTCGACTTTAAGTCGACAGTATGTTTAAGAACCCCTCGCCTTCAAGGCGAGGGTAGTTCAGTTTTAAATTCCGCATTCCCTGTCCGCCGTAGCCTTGGCGTAAGAGGTTGGCGTGGGCAAGCGCATTCCGCAGTCCACAATCTAAGATATCTCCCTATCTCCGTTTCTCCGCGTCTTATCTTTTAATTGGCCTTTTCCATTTCGCGATCCCTGCCTACCGGCAGGCAGGCGCACTCCGAAATCCGCATTTGTTAGGGCGCTACCTGTCCGCTGTAGCCCCGTAAGGCGGCACGCAGGAGGATGCTTTTCTTACGGACACGCAACACGGTCACGATGAGGTTTTCAGTGGGGGACATCTGAGGATCGCGGCTGTTGCAGATAATAACCATAGCAGTGCCACGTTCAGCCTGTGAGGGAACGATTGATTAACGGCATAGCCCGCAATTTTCCTTTTATGCATTCCCGATCCTTTCTTCTTTAAAAGAGTCATTGAATTCCCGGGATTCAAGGGATGCTCGATAAGTGATGCAGCCTTCTATGGCCTTATCTCAACCATCGTTCCATTTGGCACTAACTTTTCAATTTCCTCTATTTCTTCGTCTGTAACGGCAATACACCCTTTCGTCCAGTCAACCTCTGCGTGAAAATCACCCACCCACGAGACACCCTTCTTAATGCCGTGGATCATGATGTCTCCGCCCGGGGAAACACCAAGTTCTCTTGCTCGCTGTTTGTCTTTCTCGTTTGGATAGGAAATATGAAGAGAGAGGTGATAAGGGCTGTCCTGGTTTCTTGAATCGATCACGTACGTTCCCTCCGGGGTTTTGTTATCTCCTTGCCTTTCTTTTGGACCATTCGGGTTTCCCCCCAAGGCTATTTTGTAGGTCTTGAGCACCTCGCCCCTTGAGATCAACGTCAATCGTCGTTCCTTCTTTTCTATCAGGATCTTATCTGCCGGTCCCTTCTGGATTGCAAAAACTTTTTGTTCGAGCACTTCAATCTTTTTTTGCAGCGTCATCATCTCATTGCCCTTGCTTTTAACCTCTTGTTCGAGAGTCTCAATCCGTGTTCGCTGCGTCGCAATCGTCTTATCCTTTTGTTGGAGAGTCTCCGTCTGTGTTTGCCGGAGAGTCTTAATCTGTGTTTGCTGTGTAGCAATCGTCTTATCTTTGATAGTGACATTATGGATATGAAATATCATCATCTCACTGTCTTTCCTGTACCCGCTCCCCGGGTAATCCTTTAAGAGTTTCTGAAAACATTCCAGAGATTTCTGATAATCTTTTTGCTCATTCCTCGGATACGCATAAATAATACCCATCTCGAAAAGAACCCTGTCTCCCGCCGTGGGATATTTTTCAATAATCTGCTCATATTTGCTCAGAGAGGCCTCGTAGTTTCCCTGGCTGAAAAGATCATTCGCTTCTTTGAAGGTTGAGTTGGCCTTATTAAAGTGACTGCATCCGCATATTAGAATGGGTGTTATGATGATGCAGACAAAGAAAAAGCAAAGAGGCTCACTTATCCTACTTTGATTTTTGCCCCTATACGCCTTCGTGTTCGTTAAGAATATGTTTGATGATCGCAGAACCATTCCTCTTCCCGATATATCCAATATATCCAAAACATGTGCCACATTATAAGTTAGAAAATGCCTTGGTTTGACAGATGAAATGCTTGAAGGGTCCAGATAGACTTGAAGGTGGAAATATAAGGAAATGGCAGGGTCTCAAAACCCTGCCACTTCCTTCCCGGAGCGCTAAAGGCAAAGTCAGCAGCTCCCATAAAATTGACTTATTTCTTCATTGATTTCCGGAAAGCTTCCTCAGCCCTTTTCTCCTTTTCCTCTGCGACCTTCTCTTTTTCCTCAGCCATCTTCGCCTTTTCCTCTGCGATCCTCTCTCTTTCCTCTGCCATCTTTACGGCATTTTCGGCGCGGCTTGCGGCAGCCTCTGCCTTTAACGTGGCCGCATCAGCCGCCGCCTTGGCAGCCTGCGCATCTTGCGATGCCTGATCAGCTTTTGCACCGATCAGCATTTCCTGCGACTGAACTTTCTGGAGCTCACGTTTTGTTGCACATCCCCCCACAGCCATAGCAAGGACAAGCATCATTGAGATCACCAAAAGACTCTTCTTCATCATGTAATTACCCCCTTTCTGTTCAGTACCCGGTGTAGACAGCAGCTTCCCGGGGAAAAGTTGTTACGATGAGAAGAGCAAAAGGTGTGCCAGAAGGAGGTGGGTTGTATTAACGACTTGATATCTTAGGAAGAATGTTAATTAATGCCTTGATGGATCTCCTTAAAAGGAAATCCGTTTTGTATGGATTACCCTACGCCAAGGCATCCCGAAGTGTATGGAAATTCCTATCATCGGTGTGGATATATTTTCAGGGCTATGTCTTCAACAAGCGATGCGGCTTGGGCGTGTGAGAAAAACCGGGATCGACTATCTCTTTTTGGCAGGTTCAATCAATATACCGTCTATTTCCAAATCAATTTTCAAGCGTTTGGCTGCATCTTTGGCCTCGTTGATATCATTGAAAGGGCCAGCGATAACACGGTAGCTATCGTTCTTTGATAACACCCTTGCCGGGATTTGCGGACCCTGGTGGTTGATCATGGCGGCAATCCTCAGGGCATCGATCTCGTCCCGCACATCAGCAGCCAAAACATACCACGCCTCCATTTGCAGTTCTGGTATTTCTGGTCTGCCATACAATTTTTCTGGGTGCTTCACTTCTATGGTTTTCGCAGCCCCTTTTTCACTTCCTTGACCGATTTCGAATATGGGAACAGGAATCCCTCGGGCCTGGGCCAGTACTTCCTTAACTTTGCTCCAGTCAAGCGTGCGCCCCGATTCCTTTTCAATATTTCTCAATTTTGCATATATCCTATCGAACTCAACAGCGTCCAAGTCTTCCGGGGGCGAATGAACTTCCATGTAAACTACTCCATTATGTCGACCCAGGAGAGTTGGCTGGTGAACGATGACTACAGGTGTTTTAACCGGAGTGGTCTCATAGAGTTTCTTCACGTCTTCTGGATGGAGTCTGATGCAGCCATTGGTTGCCCTCAGACCGATGCTGGCCGGTTTATTCGTACCATGGATGAGATAACTCGACTTACTTAAATAGAGCGCGTATTCCCCCAACGGATTTTGAGGCCCCGGCAGAACTTTAGCGGGTAGAGGATCTCCTTTTTTTCGATGATCCTCAGCAATGGAGGCAGGCACATGCCAGGTCGGCCGGATTACCTTGCGCGCCACAAACATTTCACCGATGGGCGAAGGTCGCTCTTCGGTACCGACACCGAGCGGGTAGGTCGACACCGCCAGTGACTTACTCTCTCCTTTAAATTGAAAGAGCCTCATCGCGGCTAAGTTGATCACGATCCCTTTTCTTGGGGCGTCCGGCAGGATAAAGCTCAGAGGCAACAGGATACGTTCTCCGGCCTTAGGCACCCATACATCTACCCCTGGATTTGCTGCACTGATTGCGTTGATCCCTAAACTGAAGTGTCTTGCAATATCCGGTAGCGTATCCCCCTTTTCAAGCCTGATGACTGCCAACCGGCCAATGAGGTCATCTCCTTTTGCAACCGGAAAGTCATTTCGTTCGATCTTTTCTTCCAGACGGCTTCGTAAGGGCGAGGGTTTCACCTCAACTTTTTTCATTAGAGCACATCCGTGGAAACATAAGATGAATATAAATAGAACTAAAAGATGAAGCTTATTGGATAAGGGTGATGGGTCAATGATTCGGCACATGGGTCAAATAAGGTACCTTTCTTTTACGCCGACTCTCGCATCTTAACTCCTTCATGAGGCTCCTGCATTCTTTCATTTAAAAAAAAGGAAGGACTCCATAAAGGAGTTTAAAGGCAGCGTATGCAACGATTGCGGCAAAGAGAAGCGCAGAGATTGTGATGATCAAGCGCCGGACATCGACTCTCTTTCTATGTGGGACCAATGGGTGCTTCGGCACCTGGCTTCTTGGAGGAGATAGCTTCTCCACATGCTTCTGATGAAGCATAATCACGTCAGTCGGGTCGAGACCAAGACATTTCGCGTAATTACTCAAAAAACTTTTTACGTAGAGATGGGGCAAGTCGTCGTACCTGTCCTCCTCTATGGCCCTCAGGACAGATTCCCTTATCCTTGTCACAATAGCCACTTCCCTCAAGGAAATTCTATCGGATTCCCTCTTTACTTTTAGGTATTTTCCCGGCGACTCTATCGTCTCCTGAAAATCCACCCCATCCGGAGATTTCTTGGAATATGTCCCCTCCTTGATGCTCATAGACGTCCCCATTGCCCCTTTCCGCCACGGTATTTATCATGAAAAACTGAGCAAAATGAATGCCAGAAGATTTCAATTATGATATGTACTTGAAATCGTTTGATGTATTAACTCTTGGAAGGATAGACCGAAAAGCGTAATTGTATGAAATTCCCTTCAGGAAGATACCGCAGAAATCTGATGTCCTTATCTCCTTACCTCCCCGTCTTCCTTTCACCCCATCTCTTCATTTCCCTTTCACCACGCCTGCCCTGAACCTAACATGGTGCAGGGCTTGCCCTGAACCCTATCCTGAACCACATTGAGTTCAGGACTAATCATGCACCCTACGTGGTGCATGGCATGGTTCAGGGCGCAATCCGCATTCCGCACTCCGAATTTCGAATTTAATTATTGACTTCCCAAGCAATTCGCCTAAGAATAATTCATATATTTTTGAGGTCGCAAATTGCGACCTCAAAAAGGTGTGGCAATGCTATCCAGTGTTCTTAGTAGTAAGCGATCAATACAGCAACCTGCAAAAAAAAGAGTTTGGTGAAATATGAAAAATGACGTGAAGCATTACTCAGATTTACTCAATAGTGTCAAGGCACGCATTCGACAGGCACAGATAAAAGCCAGTCTCTCCGTCAACGCGGAAATGATTCTGTTGTACTGGGACATCGGGCGAATGATTTATGAACGTCAACAGAAGAAAGGATGGGGCGCTAGAGTCATCCCGCGTCTGGCAAAGGATATTCGAAATGATATGCCCGAAGTAAAAGGGTTTTCAGAGCGAAACATTGGATATATGATACGATTTGCCCGAGAATATGAATCTTTACCAATTTTGCAACAGGCCGTTGCAAAATTGGGATCACCTCCAAAGAAGAGGGAGTCCATTGCCCTGACGGCAGGGGAGGGAAAAGTGCCACAGCCTGTGGCAAAAATCCACTGTCAGGAAATTCTGCAACAGCTTGTTGCACAAATTCCCTGGGGGCACAATATCCTACTCATGGAGAAGGTCAAAGATCTGCCAACTCGGCTTTGGTACATGCAGAAGACGATTCAACAAGGCTGGGGCCGTAATGTCCTGCACCTGATGATCGAAAACCATGCCCATGAGCGCCAGGGCAAGGCAGTTACCAACTTCCCCAAGACCCTCCCTCAGCCACAGTCCGACCTTGCGCAAGAAACCCTTAAAGACCCATATGTGTTTGATTTTCTCTCGCTTCGTGATGAGTACAACGAGCGTGTCCTGGAACAGGGGCTGCTTGACCATGTCCAGAAGTTCCTGATGGAGCTTGGTGCGGGATTCGCCTTTGCTGGACGTCAAGTGCATCTGGAAGTCGGTGGGGAAGACTTCTACGTTGACCTCCTTTTTTATCATCTCAGACTTCGGTGCTTCGTCGTGATTGACCTCAAGGTGAAAGAGTTTATTCCCGAGTTCGCAGGTAAGATGAACTTCTATCTTTCGGCGGTAGATGAATTACTTAGGCATCCCGACGACAAACCGTCCATTGGCCTCATCCTCTGCAGGTCGCGGAATAAAGTGGTGGCAGAGTATGCGCTTCGCGACATTCGAAAGCCAGTCGGCATATCCGGTTATGTCACCAGGTTGACAGAATCCCTTCCGAAGAAACTCAAGGGACTATTACCCAGCCCAGAAGAGATCGAAGCTGAACTGAGTTTCGAATCCCGCAACTCCTAAACTCTCCATCCGCACCGTGTCCCCCGATCTCCGTGTCTTATCTCTAAATTGGCGTTCTCCATTCCGCAATCGGCAATCCGCATTCCGCAATCTACGTTTATTAGGTGTTATATTCTTCTTACTGACACCAGCACGAGCCACAAGCACGAATCACGGTTATACTGAACATTTTTGGCCAATTTCTGACCAGGGCAGTTGATTTTAATCCTGTGCTATAAGGATTTACATGCATTTTATGTTTTAATTTCAATGTATTACGCCATGCGCTATGCTCTATGCGCTCTGCCTTTCTGGTGGCACAAAAAATGCTTATTAT
>JBAVGF010000134.1:0-2916 GCA_049684675.1 Thermodesulfobacteriota bacterium | reverse complement strand
GAAACCATGGGGAAGGCCAGGCTCCTCGAGGATTTCAATAAAAAGGTCTGGTACAAGGAGTTTGTCGATTTTATAAAAAAAGAACGAATCTTTTCAAAGTTGCTTACCCCCAAGGCTTATGGTGGCGGTGATTCGGATTGCCGTTGGGATACGGCCCGCAACAACGCCTACAGCGAACTCCTGGCCTTTTATGGCCTCGGTTACTGGTATTGCTTCCAGGTGAGCATCCTCGGCTTGGGGCCCATCTGGATGAGTAAGAATGAAAAGGCCAAGCAGAAAGCGGCCAGGCTTCTCAGGGAAGGGGCGATCTTTGCTTTCGGCCTCTCCGAACGAGCACACGGTGCCGACATCTACAATACGGATATGACACTCACACCAAAAGGAGACGGTGCTTGGGTTGCCAATGGAGAGAAATACTATATCGGAAACGGGAACGAGGCCGAGATGGTTTCGACCATGGGTAAAATAAAAGACGGCACAGATGACTATGCCTTTTTCGTCACCAATTACCGCCATAAAGCCTACGAGCTGAAAAAGAACGTCATTTCCCACCAGGAGTATGTGTCCAACTTCGCCCTCCATGATTACCCCATCAGGGAAGAAGACCTCCTCTCGCGGGGTTCGGAGGCTTGGGATGCCGCCCTTAATACGGTCAATATCGGGAAATTCAATATCGGCCCGGCTTCCATCGGGGTGGCTGAGCATTGCTTTTACGAGTCCATTACCCATGCCTCCAACCGTATCCTCTATGGCCTTCGCGTTACCGATATGCCCCATGTGAGAAAAAACTTTATGGATGCCTGGCTCCGCCTGGTAGGGATGAAGCTCTACCAGCGCCGGGCCACCGATTATTTCCGGAATTCCGATGAAAAGGACCGGCGTTATCTCCTCTACAATCCCACCAGCAAGATGAAGGTCACCCTTCAGGCCGAAGAGGTTATCAATCTGCTATGGGATGTCATTGCCGCCAAGGGTTTTGAGAAGGACACCTACTTCTCCATGGGCGTCAGCGACATTCGAGGTCCGTCCAAGCTTGAGGGCACTGTGCATGTTAATATTCAGCTCATCCGCAAGTTCATGAAGAATTATTTTTTCAATCCTGTCGATTATCCCCCGGTGCAACCCGACTTTTCGACCAGAGACGATTTGTTCCTGTTCAACCAGGGACCAGCCAAAGGCCTGGGTAATGTTCGGTTTCACGACTATCGACCCACTTTCGATTCCTATAAAGATCTGCCGAACGTCGGTGTCTTCGTCAAGCAGATCGAACTCTTCAAGGAGTTATTGACCAAGGCTTATCCGGATCAGAAGCAGGATATGGATTCCTCCTTCTCATTACCCCTTGGTGAGATGTTCTCCATCGTGGTCTATGGACAATTGATTCTTGAACAGTCCGGCATTGAAAATCTGGATAAGGACATCCTCAACCGGATATTCGATTTCATGGTCAGGGACTTCGCCTCATTTGCCCTGCAGATCTACGGCATGAATACGACCAAAGCGGATCAAAGGGACTTTTGCCGGGAGATTATGCTGATCAGGACCGTGGGGGATGATGAGCAGGTTAGCCGTGTCTGGGAGAAATACGTATTTCCTCTTAACGGTGAATATCAGATGAATGATTGAAGAACCCATAAGGAGCTGTCCGGCATTGAGGCTGCCGAAAAAGTCAATCTCGCCCGAAACCGGTCACTCCAGCGAACTGGTGGGACGTGTCTGTTCCAGAATCAATAAGGTACCTTGGTCCGACCCAGCCATCACAGCCATCCCACAAGGATCTAATCCAGGACAAGGTCAGAGTTCTGCTCAAGGGGATCGAATAGAGATTGTTTGGACTCAAACTTTTTTCTTGACAAAACTCTTTCGGTGTCTTAATATGAGCTTAAGCTCATATAAGAAGGTGCTCATATTATCATGGACGAGAAGGTTTTAGATTCACTGTCTAGACTCTTCAAACTCTTAAATGACCCTAACCGCCTCAAAATTCTTTTTGCCATAGGAAAAGAGATGAAGTCTGTATCCGAGATCATGGATGAAACTTCCCTTCCACAAACGCTCGTGTCTTTCCATCTGAGGCCATTGCGAGAAAGCGGCATTGTGTTGACGGAGAGAAAAGGAGCTTTCATCTATTACGTCCTTTCAGAGCCTTTTTTGATCGACTTGCTGAATTCGCTTTGTGGCGTCTCTCCAAAGAGGACGAAAGATGAAGTTCAGTTTATTTGCCCACCGATGCAGTTCATGCGTAGGTGGATGAAAGGAGGAGATTAAGATGTGTTGGACATGGGGACCTTACATGTGGGGTTGGTGGTGGATCTTCCCGATAATTGGTCTCATCTTCATGATTGTCATGATTTCTGCTTGCTCAGGATTCTTTCGTAAACGATGCAGCCTGGGTGGCATGGGGAGATACGACAATATTGAGGACCTGAAAAGAGAGATTGGGGAGCTCAAAGAGCAGATCACCCAGCTCAAAAGAAGTGGAGGATGAAATGAAAGGCAAACCAGGATTCATGGCCACCCTGATGGATAAGTGAATGAAGATGTCACAACGGATGGCGGGCGCCATCGATGAAACTCAGGTCGTGTCGTCTCCTGTTGCTCCTGATGCTACTGCTGAGGTAAACGGTCTTTTTGAAGAATGGTTAAGGACCGTTGAAGATGAAATTCTTATGATATTAAACGAGAATAAGTCTCTAAAGCCTTCCGGGATTGCGGCCAAACTGAAGATTTCTGAAAAGACCGTCAATTTTTTCATCGATAAGATGAAAAAAGAGGGCAAACTCAAAATGGCGTAGTTCTTGAGTAAGGAGACGGGTACAACCGGTATCAGCGTCAGGTATCAATGTTTATTTTCGAGGGTGGGCGGACGGGGACGTAGTTAATTTATTTGAATTTCCTGGGGTCTCTATTCTCGCG
>JBAVGF010000133.1:0-1611 GCA_049684675.1 Thermodesulfobacteriota bacterium | reverse complement strand
GCGAATGGTGTCGTCGTCTCCGATGACATCGATGAGAATTTGATCAACCCCTGCCTCCTTGAGTTCTTCAGCCGCTTCTCTTCTGATGAGGCCGGTATGGACGATGACCTTAAATTCAAGGGCCCTTTCCTTGAGTTCTCTGATGGAGGGAATGAATTTCTTTAAAGGGACCGCACCATTCCGATCTGCACCGCCGCTTACCAAGATCCCATGAGCACCATTGAGTCGGAGCCGGTCAGCCACTTGAAGAAAGGTTTGAGGATTCTCCGCGGGGACCATCGATTCAAGAAGTTTCCCGTTGCAGTGTCCGCATCGAAGATCACAATGGCTTCCCGTGACACTGATCGCTGCAAAGCGGTTCTTTTGGAGGGGAAGCGTGTTGTCATGGTAGGAAACAGTACCAGGAAGGGAGAAAGTGAGCTTATTGCCGAAATGGGCCTTCCGAAGTCTAAAAGCTTCGGATTGAAGGTCCTTTAAAGGTTTTTCAATCAGGTCTTTCATCATAGGGTTATGTTCCGTCATTCCTGCAGAAGCAGGAATCCATATCTTTATCTTTTATCTAATACCGGATTCCCGTTTGCACGGGAATGACAAAACGAATATAAAGGTCATCTTATCGATTGAATTATATCTTTATCTGGGCTCTGATCTCTTCAATATCTTCTGGTTCAGGCATAAATGGGAAATTCCGAATCGGGCCGGAAGGTCTCTCATTCCCATAAGGACGGTTGCAGGCCACTTTCCCGTCCCTGCCGGGACACCCTGAGGTCATAAAGGGTTCCCCGATCTGGACGAGAGAATTGATATCCATCCCGAAATCGATCAATCTTCCGTTTCCATCGAACTTCATTTGTTTGGCCGATCCAAAATTCTCATTAATAATCCAGCGGGCAAGCTGAATTCTTCGGTATTGGTTGAGGGGGGGCAGGGATTGCCCTTCCATAGGACTTCCCTTTTCAGGAAAGAAAGAGAAGAGATGGGTGAGGGCTCCCGTGTTCTGTCCTCTCTGGATGGCTGCCGCCATTTCTTTCTCTGTCTCGCCCAGACCGACAATGAGGTGGATCCCCACATAAAATCTTCCGAAAGCCTTTACAGCCATTTGGACAACATCCCAATAATGATCCCATTGGTGAGGACCTCCAACCCCTTTCCCCCTCAATTGATCGAAAAGTTCGAGCGTCCCAGCATCGATGGCGATTCCAACCCGATCTGCACCCGCCTTTTTCATTGCCACGAGAGATTCTTCGTGATGAATTAACGTCGGAGAGATGAGAACACTGATAGAGAGGTCGGTCTCTTTTCTTAATATTTGGATGATTTTGAGCGTATCCTCCAAAGCCTTCGGATGAGTGATCATCGAGATGCAGACCCGGTGGATCTGGTCTTTGCCCTTTGCCCTCTCGATGATTTCTTCCAAGGGATAGAGGGGCCAATCCACCCGGATGAAGGTTTTTCCCTTTGGACCTACTTGCCTCGATTTCGAGAGTCCGCAGAAATGGCATCTGCCTGAGCAGCCTTCTTCATAGTGGAGAAGGAGGTTCAATCCCTTAAGCTTCGCATTCCGGTAAAAAGATCCTGACTGGAAACCCAATGTCAACGAAGCTGCCAGGC
>JBAVGF010000132.1:0-2304 GCA_049684675.1 Thermodesulfobacteriota bacterium | reverse complement strand
CGCACTGGCCTTGTGACACTCCGTGCACTTTTTGCCAGAAGTTTCGCCCTGCTTCCAGGTATGGTGGCATTTCAGACAATCGATCTTCAGTGTTTCGCTATGCTTTTTATGGTTGAATGTCACTTTCCCATTAGGGGCATCAAAGACGATTTCGTCTTTGGCAGCAAAAGCGCCCGTCGCCATCAGACTGGCAAGCACAAAACCTGAAAGAACTAAAACGCAAATCAGCCTCTTCTTCATCTCTCTTGTGTCCTCCTTTTTTGGGTTTTTAGATGATGTGAATGATTTTTGGAAGTGAAAATATCCTAAAATAATATATGGAAGCTTTCAATAGTTGAAAACTTTTTTATTTAATGTCTGAGGCGACATCGGGAATAGAGGGGATTTTTCACTCGAGCTTGGTTCTCCGGACTATTTCTAACCAAAGTCAAGGGAAGCCAAGTCCTCTTAAATGACGGAGATGCATGGCTGTGGATTAGCTACGACTTCACCCACCCGAGCAGCAGCCTCCATACCTGCTCTCTTTAATTCAGAGAGGAGCCGGTCCGCCTGAGCAGAAGGAACCGAAAGCAGGAGTCCTCCGGAGGTCTGAGGATCGAAGAGTAGTTCTTCTTCCTCCCTCGAAAGCTCTCTGATTTTCTTAAAGAACCCTTCAGCCAATTTCTTGTTGGCCTTGTTGCTTCCTGTTGTCTCGCATCTACGATACATATCAAGCGCATTGGGGTAGAAAGGAAGCTTGTTATACAAAAGATTGATCTGGACTTTGCTTCCCTTTGCTATCTCCAGGGAATGGCCAACGATACCAAAGCCCGTTATGTCAGTGCATGCATGGACATCAAAATTCAAGGCAATTTCTATCGCCTTCTTATTGAGAGAAGCCACTTCGGGGAGAATCACTTCTAAATCACGCAAGGGCAGCTTCTTGGAACGGCAGGCATTAAACAGAACGCCTGTACCCAGAGGTTTGGTCAGGACCAAAGCATCCCCTTCTTTGGCCCCGCAATTGGTCAGGATGCGGTCTGGGTTGATCACTCCTGTTACCGCCAGGCCATACTTCGGTTCATTGTCATCTACCGAGTGTCCGCCTGCGATAGTAGCACCTGCCTCAGAAACCTTATCGCATCCGCCGCGTAGTATTTCTTTTAGTAAACTCGGATCGAGTTTTTTAGTCGGGAACATGACAAGATTCAGGGCTGTGAGAGGTTTACCTCCCATGGCATATACATCCGACAGGGCATTGGCAGCCGCTATCTGTCCAAACCAATAGGGGTCGTCAACCGGTGGCGTAATAAAGTCCACTGTGCTGATAAAGGCAATATTATCTGACAGGCGATAAACTGCCGCGTCATCACAGGTCTCAAATCCCACCAGGAGGTTGGGGTCCTGTGCTGGATGCAGTGCCTTGAGGGCGTCCGACAGATCTGTCGGACCAATCTTCGCTGCTCAACCGCAGGTACGGGAGAGTCCCGTTAGGGTCTTCTTTTTTCTGAAGAAAGACATACTGCACCTCCCAATCCGTGGGTTACAGAAACGTTTTCCACGGGACTTTCAGATCCAGACCACCCATGCGTCCTGGATGTTCTTCATGAGCCAGTCCCCTCCGGCCAATTCTGCCCAATCATACTTGTTACTGCCCGTAGCTCCAAAATAATCAGCGCACGGTGGACAAACTCCAAACCAGCCACCCTTATCTTTTATTTTCTTCATAATTTCAAGGGCGTTTCCGAATTTTTTGTATATTGGGGACTCTATCCTCTCCGCCCTTTTCGCATGGACGAGATCAGCGCCTTCAAGCGTCATCCACACATGCACCTTTCCCCATCCCTTATCGGCGACCGTTTGAGCCAAGAGAAGGCCCAATATGGCTCTGTTCGGGTCATTGCCACCCTGAGTGATAACAATAACATATTTTCCCTTCTTGTCATCTTGCGCAAATGATGGGCTTCCCATCATTGAGCCGAGGCCTGCGATTCCAATGCCTGCCCCCAGTACTTTGAGAAAATCACGCTTGCTCGCTCCTTCACCGTCTTCCATGATCCCCTTTTCCTCTTTCTCTTTCATCTGTATTTCCTCCTTTCGAAAGTCCCGTTTTTGCCACAACTCAGAATTAGAAAAGATAAATCCTAATATGTCAAATCGGAATTTCCGATAAGGATTTCTTCAATTATCAAGAATTCTTATAATGCTTTAATAGGCTCTCGGAGGTGATGTTATGAGGACCATAGGATTTGCAGTTCTTTCGCTTTAATCTTAGAATAATTTTTAGTCAACTTATCTCCCCAGGTACCGATGGAAGAGCAATTC
>JBAVGF010000131.1:0-16096 GCA_049684675.1 Thermodesulfobacteriota bacterium | reverse complement strand
TACTTATTAATAAATGCAAGAAATTATAACGGAATTCAATTTGAAAAGAAAGTTTAGGTCGTCATCGCAATATATCTTTTCATATCTGTGACCCGAATCGCGGTAGCAAGGTATCCTTAAAAGAGGTAGAAGCTTTAACCCAGTATAAAATTGTAATAATTAGTAGCAATTTAGATAAATTTAGAAAGAAAAGGCAAAGAAATTATAAGTATAAGTTTGATTCTATTTTCCACTTGACAAAAAAATCCTTTGTGGTATCTTTCACAAAACTTCAACCTTATCTAATTCTTATAGTCTTCAAGGCACGGGGGTCCTCAAAAAAATAAGTTTAAATAATTTAGAAAGCGTAGAATTAAACTTCCATTAAAAAAATTCCAAGAAAGGGGGGAATGAATCCTCATGAAAATCACCAGAAGAACTTTTCTAAAGATTTCGGGAGCGACAGCCGCAGGGACGGTGATGGGTGGGCTGGGATTCGATCTGTCACCCGCTGAGGTCTATGCCCAAGAACTCCGAACTAAGGGGGCTAAGGAAACCACTACGGTCTGCTGTTACTGCTCGGTCGGCTGTGGAATAATCGTCAGCACTGATGCCAAAGGAAAAGTGATCAATTCTGAAGGAGATCCAGATCATCCCATCAATGAAGGGGCTCTCTGTGCCAAAGGATCTTCACTGTTCCAGATCGCCGTTAACGATAACCGATTGAAAAAGGTCCGCTATCGAGCACCCTATAGCAACACCTGGAAAGAGGTCAGTTGGGAATGGGCCTTGGATAAGATCGCGGCAAACGTCAAAAAGAGCCGGGATGCGAGCTTCATGGAGAAGAATGCTAAAGGCCAGGTGGTCAACCGGACCAATGGCATTGCTTCGGTAGGAAGCGCAGCCCTCGACAATGAGGAATGCTGGCTCTATGCAAAGTTTCTCAGGTCACTGGGCATCATCTATATTGAACATCAGGCGCGTATCTGACACAGCCCCTCTGTAGCGGCTCTGGGAGAGTCGTTCGGACGCGGTGCCATGACCAATCATTATATCGATTTTAGAAATGCCGATGTTATTCTGAACATGGGTGGTAATGTGGCCGAGAACCACCCGGTCTCTTTTAAATGGGTTCAGGCGGCCCGCGATAAAGGAGCCATCTTTATCCATGTGGATCCGAGATTTACTCGTACTTCGACTAAAGCGGATATCTTTGTCCGGCTCCGTTCTGGAACGGATATCGCCTTCTTGGGCGGCATGATTAAGTACATTCTGGACAATAGACTCTATGATGAATTCTATGTCAAGAACTATACCAATGCTTCTTTTATTGTAAATCCAAAGTATAATTTTGATGACGGGCTCTTCTCAGGCTATGACCCCACTAAAAGGGCTTATGATGCATCAACCTGGGCCTTAGAGAAAGATGAAAATGGAATTTCAAAAAGAGATATGACCCTGCAACATGAACGTTGTGCCCTTCAGCTTCTAAAAAAACATTATTCACGTTATACGCTGCAGAAAGTCACGGAGATCACAGGAACCCCTGAAGACGACTTAGTAAAGGTTTATAAGGCTTATGGCTCTACCGGAGCCCCGGATAAGGCAGGGACCGAATTATATGCCATGGGTTGGTGCCAGCATACAGTAGGTGTTCAGAACATTCGCGCCATGTGCATCATCCAATCCCTTCTTGGAAATATGGGTATTGCGGGTGGCGGAATCAATGCCCTGCGAGGAGAGTCGAATGTTCAAGGCTCCACTGATGCGGGGCTTCTCTACCACATCTGGCCGGCGTATCTGCCAACACCCCAGGCCCATTTGACAGCCCTCGCCGATTACAACAAGACCACCCCGGCCTCAAAGGATCCTCGAAGTGTCAACTGGTGGAAAAACCGCCCCAAATATGTAGCCAGCTTTCTAAAATCCGTATTCGGAAGTAAGGCTATTAAAGAAAACGATTTTGGTTATTCTTGGCTGCCCAAGCTTGATCAGGGCCAAGATGCTTCCTGGCTAAACCTCTTTGACGAAATGTATAAGGGCACCTTTACGGGTTTCTTTGCTTGGGGCATGAATCCAGCCTGCTCTGGAGCTCATGCCGGTAAAGTTCGTCAGGCCATGACCAAGCTGGATTGGTTGGTCAACGTTAATCTCTTTGACAACGAAACCGGTTCTTTCTGGAAGGGTCCGGGCATGGATCCCAAGAAGATCAAGACGGAGGTCTTCTTGTTACCCTGCGCTGCCTCGACGGAAAAAGAGGGCAGCATCAGCAACAGTGGCCGCTGGATGCAGTGGCGGTACAAGGCTTCCAATCCGCCGGGTGAGGCCAAACCAGATGGAGATATCATGTATGAGTTGTTCAAAAAGGTTTCGGCGCTCTACGGGAAAGGAAAAGGGGCTTTTCCAGAACCGATCTTGAATTTGAAGTGGGACTATGAAACCAACGGCCATTTCGATATTCACAAGGTAGCCAAAGAGATCAATGGTTACTTTTTAGAAGACATTCCAGAACATCCTGCAGACAAGAAGGCATACAAAAAGGGAACTCTCGTTCCAAGCTTCGTTTACCTACTGGATGATGGCCGGACCTCTTGTGGCAGTTGGATCTACTCAGCAAGCTATACAGAGGCTGGCAATATGGCCGCTCGAAGAATAAAGACCGACCCCACCGGATTAGGTCTCTATCCGCAGTGGGCTTGGGCTTGGCCGGTTAATCGAAGGATTATTTACAATCGAGCCTCTGTAGATTTGGACGGAAACCCGCGTGATTCAAAACGGCCCTTACTGAAGTGGGATGCGGCCGGAAAGAAATGGATAGGAGATATACCTGATAATGCAGTCCCACCTATGGGGACTGATGGAGCCTACCCATTTATCATGAAGCCTGACGGAGTGGCCTCCCTCTTCGGACCAGGATTAAAAGATGGACCATTCCCTGAACATTATGAGCCGCTGGAATGCCCGATCGAAAAGAACGTGATGTCCAACCAGAGGATTAGCCCGGTCATCAAGATTTTTGAAGGAGGTCCGGACAAATTTTCCACCTGCGATCCGAGGTATCCTTTTGTCTGCAGCACCTACCGGGTGACCGAGCACTGGCAGACAGGGGTTTTGACCCGATGGCTGCCCTGGCTCATTGAAGCCGAACCTCAAATGTTTTGTGAGATGAGTCTGGAGTTGGCCAAATTGAAGGAGATTAACAACGGCGACAAGGTGACCGTCGAGACGCCGAGAGGGAAGCTGGAGGCCGTGGCTATCGTTACGTCCCGCCTCAAACCCTTTCAAATCGCCGGCCAGACTGTTCATCAGATAGGAATTCCTTGGCATTATGGTTGGATCCATCCCAAAGATGGCGGCGATAGTGCAAACTTGTTGACCCCAACGATTGGGGATCCTAATACCATGATCCCGGAATCCAAGGCCTTTATGGCCAATGTTAAAAAACTAACCAAAAAAGCGGCCCCAAAAGGCTAAGGGAGGTGATATAAATGACGGAAGGAAAATCTTATTTTATCGATACAACGAAGTGTACTGCCTGCAGAGGTTGCCAGATGGCATGTAAACAGTGGAACCAACGGTCAACAGAAAAAACGGTCAATCGGGGAAGCCACCAGAACCCACCGGACCTATCCTATAACACATGGAAACTCGTTCGATTCAGCGAGACTCCCGGTGATAAGGTGGCTTGGTACTTTTTCCCGGATCAATGCCGTCACTGTATATCCCCTCCTTGTAAAGAAGTTGCAGACGCAAAGGCCAAAGGGGCTATTATGCAGGATGAGAAGACAGGGGCCGTGGTCTTTAATCCAAAAGTAAAGGTGAAGCCAGCTGATTTTCAGGAAATTCGTGAGGCTTGCCCTTATGATATTCCAAGATACCTGCCCAGTGTGGGAATTATGGGAAAATGCACGATGTGTTTCGATAGGGTCAAAGAGGGTATGCTGCCCGCCTGTGTGAAGACCTGTCCGACTGGTGCGATGAGTTTCGGTGACAGGAAAGAGATGGTTGAGAAGGCGAACAAGAGATTGGCGGAGGTGAAGGTTAAATACAAAGACGCCATGCTTGCCAACCCTGATGATATCCGGGCGATCTATCTTCTTGTTGACGACCCCAAAAAGTATCACAAGTTCGCCGTGGCGGAAAATACCATTGGGATCACAAGGAAGATGGCTCTGAAACGTCTCCTTCAACCTTTGAGCGACCTTCGACACATGATCGGATAAAACCCACCACCTCTTTTCCTCCCCCTCGATGGGGGAGGGAAGGTGGGGGTGACAGAGCAAAAGGGGGGTGTAAACCCAGGGCTTGTTTCGGACGCTTATCCGAAACAAGCCCGTTTTTTTCACACGAGGATTAGATTGTTTCGCTTCGCTCTGAACACCATGCGGTGCAGGGCTTCGCTCGCAATGACATTTTGATTATTGGGCTCAACCTTCGGTCATTGCGAGGAGCCCTGTTGCCGCAGGGCGACGAAGCAATCTCAAAATGTCTTGACAAGGACAAGGGAGAAAGAATTGGGAAAACTAAGAGAAAGGATTCAACGGATTAAAAAGAAGAGACCTGGCTACGGAGAGATTCTGGACTTCTACCAAAATATCAAAGAGGCGCAAGATAAACTGAAAGCCTCGTTAAGAATTGCTCCTATAAAGCTCAGGAGGGAATGGAAGGAACTCTTGACCGAAGAAGGCTTCTCATTGATTCAGAAAGAAGATTTTCCATTAGATATCCAATCCTCCGTCAAACTCCTCGAGACACTTTGTCAGATCGGAAAAAATGCGAACCCTCATATGGCTGAACAGGTGCGGAAGATTGGAGAAGCTCTCGGCAATAAGAAAATAGACTTGAATAAATTATTAAAGAAGGGGGTAAAAGAGCAGGAAATAGACCGAATGGCCGATGAATTGGGATTAGATAAAAAGGTCTTTTCATTTCTCATTCAGAGCAGCATTAAACCTTCGATTGAAGCAGGAATGGAACAACTTCGCAGTGAACTCGATCCTGAAACCTGGCTTAAGGGTCACTGCCCGGTCTGTGGCTCCCTTCCTTCCTTAAGTCTATTGAAGGAGGAAGTGGGAAAGCGGTATCTCCTCTGTTCCTTTTGCGGTTATCAGTGGAGAATTGATCGAATGTTCTGCCCTTTTTGCAACAACAAAGATCAAGAGTCCCTCCACTATCTCTTTGCAGAAGGAGAGGAGGCCTATCGCATTGATCTCTGCGAGAAATGTCACCAGTATATTAAGACGATTGACTACAGAAAACTTGAGGAACAAGATATTGTCTTAGAGGACCTTGCCACACTTCATCTCGATATCTTAGCCACAGAAAAAGGCTATAAGAGACCTGCCCCCAACCCCTGGGCCAGTTAATAATAAGGATCGCTATGCGCAGAGCGCTAAGCGCTTAGAGTCCTCATACCCTTGTTTTCGAAGGATGAATGGGGTATATTTGTTTTTGTTCAAAAGGTGGGAACAATGAAAGGAAAATGGCTTGCGATAGGCTTTTGGGTTCTGGGATGCTTCTTGTTTCTCAGTGCATTCCCATCCCGTGCCCAGAAATCGCCCAAAACTCTTACTCTCCTCTATAGCAATAATATTAATGGTGAGATTGACCCCTGCCCTACCTGAGGGGAAAAAAGCCGGGCCGGCGGTCTGGCCAGAAGAGGGGCATGGGTCAAGGATTTGCGGGAGAGTGAGAAGGGAATCCTCCTTTTGGATTCGGGCGATCTGCTTTTCAAGAAATATCTTAATCCCTTTCCTGAACACGAATTAAAGGGGATAAGCGAGAAAGCGGGTCTTATCATCGAGAGTTTCAATGTAATGGGTTACGATGCCATGGGAATTGGGGATGACGATTTAACCCTGGGGAAGGGGTTTCTATTGGACATTTCGAAGAAGGCCAATTTCCCATTTCTTTCTTCCAACCTCTATGAGGAGGCGTCAGGGAAACTTCTTTTTCAATCTTCTCTCATCAAGGAGTTCCGTGGCCTTCGAATTGGAGTGTTTGGCCTTCTCTCGTCCGACCTCTTTACGAATCTCTCCGATCCCCGAAGAAGGGGATTGAGCATCCGGTCACCGCTCGAAACAGCGAAGGCCATGGTCAAGGAACTTAAGCCCAAAACGGATTTGATCATCCTCCTGAGCCATCTGGGCTATGCGAGAGATGTCGAGTTGGCCCAGAAGGTCCAGGGAATCCATATCATCGTGGGCAGCCATAACGGGATCAATCTTTCCTATCCTCCGGCCGTTGACACCATTATCCTTCAGGCCGGCTCTCGAGGAATGTTTGGAGGAAGACTCGACCTCTATTTCTATAACAACGACCCCATCTTTTACAATTCCGCAAAAAAGATATCTCTGGAGAACAACCTCAACAATATCAACCAACGATTAGCCTCTAAGGAAATACCGGAGGTTGAAAAAGCTCAATGGCGGAGAGCCAAAGAGGAGACTGAGCGAGCCCTCGGCCAGCTCCTGGGTAAAAACCAGTATACGAACCGCATCATTTCACTACAAGAACAGATGAAAGAGGACCCTGATATTAAGAAGATGGTTGAGGCTTATAAGGCAAGAATCCAGACTACGGAAAATCCTGTCTCTCAGAAATAATAAAGATGGCACGTATTGACCTTATCCTTTTACATCCCCCAACCCTTTACGACTTCAGAAAGCGGTCCGGGATTCATGGCCCCATTAGCGATGTCGTCCCTTCAACGCCTATCTTTGAGATGTACCCCATCGGCTTTGCCAGCCTCTCAGAATATTTGGAGCGCCACGGCCTCACGGTGAGGATCATCAATGTGGCCATGAAGATGCTCAAGGATGAGAAATTCGATGTGGAGCGGCTCATCCAAAAAAATAAGCCAGTGGCCTTCGGGATCGACCTCCACTGGATGGCTCATGTCCAAGGGGCCCTGGCCCTTGCAGAAATCATCAAACGTCTTCATCCCGGCATCCCTGTCATCCTGGGGGGGCTTTCTGCCACCTATTATCATGAAGAGATTCTCCGTCAATATCCTTTTATCGATTTTGTGCTGAGGGGAGATTCCACAGAGAAGCCGCTGCTCCAACTTCTTCAGACAATCAAAAAAGGCGGAGAGTTCGAAAAGATTCCGAACCTCACCTACCGGGACGGAAAGAACCGTATTCAGGTTAATCCCCTCACCCATGTCCCGGAGAGCCTCGATGAGATTACGATCGACTATCTTCACATCATGAAGAAGGTGGTGAGGTATATTGACCCCACGGGCTACCAGCCTTTTATCGATTGGTATGCGTATCCCGTGACAGCCGTCTTCACCTGCCGGGGATGCATCTACTCTTGTAGAACTTGCGGAGGCTCCGCACAGACTTTTCGAACAATGGCCAACCGGAGAAAACCAGCCTACCGAAATCCCAGATTACTGGCGCAGGATATCTTCAATGTCTCAGACCACCTTCACGCGCCGGTGATGGTCATCGGCGACATCTTTCAGCCCGGAGAAGAATACGGTTTCACCTTTCTTGAGGAGATGAAGAGGAGGCCGATCACCAACCATATCGCCTTTGAATTTTTTGTCCCTCCTTCCAGGGCTCAACTGAAAAGGATTGCCGAATCGATTCCGAACTTCAATATCGAAATCTCTCCTGAGTCTCACGACGAAGAGGTTCGGAAGGCTTTTGGAAGACCTTATGACAATCAGTCGCTGGAAAGAATGATCGGGGATGCCGTCGATCTTGGCTCGAAGCGGATCGATCTCTTCTTCATGACCGGCCTTCCAAGACAAACCTATTCCTCCGTTCTGGAGACGGTAGATTATTCCCGCTCTCTGCTGGAACGATTTCGCCCCTACGGCAAACTGTTCCCTTTCATCTCTCCGCTGGCCCCCTTCCTGGATCCCGGGAGTGCTGTCTTCGAGGCACCGGAGAAATATGGATACCGTCTGCTTTGTCGGACGCTGGAAGAACACCGTCAGGCCTTATTGGCCCCCAGTTGGAAATATATCCTCAACTACGAAACGGAATGGATGAACCGGGATGAGATCGTCTACAGCACCTATGAAGCCGGGAAGAGACTCAATCGCTTGAAGGCCGAATTTGGCCTGATCGATCCGAAGACAGCGGAATCGGTTGAGTTGCGACTCGAAGCGGCGGTCGGGATGATGAAAGAGATCGACCGGATCATGACCCTTCCAAATGCCATCGAGAGGGAGGCTGCCCTGGAGTCCCTTTCGGGTGGCCGTCTCGCCCTTCGGCAATATAGTATGTCCACGATCTGTGAGAAAAAAGAGCTGGAATGGCCTACTCGGTTTATCCGAATGAACTTCTTCAAGATTCTTAAAACACTCCTGGCGAGGAGGAAACCCAATGTCTCCATCCCTTCGTCAACAGGTTCTCCGTAAGATTCCGAGTGTGGATGAAATCCTTTCAAGACCCGAGATGGTTGATCTTTTAAAGATCCATCCCCGTCATGTCGTGGTCGAAGCCATTCGGAAGGGATTGGGACGACTACGCGATGAGATCCTCCAGAAAGAAGAACTCCATGAATTAGAAGAGTCCCTCTTCTCGTTCGAAAACCTCTCTTCCATTTTCCAAAAAGAGATTGACCTCCAAATTCAGCCCCGGCTCCGTCGAGTCATCAATGCAACCGGAGTAGTGATCCACACGAATCTGGGAAGGGCCCCGCTCCATCCCTCTGCGATTGAACATCTCATAGAGGTATCCAAGACCTATTCTAATTTGGAATATGACCTGGATCGGGGTGAACGCGGAAGTCGTACCATCCACGTAGAAGAGATTCTCTGCCGCCTGGCCGGTGCAGAATCAGCCTTGGTGGTAAACAATAATGCCGGGGCTGTCTTGCTTGTTCTCAATAGCCTCGCGGAGGGCAAGGAGGTTATCGTCTCGAGAGGGGAATTGGTCGAGATCGGGGGAGCTTTTCGAATCCCTGATGTGATGAAACGAAGCGGGGCTTTGCTCAAGGAGGTCGGGACGACCAACCGTACCCACTTCAACGACTACCAAAAGGCCATCGGCCCCGAAACGGCACTGCTTCTGAAGGTGCACACCAGTAATTTCAGAGTGATGGGGTTTACCTCCGAAGTCTCTCTTCAAGATCTGGTCCAACTGGGGAAGGAATATCAGCTCCCTGTTGTGGATGATTTAGGAAGCGGCTGTCTAATAGACCTCACCCGGTACGGGTTGGAGAAGGAGCCTACTGTTCAAGAGATGATCAAGACGGGGGTGGATGCCGTCACCATTAGCGGTGACAAGCTCCTTGGAGGCCCGCAGGCCGGAATCATTCTGGGGAAGAAGAAAATTCTGGACCTCTTCAAGATCAATCCCTTGACCCGAGCCCTTCGCATCGACAAGCTCACGCTGGCCGCTCTCGAATCTACCCTTCTTCTTTACTTCGATGAGAAAAAGGCCATAGAAGAGATTCCGACCCTCCGCATGCTGAGCCTGGACACAAAGAGGTTAAAAAAGAGGGGAAAACGCCTGCTCAAAAGATTGTCAGGGGTGACGAATAAAAAAATGGCATTCACTCTGAAAGAAGACGTCTCCCAGGTGGGCGGCGGAGCTCTCCCTCTTCAGGAACTTCCGACCTTAGTCGTTGCCATCAAACCTCTTGAGGTCTCCGTGAACAGCCTCGAAGAAAATTTAAGGAAGGGGGAGCCTCCCATCGTCTGTCGAATCAGCAAAGAAGAATTGATCCTGGATATGAGGACCGTCTTCGATGAAGAGATTCCCATGTTGGCTGCCGGAATCGAAAAGGCTTTAACATCAACAACCAAATCGTGATCCTCCGTGACGGATTTTAAATTCCAAGTCCCAAATTACATATTCCAAATAAATTCTAAATTTCAAATTCAAATGCCCCAAACCATTATCGCCCTCTCCCCTGGTGGGAGAGGGCGAGCGTGAGGGGGAACATACCGTATCCACCCCCACCTCAATCCTCCCCCATCAAGGGGGAGGATAACTTTGGGTAATTTCCATGGCTTGCGGGCAACGGGCCCGCCGTACGAAAATTTTTGGAATTTGGTACTTGCGTGGAATGACTAAAGACAACAATGCAGGCAAGTCCTTTTCGATTCGCGTTTCCGAAAATTACCGGGGAAGGCGCCTCGACCAATGTCTGTCCGAAGCTAATCTGAACCTTTCCCGCTCCCAGGCAAAGAATTTGATTGAGAAACATCTTATCTTTCTCAATCAGAAACCTACGAAACCCAGTGCTCGTGTAAAACCAGGGGACACTGTCTCAGGGTTTCTTCCTGAGCCCGAACCGCTTTCCCTCCAAGCAGAGCCCCTTCCTCTTACCATTCTTTATGAGGACCCATCTTTCATCGTGGTTGACAAGCCTCCAGGTATGGTCGTTCATCCTGCTTATGGCAATCCTTCCGGCACATTGGTCAATGCCCTTCTTTACCATTGTAAAGACCTCGCCGGTATCAATGGTGTCTTAAGGCCGGGGATTGTACACCGACTGGATAAAGATACTTCCGGTGTGATGGTCGTCGCTAAAGATGATGGGGCGTTTCATCATTTGACCAAACAGTTTAAAAACCGGACTGTGAAAAAGGTCTACGCGGCCATTGTTTACGGAATTTTCAGCCAGGACGAGGGCTTAATCGATTCGGCTGTCGGAAGACACCCAAGTGAGAGAAAGCGGATGTCCACTCGAACTAGGAAAGGAAGGGCTGCGATCACACGTTGGAAGAAGCTTGAGGAATTTGATGGCTGCACTCTCCTTGAGATCTTTCCTCAGACCGGCCGAACGCATCAGATCCGGGTACACCTCTCATCCGTTGGCCATCCCGTTTTGGGAGACGCTCTATACGGAAGAAAAGGAAGACCCGGGGCGATCCATGACCCTGTATTGAAAGAGTGTGTGAGGAGAATGAATCGCCAAGCCCTTCATGCCCAAAGATTGGAATTCACCCATCCTCGAACAGGAGAAAGGGTTCAGTTTGTTTCGCCGATTCCCCGGGACATAGAAGAAGTGCTGGAATGCTTACGATCACAACAAATGTTATAATCGTATTTAGTCGCCCCTGCCTGCCTTTAGGCGAGGAGGTGGGAGTAAACAGAAGGATTCAGTGTCCCCTCCCCTTTATCCCTGCCTGCCCTGCTTTCAGTAAGCAGGGCAGATAGGCCCTCCACAAGGGGAGGGGATTTTTTGTGGAATGATTTCCGGCACAAGGGACACGATGAATATTCTCGGCCGATCTGCTCTAAAAATGGAAAATGCTATCTCCTGTTTCAAAATTCCCGGATTCGCAAAATTCGGATGGATCCGGCATGCCTTTCTAACCCGCCAAGGTGGCGTAAGTCTTCCCCCGTATGATTCGCTCAATCTGAGCGACAAGAACGGCGATCGGAAAGAACTTGTGTTGAGGAATAGGAATCTGATCGCCGAGGCCTTCGGTTTTGATCCGGGTCGCCTGATCCTGCTCGATCAAATGCAACAAGACCAAATCCTTCTCCTGAAAGAACCTGTCATCACTCTTCCCTCTCCCTTAGAATATGATGCTCTGATCACGAATTCTCCAAATATCTCCCTGGGTATCCTCACCGCAGATTGCCTCCCGATCTGTGTTGTCGATCAAAAAAGGAAAGTGATTGCTGCGATCCATGCGGGAAGACATGGAACGGCTCTCCACATCACCGCAAAGGTTTTGAAAAAAATGAAGGAGGAGTTTGGTTGCTCATCCAGCAACCTCCTCATCGCTCTGGGTCCGTGTATCGGAGTCTGTTGTTATGAAATTGGCGAAAAGGTCTTTCATCCAGAGTGGGAGCCTCTTGCAACCCCAAAAGGAATGGGAAAGTGGATGGTGGATCTGGCTCAGATCAATATTGCTCAGATGAAGAGCGAGGGGATCGAGGCAGAACAAATTTCTTGGATCAATCTCTGCACCCATTGCCATGGCGACCTTTTCTTTTCATACCGTAGAGAAGGCCGGACGGGAAGACAGCTCTCGTTTATCGGATTCGTTTGAACGAAAAGGGTTCAAGGGGTCAAGGAATCAAGGTGTTTTCAGAGGAATAAGACGTAGCTTGAACCCTTGAGCCCTCGAATCCTTGAATCCTTTTCTAAGAGGCGCTCCATGAAAGAAACCCTCATCAAAGTTTATCTCCAGCCCAAATCCTCAAAAAATGAGATGGCGGGCCCCTATCGAGACGGGATCAAGGTGAAGGTGACTGCCCCGCCCATTGAGGGAATGGCGAACGAGTCTCTCATCCGATTCCTGGCAAAGGAATTTGGGATATCCCCGTCTTCAATCGAAATGATCAAGGGCCACCATGCCAGAGAAAAAATTCTAAAGATCTCAGGGGACGTAGATCAGGAGTTGTTGAAGAAAATACTTGGAAAATAGCTGCGTAATAACTTGAGGACATATTGTAGCGTCGGCATTAAATTCAATATATATTATGATTGTCCCGACACCCTGTTTGTTCGCACCATGCTTACCCTTAGGGATTCATATCGTTCTTTTCATTCATGAGTTAAACGCTTTTCCGGCAAGACATGGCTGACGGTGCCTGTAAAAAGCTCGGCTGTCTCTCCCACCATTTCTGAAAGGGTCGGGTGAGGATGAATCGTCAGCCCGAGGTCTTGGGCAACAGCCCCCATCTCTATGGCCAGGACGCCTTCGGAGATCATCCCTTCCGAATCCCGGCCGCATATTCCCACTCCCAGTATTCGACCTGTTTCAGGGTTGAGTATCATTTTGGTGACCCCATCCGAGACACCCATGGTTGTTGCACGACTGGAAAATTTCCACAGATATCGCTCCACCTTAACATTACGGTTCTCTTTTCGAGCCTGTTCCTCCCTCAAACCCGCCCAGGCAACTTGAGGGTCCGTATAAACCACTGCTGGAATGGCCTGCACATCAAAGGCCGACGGCTTTCCTTTGATCACCTCTGCCGCCACCTTGCCTTCCCGAAAAGCTTTGTGAGCAAGCAGAGGGGGGCCTGCGACATCCCCGATGGCGAAGATCTTTTCATCCGTGGTGCGGCGCTGTTCATCCACCACCACATAGCCCTGCTCATTCAGTTTCACCTTGGTTTTCTCCAGACCAATCTTTCCTGTATGGGGCCTTCGGCCAATGGCAACGAGCACCCGGTCAAAGGTTTGGTCAGCCTTGTCCGGCGCTCCTTCGAACTTGACATCCACCCCTTCCTCGCGCTCTTTAACGGATATGACTTGGGTATTGAAGTGAATGGCTTCGAAAATTTCTTTAAGCCTGGAGAGCAGCACGTCCACAAGATCGGGGTCTGCACCCCTTAGCAGTCTATCGCCTCGCACGGCTACGGTGACTCGACTCCCCAGGGCCGCGTAAACCGTGCCCAACTCTAGCCCGACATAACCGCCGCCCAGTATGAGCAGTGACCGAGGGATATCGGGCAATTCCAGTGCGCCGGCCGAATCCATAATACGCCCCCCTTTTACGAAGGGGATGTCCCGAAAGGGAGTTGAGCAAGATCCAGTGGCTAAAATGGCATGGCGAAACCGGATCTGGCTTACTTCAGAATTTTCCAATCGCACCCGATCAGACCCTTCGAAGACTGCTCTTCCCTGCAGCAATTGAACCTTGCGTCGTTTACTCAGGGTCAAAAGCCCGTTGGTAAGTTTATCGATAACCTGATCCTTCCATGCCCGCATTCTGTCGAGATCGATCTGAGGTTTACCAAAATTTATCCCCATATCTCCGGAACGCTGGGCGTCGTGCAGAAGCTCCGCCAGGAAAAGAAGCGTTTTGGAAGGGATACACCCGCGAAACAGACATTCGCCGCCCGGCCGTTTCTCAAGATCTACCAGCGTAACATCCATCCCGAGATCCGCTGCCCGAAACGCAGCCACATATCCGCCAGGTCCCGCACCGATGACCAGAAGCTCAGCTTCGTGTTTCAACTCTGCCATATACGTATGTCCTCCCTTTCGTGGTGGGCAAAATGGACGAAACCTGACGCTTGCGTGCGTCCTTCCCCAATTTTCCGTTCACTCTTTCCCGTCTGCGCTCCATTCCTCTCCCTATTGGAGACTGGGTCGTAATTGAATGGATGGAGGTAGAATACGGAACAAACAGCCGGATTCCAAAGCTTTAGAATGCGCACGTTTAACGTTAGAGATCAATATCGCTGCACAAGAAACTCAATTCTTTCATCACCTTGAAGCCCCTGAGTCTCATATTAAAAAGGTTGCGCTCTAAAGCTTTCTGACCCGTCTGTCTGTCCCGTTTTCTATAACTTCTGCCACTAATCCCAAATACGACACAGCTCCTTGGGAGGAAGGATAAGTTCACGCTTTCATCTCCATGGTATCATTAGATATTTCGGAAATCCATAGAAGACAGAATCAACGGCGTCAGAATATCTCGAAAACCTTCAAAAGATAATGGGATAAAGCATGTATTTTGTTGAGAAAATGATGGTATTTCTGCCGTGGGAAGAATCAGAACATAAGTATACTAATTAATACCCGCTCAGGGGCAAGCCCCGACCTTCAGGCTGGGAAGTTGAACGGTTGACTTTAAAAAGAAAATCCTTTAGGTTATATTTTGGAAGTGGACAGGTTCTGGTGGGCCTCCTGGACTTCAAATCCAGTGACGGGCAGAGATGTCCGTGGTGGGTTCGATTCCCATGCACTTCCGCCAGACCTCACCGGACTGTGCCCGCTTGTACCGCCTTCGGTCGGGACCGGGGTCGGCAGACAGGATGGGCAGGCTAACACGGCTAATAAAATTAAAAGGAGAAAAAAATGTTTGGAATCGGAATGCCCGAGTTGATCGTCATCTTAGTCATCATACTGGTCATTTTTGGTGCCGGAAAATTGCCTCAGATCGGTGAAGGGCTCGGCAAGGGGATTAGAAATTTTAAGAAGGCGACCAAGGATAAAGAGGAAATCGACGTCAGTCCGAAAAAGCCCGAAGAGATTTCTGAAAAAAAATAAACCCTGCGCCAAGACCTGAAGAACAAGCCTCTTTTCGGAATATTTTCGTCATCCCCATTCCATGCTTACACTAAAAGCGACTTTTAAAGGTACAGGGTGGAAAGTCGAGTGTTTTTTACGCCCGGTGAGAATGGGACACATTGCCTACATTGGGATTGGTTCTAACCTTGGCGACAAGCTATCCCAGTGCGAAAAAGCCGTATCAGAGATTTTAGAAATTGACCGCCACAAACTCTTAGCAAGGTCTTCCCTCTTTAAGACTCAGCCCTTGGGCTACACCCCCCAGGACTGGTTTGTGAACGGAGTATTAAAAATCGAGACCGATCTGGAAGCCCCTGAACTCTTCCGGACATTAAAAACCATCGAATCTCAGTTGGGTCGTACAGAAACCTTTCGATGGGGACCTCGAACGATTGATCTGGATATCCTTTTCTTCGATGATATTGAACTTCACACTGAAGAACTCCACATCCCCCACCCCCGGATCCAAAATCGTCAATTTGTCCTCGTCCCCCTGGCCGAAATCGATCCAAATCTTATCCACCCTGTCTTGAAAAAAAGTATCCGAGAGCTCCTGAACGATTCCAAAGAAGACCAGGGGGTTGAAAAACTCTAATTTTCAATGTCACATTTCAGATTTAAGATTTCAGCTTAAAACTCGCAACTTGACATCTCCAATTTTCAACCGAGAAAAGTCGATCATGCCTCGTTTGATTTTATTTATCTTCCTTCTTCTCCTCCTCTATGCGATTCTTTACTACCTTATTAAAGATATGGTAGTGCGGAGGAACAAAGGGAGGAGAGAGTCTGAGCCAGAGGAACTTGTTCAGGACCCTTATTGCCAAACCTATATCCCCAAGCAAACAGCCGTTAGGAAGAGAGTGAAGGGGAGAGATTACTATTTTTGCACTAAGGAATGCCTGAGAAAATTTCTTCAAGAAAAGAAAACTTAAGAAAAGCCATAGACTAAGGCACCTAAAAATACAGTCTTTTCTTCCCCTAAATACAGAATTGACCTTATTTATTTCTCAGACCCCCTAGGATAATTCTTAACTATTAGCAGAAAAAACACAAAAGTGTTGACAACTTGACACATGTTCGATATCGTAAATAGTTAGGGAGGTTGTTTAATATCATTCGAAAGGGGGTGAATCTATGAACAGAAGGGTCGGGAAAGTCTTAGTGG
>JBAVGF010000130.1:0-2417 GCA_049684675.1 Thermodesulfobacteriota bacterium | reverse complement strand
TGCCAATGCCTGGGGCGTCCTGGCCATGGAAAAGTTTTCAAATAAATTTGAATCTGTTCCAGTCACCGGGACGACCCGCGCGACCCTGTCTAAGCAAACACAAGCCGTTGATTGGAACACCTCTCCCAAGGGAAAAATCTCCCAGCTACCATGGCCTGCCAAAAGAGACGATCTCTCCTTCTCTCATCAGGGAACAGGAAAGCCTTGGCTGACCATCCAGAGCCTGGCTGCCATTCCTTTGAAGGAGCCTTTCTCGAGCGGGTACAAGATCAAGAGGACGGTGATTCCAATTGAGCAGAAGCAGAAAAATCAGTGGAGCCAGGGAGACATCGTTCGAATGCGATTGGAATTGGAGGCCCAAGCGGACAGGACCTGGGTAGTTGTGAGCGATCCTATTCCTGCGGGAAGCACGATCCTCGGAACCGGACTTGGAAGAGACTCCCGGCTCTTAACAAAAGAGGAGGAACGGAAAGGGTGGGTCTGGCCAGCGTATGAGGAACGCTCTTTTGAGGCATTCAGGGCCTACTATGAATATGTGCCCAAAGGAAAGTGGACGGTTGAATATACTCTTCGTTTGAATCAGGGCGGAGTATTTCAACTTCCGACAACGCGTGTGGAAGCACTCTATTTCCCGGAAATGTTTGGAGAGATTCCAAACAAGACGGTGGAGGTTAAACCATAGGGGATTTGAGATTATATGAAAGGAATAAAGATTTTTTCTTGAACCTTACCCGGAAATAAATTCAGGGGTCTAGGAATTTCAGGATCTCACGGGAGAAAAAGACCAAAAACGAGATGCTGAAATAAATTCAGCATGACAAAATTAGACCTCGGAGAGTATGTCATCCTGAACTTGTTTCAGGATCTCACGGTTTATGGTTATTCAGGCTCTCGAGTTGTGAAAATGAACGAGTATTTCGTTTACATTGTCACAAACAAGTCCAACAAAGTCCTTTACATAGGTGTCACAAATAATCTTGAGCGGAGAATGTTTGAACATAAAAACAAAATGATAGACGGTTTTACAAAAAGATATAACCTTACCAAACTTGTCTATTTTGAGGAAACCTCTGACGTAAGAAGTGCTATAGAAAGGGAGAAACAACTAAAAAATTGGCATAGGGACTGGAAGATAAAATTAATAACCGATTTCAATCCAGAGTGGAAGGATTTGAGTGTAGAAAAAGATGAGATGCTGAAACAAAAACTGAGATGCTGAAATAAATTCAGCATGACAAATCACTTCTATTTTGCTTAAAAAAACATTTAGAATCCAATGAAAAGATTTCTTTCTTCGCTTATTGTGTTCTTTTCTTTTTCCTCCCTTGCTTTTGCTCTTCCCTCTTATCAGGAGGTGAGGCAGTCTTACGTCAAGTCGGATTCGCTTCTCCTCGATCGCCATGGAGAAATACTCCATGAATTGAGGACGGATAAATATCGGAGAAGGCTTGACTGGACTTTGTTGAAGGACATTTCTCCCGCCTTGAGAGACGCGGTGATCCAGGCCGAGGACAAGCGATTCTATGATCACGGGGGAGTGGACTATAGATCAATGGGCGCCGCCTTGCTTCGGGGACTCACCTCCGAGAGTGTTCGCGGAGCGAGTACCATCACCATGCAGTTGGCCTCCATCTTAAATAAAGAGATTCAATCAAGGAGGGGGAAGCGATCCGTCTGGCAAAAGGAGAGACAGATCCTAAATGCCTGGGAGATCGAAAAGAAATGGCCAAAGACAGCAATATTTGAAGCCTACCTTAATCTCGTGACATTCCGGGGAGAGCTTCAGGGAATCTCGGCTGCTTCAAGAGGGTTATTCGGAAAAGACCCTCACGGCCTGGGCCAATCAGAATCCCTCATCCTGGCTTCCTTGATCCGATCCCCGAATGCCTCGTCGTCAGAGTTGGTCAAGAGGGTGTCTCATTTCACCAAAGCGATGGATTGGAAAATTGGCGAGGAGGAGATTCATTCTAAGGTGAGGCAGTTATTTCTGGGGCCGAATTTGCCCCGTCCGCGGGAGGATCTCGCTCCGCATATTGCGCGACATTTATTAAAAGGGAGCCCCCATGGATCCTCGGTCACTTGTACTCTGGACAGCGGAATCCAGCGCTTTGTCATTGACCGTATAACCCATCATCTTCTCTCTCTGAAATCACAAAATATGAAGGATGGTGCTATCCTCGTTGTGGAGAACGGAACAGGAGATGTCCTTGCCTACGTGAGTTACAGTGGAGAACCTTTGTCGGCAAGGTTTGTGGATGGGGTTCAGGCAAAAAGACAGGCCGGTTCCACCTTAAAACCTTTTCTTTATGGTCTTGCCTTTGAACAACGGATTCTCACCCCGGCCTCTCTGCTGGATGATTCACCTCTTGATATCGCTGTGACAAGCGGGATCTATCAACCCAGAAACTATGACTCCC
>JBAVGF010000129.1:0-1654 GCA_049684675.1 Thermodesulfobacteriota bacterium | reverse complement strand
GGCCATAACCAGGGCTGCAAACATCGGAATGTCCTCGCGCAATTTATTAAATGACGAGAAGAAGCTCTATTCAGTCACCGTTGCAAAGGATGCTATTGCGATCATCGTCAATCCAAAAAACCCTATTCAAGATCTTACCTTAGAGCAAATCTGGCAGGTGTTCTCCGGGAAGATAAGGAATTGGAAGGACTTGGGGGGACCTTTCCATCCCATTGTGCTGGTTACACGGGAGGAGGGTTCGGGAACGAGGGAGTCTTTCCAGAAGTTTGTGATGGGCAAAGAGGATATCAGCCTTGAAGCCTTAGTCCAGGACTCCAATGGCGCGGTCCGGCAGGTCGTGGCGAGCAACCACCATGCCATCGGCTATATTTCATTAGGATTGGTCAATGACCAGGTGAAAGCGCTAAAGATCTCAGGCGTGGAACCCAATTTGACCGACATTGACAATGGTAAATACAGGTTGGTTCGACCTTTTTTATTCGTTTTTAAAGAAGAACCTACAGGGGAAGCAAAATCCTTTTTGGAATTCGTCTTGAGCCCATTGGCTCAGAAACTGCTTTTAAAAGAAGGGCTCGTACCCGTTCTCCAAAAGATTGCTCAGGAATAATCATGCAAGTCAAAGAGAAAATCATTGAAAAAGCATTTCTTGTGATTGCCCTTTCATCAATTACGATACTGGCCTTGATCACCTTCTTCATTTTTGAAGAAGGACTTCCTTTGATCTTGAAGATTGGTCCCAAGGCGTTTCTGCTCGGGGAGAAATGGATTCCAAGTAAGGGTTTGTTTGGCATCTTCCCGATGATCGTCAGCTCCTTCTGGGTGACTGTCGGGGCCCTCCTTTTGGGCATTCCTCTTGGATTGGCCTGTACGATTTTTTTATCGGAGTTGATTCCTCCTTCCGTAGGATTATTGTTGAGACCTGCGATCCAGCTTCTGGCAGCCATCCCCTCAGTCATCTATGGGTTCTGGGGGCTGATCGTCCTTGTCCCCTTGATTCAAAATTATTTGGGAGGACCTGGCCTGAGCATCCTCGCGGGATCTCTGGTCTTAGGCTTCATGACCCTCCCCACCATTATCACAATCTCAGAGGATTCTCTAAAGGCTCTTCCTCCCACTTATAAAGCGGGAGCTCTTGCATTGGGAGCAACGCACTGGCAGACCATCTGGCGGGTATTGATTCCAGCTGCAAGGTCGGGAATTGTTGCAAGCGTGATTTTGGGCATGGGCCGTGCCATCGGAGAGACCATGGCTATGATCATGATCCTGGGAAATGCCGTGAAATTACCGACCTCATTCCTGGATTCAGCCAGGACACTCACCACAAATATCGGCATTGAAATGGGATATGCTTCCGGGGATCACCGACAGGCCCTCTTTGCAACAGGAATTGTTCTCTTCTTCATCATTATGGCCCTGAATACTCTGGCTATCTCTTTATCACGAAGGAGAGTCCATTGATCGCCAATCGTACTCGATATCTGACTCAATCCATTGCAAAAATCCTCATCTGGGTAGGTGCTTTATCAACCATCGCAGTGATGATCTTGATCCTCTTCCAGATTCTGAAGGAGGGATTGCCTGTCCTTCACCTCCGTTTCTTTCTCGAATCTCCGAAAAGTATGGGCCGGGAGGGCGGTATCTTCACCACGATCAT
>JBAVGF010000128.1:0-6428 GCA_049684675.1 Thermodesulfobacteriota bacterium | reverse complement strand
GTTGTATTCTTTACCCGAATATCCGAGATCTGATCTTGTCTCTAATCGATTTCTTGGAGCAAAGCTGTTACCTTGTTTTCGATCAAATCCCTAACCTCCCGGAAGACCTCGATCGATTTCCCTTTGGGGTCTGGGATTTCCCACTCGATGATTTTTTTTGCAGGAACAGCAGGACATGTTTCTTCACACCCCATCGTGATGAGACAGTCCATCTCGATCGGAGGAAGGTCATCCAAGCCTTTGGGTCTCCTGGCAGAAAGATCAATCCCTTTCTCTTTCATCACTTCAATAGCCAGCGGGTCAACCTGAGAGGAAGGACGGGATCCCGCGCTGTAAACTTCCATTTTCCCTTGTCCATGGGTCTCAGCAAACCCCTGCGCCATTTGACTTCGGGAGGCATTCTCAACACAGACAAACACAATCTTTTTGGACCCTTTATCAGACATATCAAAACTCCCTTGGGGAAATGCCCAAACATTATCCTACAATTCTCACACAGTTTAATGTCCTAAAAGGATTTTCAACACAAGTGGGACAACCGGGGTCGTTTTGCCATTCACTGTCCACGAAGAATCGGTATTCATATTGGCCTGGATTGAGATTCAGCGATATCCTCCACATCCTATTCTTGTCACCCTTCAAGGGGTGTGAAGAGAGATCCCATTGGTTAAAATCTCCGGCTAAGAATACACTTTGTGCGGAAGGGGCTAACAAACTGAACTCAGTTAGTTTTAACTTTTTGCTTACTTTCGATTTTTTCTTAGATATTGTTGCCATGCTCTACCTCCTTTTTCCAGGCCCACCGGGCCTTTGACATTAGCATCACCATAAATCCTTTAACAACCTCTACTTCACTTTTGGATGTTCCGTGCCAAGGTTGAAATGGCATTGACCGCATTCTTGGATTCCACGAGTATTCTCCAACGCACTGCCTTTATCATGACAACTCCTACAGGATTCTGCCGCTGCTGATAAGTTGTAGCTCCGTTGAAAGCTACCCGCAAAATAATTATTTAAGAGCTCAACTGTATGCACTGCTACGCTTGCCGCAAGTCGTCCGCATCTTTCATTCCGGGCAGGGCTGAAGGACTTAAACCCGGAAGCCTTGCACCAGTTTGTAACGGAAACATGACATAGGGGAGAACCAGATTTACTTTTAACTATTTCTCCATCATAAATTTTCGGTTTCTCAGGTTTATATATTGGAAGTCCTGTCTGTTCATACCAGTGGTATAGGTCTTTAACAATATCAAAAGCTTTCTCCCTTTTTTCGATACCACCTGTGACCAAAAATATCGCAAAGGAAGCCCCGTTCAGCGCCCCACAAAAATTTGAAGTCCCGGCCATTCCTCCCTCCCCTACTACCCACATTTCAGTGGGGATAGAAGTATAGGGAGACCCTACGTTCTTGGCTAACTCATTGATGATGGCCGAAAATGCTCCATAGCAGCAGGCCCCTTTTATATATCCCTCATAACCCCCCTTTCCAACGGCGTTTAAATCCAGCTTTTCATATGGCCATGGCAATTTAGTTGGCTCCTCAGCCCTTGCCCCAAATACCTCTTTTGTCGCCAACCCTGTCATTGCAGTACCTAATAGGAGACCGCTTAAGCTTCCTAATACATCTCTTCTCGTAACCTTCATTTCTTTTCTTAACCTCCTTTTATAGTTTTCTCATTTGATTCAATTTCAACCTGAATCCTACGTGAAAACTATGAATTAGATTTTCAGTTTCTCAATTTTCAGATGAAACCCAAACCCTTATTGAACATATTTTCCTCTCCCCTTTTTTTAATATCCACTGTTTGTGCTCCCTTTATGGCTCGCATGAGACATGACATACTCCAGTCGGAGTTTCCACTGCATAAGGGAAATATTTCTTTTTAAACCAGAGGGCCACGTTGACCAGGCTGATCAAAACAGGAACCTCTAAGAGAGGACCAATGACCGCTGCGAAGGCCTGGCCGGAATTGACTCCAAACACGGCCACTGCTACAGCAATGGCTAGCTCAAAATTATTTGATGCCGCCGTGAAGCTGAGCGTGGTGGACTGTTCATAGGTAGCCCCCACCTTCTTCGACAGGTAGAAGGAGACAAAGAACATGACCACGAAATAGATGAATAGTGGAATTGCCACCCGGACGACATGGAGTGGAAGCTGAACAATGAATTCTCCTTTTAGGGAGAACATAACCAGGATAGTAAAGAGGAGGGCAATCAAAGTGATTGGACTGATCTTGGGGATGAATTTCTCCTCGTACCATTCCCGTCCAAGCGTCTTGAGGCCGATGATCCTCGAAAGCACACCGGCGATGAAAGGAATCCCTAAATAAATGAAGACGCTCTCTGCGATCTGACCGATCGTGATCTTGACCGCCATTCCCTTCAGTCCCAGCCAGGGTGGCAGGACGGTAATGAATATGTAGGCATAAACTGAGAAGAAAAGGACTTGAAAGATCGAATTGAAGGCCACAAGTCCGGCGCAGTATTCTCTGTCTCCGGAGGCGAGGTCATTCCAAACGATGACCATGGCGATGCATCTGGCCAGCCCGATCAAAATCAAGCCCACCATGTATTCGTGGTATCCGGAAAGAAAGGTAATGGCGAGAAGGAACATGAGGATGGGCCCAATGATCCAATTCTGAACCAGGGACAAACCCAGCACCTTGAAATCCCGGAATACCTGGCCCAGTTTCTCGTATCTCACTTTAGCCAGCGGTGGATACATCATCAAAATCAATCCGATAGCGATGGGGATGTTGGTTGTACCCACCTGGAATTGATTCCAGAAGCCAACCACTCCTGGGAAGAGGTATCCCCAGCCCACCCCGACTAACATTGCAAGAAAGATCCACAACGTCAGAAAGCGGTCCAAAAAAGAAAGTCTCCTCATAATCTGTTCTTCAGCCATTTGCGAAAGCCTCCTTTTCTTTCTAATCCTTCATGACTGGCTCGTCACCCTCTCGACCATCTTTCCCCATTATTTTTCTGAGTCAGGCAAACCTCCCATTAATTTCAGGCCATTTGTCTCAAACTCTTTTGTTAAAAGCAAGGGACATTGTTTCCACTCCAGTTCGTCATTGATCAGTTTCAGTGCGAAGGCCATGCAGGTGGGTTCCCCGCACTCTTTGCAATTCTTCCCAGGAAGGAGTTTAAAGATATCGAGAGGCCGAGGAATCGGCCTGGAGGTATAGGTCGGTTTGATATGTTCTCTATTTGCGTAAGTCTGATTCACAATCTCTTTCAATTCTTCAATGACTTCTCCGGCTTCCTTCTCATCCTCGAGTTTGGTCACCGCTATCTGTCGTGACCAGAAGGTGATCACGTGTCCTTTTCTCTTCACTGTTAAGAACTTCTCGCCCTGCTGATATTGCAATCCTTTCAGAACGGTGTTGAGATAGGGAAGAACCTCGCTAATATCTTCAGATAGATCGGCAAGGGCATTCACCTTCTGGGATGATGGGTTACAATCCGAGAGGACGATCCTTAAGGTGTAATTTCGGAGTAACATTTTTTCACCTCAACTCCCCTTTTCATTTTTAGGGTTTAAAAACTCCGATGGAACTTCAAATCCTGCAGCCCGGAGAAGGTCAAGCAGGACCTTACGCTTCTCTTGATATTTTTCCGAAAACAGCGGATCACATCTTGTAATTTCCGTGTCCCGTCCTACGAGCTTAACGGCGAACGCAAGGCAGGTCAGTTCTCCACATTTTTTACAGCTTGTTCCTGGGAGGAGCTTGTAAACGTCCAAAGCCCTAAGCTCCGCTGCCATGGAGTAGTTAGGTTTAATCTGGTCTCTTCTTTCATAAGTCTCGTTGACGAGATCTCTTAACCAATTTAGAATTTCTTCGGCTTCCTTCTCATCTTCAATTTTTGCCAGTGTAATGTGTAGAATATGCAGGGTAACCAGTTTCTGATCCTTCCTAATGGTTAAGGTATTGGCTGCATGATTATAGATACATCCTTTTAAGGTGGCATTAAGATAAGGAAACACCTCATGGATCTCATCCGATATTTCTGCAATGACCCTGATCTTCTCTGGATCAGCCAGGCAAGGAAGAGTGCGTGTGATTTTGTATGAGTTAAGTAACATATCGCCTCTTATAGTGTGATTCCTAAATAAAACAGATAAATCCCAGCGAATACGACAATAACTCCTCCAACCCTTTTCCCCCAGGTAGTAATATTGGAAATCCCTTTAGACTTGATGAAACTTTCAGCAAAACCCGTTGCCGTTCCTGCCAAAAAGATCAAGGCGCAGTGACCAAGGGCATAGATAAACAATAATGAGGTTCCGTAAGCGATCTCCCCCTTTGTAGCAACAAAGGTCAGGATAAGGGCCAATATTGGGGTGGCACAGGGTGAAGAGACAATGCCGAAGATAAGACCAAGGATGAATGCTCCCAATAGACCTCTCTGTTTGGGTTGAAGGTGACCGGGAAAGGGAAGGTTGAATTCATAAAGCCCGATCAATTGAAGACCGATGGCAACGGCGATTCCACCCACAACGAAGTACCATGTGCGGCTGATCATCCCGAAGAGGCCTCCGATCAGGGCAGCAATAGCCCCTAATACCGTAAAGGTAAGAGAGAGGCCAAGGATGAAGGTGAGGGAGTATAAAAGGGTCTTGCGCCGGTCTCCTTCCGAATAGCCTCCCACATACCCAATCACCAGCGGAATGGTAGCCAATACGCAGGGGCTTGAGGAAGAAAGGATGCCTCCTACAAAAACTCCCAGGTAGGCGAGAAGAGGGTTTCCGGTAAGTGACTGAGAGACATGATTGAGAAGGGTTTCCATGGGTCATTCAACCCCCATTTGCTGGAATATCTTTTTGATCGCCTCTTTATCCATAAATCCCTCATGCCGGAAGACTTCTTTATTCTTTGAATCGAAGAAGATTTGCGTCGGAATAAGGCGTATCCGGTTTATTTGGGTAAGCTCTTTTTCCCTGTCAATTTCAATTATTTTAATAATGACCCTGCCTTTATACTCCTCGGACAATTCTTGAAGAACGGGAGCCATTTTCTTACAGGGGATGCAAATACCCCTTCCAAAATCCAAGAGTTTCGGAAGAGGACTTTGAGCAATTTCTTTTGGGAACCGCCGATCCACGGAAGGCTCTGAGAAAGTGGCTTGATAAGGAAAAGCCAAGATCGTGAAAACCAGTAATGTCAAAAATAGGATATTTCCCTTTTTCATCGGTTCTCCTCTTCTACGGGAAATTATGGAGCTTCGAAAGAACGGACTAAACGGCCTCTTTCCGCCTGATCAAGTTGAGGTTTGAGGCACCGTTTGAGAAATAAAAGCGCCTCCTCTTTGTCCTCGTCGAGAAGAATCCTCGCGAGCCTTAGAGTATCTTCAGGAGTCAATTTTAGTATGGTTGGTTCGTTCGTCATTTCTCCCCTCCGACTAGTGTAGTGCGTCAAACACTTCTTTTACATATTATAATGTGGTGTCAAAACGGTCATTCCTACGAAAGCAGGAATCCAGAGCGGCAAAAACACTGGATTCCGGGTCAAGCCCGGAATGACAATCAAAGTAAAAGGATTTATGGCGCACTACAATAGTAGAATTTCATTTTTGAGCTATCGTCGCCCTAACGTTTGCCAAAGTTATCCTTTTGAGAAGGCTTATACGAGGCCTCAAAGACCGGCACTCAATGATCTCTCGTCGCCTGATCCAATTGAGACTTCAGACATTCCTTTAGAAACGCAAGGGCTTCGTCCTTATCTTCGTCGAGAAGAATCCTTGTAAGCCTCATGGTTTCCTCGGGGCTGAGATTCAGGACCACATTCTTGATTTTCATCCCTTTTCTTCCTCCAGCCACTTCTTGATCATCGACTTCGAAGGCACTCTTCCGGAAGATTTCACCTTTCCATTGATAATGAGCGCTGGGGTAGGAAGGATGCCATATTGGACGATCAGACTGGGGTCGGTGACGTGATTCAGCCCTGCCTTGATTCCTGTTTCGGAAAGCACAGCCACAATGTCTTTCTCCAGTTGGTTGCAGGAAAAACAACCCGTACCCAGGACGATCACTTCAAGAAACTCTCTTCTCTCTTCTTCCACTTTCTCTCCCAAAGACTTTTTGAATTCCCTAAAAAGTGCTTTGGCATATCTCTCCTTAACGGATTGCGGGATATAATTCTTTTTCCCCGCCATTTCGACCAGCATCTGCTTTAAATCAGACTCAGGCATTTCTCTTTGAGCCTTTAACTCCTCAAAGATTCCGTTCAGCCCCATGAGACCAACTTGCGTATTTCCTACGAGAACAAGGCGATAATCCTTCTCTTCCATAAGTCTTCTCCGACTATGTCTGGCCCCTCTTTTTTAGAATCCGAGGCGTTAGATACGTGGTTACCTTTTCGGCATCGGATGATACGGGCTTCGGATAAATCATTTCAATAAATCCCAGATCATTTTAGCTG
>JBAVGF010000127.1:0-4127 GCA_049684675.1 Thermodesulfobacteriota bacterium | reverse complement strand
GCTTTGATTTCATTTGCTTGCATTCGAAATGATGCATTTAGAGGCAAAGTTTAAGAATCACGACTTCAGGAGAGACTGTCGAAAAACCCTATTTTTGGATTTTCTCGTCAAACTCACCTTATCTATTTCCTAATCGTTCATAAATTTATTTACTAATAACCAACCGTATGGTATCTGCTAATAAGTCCTCAAACAGGACGGTGGTTGATATTCCGTTTGGAGAGGGAGGAGCGATGGCCAAATACAGGGGTTACGACTATTCCCAAGGGGTTCTGATTCCCATTTCTTTTGAAGAGCAGTTGATGCCGGGGACATTGGAGTTTGCGATTCACACCCTGGTGGAGACTCGGATCGATACGTCGATCTTTGACACGAGATACGGTAATGATGAGACGGGGCGGTTGGCCTATGATCCGAAGGTCCTTTTGAAGGTGGTGTTGTTTGGTTACTCACGGGGGTTAATCTCTTCGCGGCAGATCGAGCGTGCCTGCAAGGAGAACGTGACGTTTATGGCGCTGAGCTGTGGGGAGCAACCGGATCATAGTACGATCGCGGCCTTTGTATCGTCGATGAGGGATGAGATTTTGCCTATCTTTAGAGATGTGTTGTTGGTTTGCGAAGAGGAGAGGCTTCTTGGGGGGACGTTCTTTGCATTGGATGGGTGTAAGCTTGCATCCAATGCTTCCAAAGAGTGGAGTGGGACGGTAGGGGATCTGAGGAGGAAGAAGGAGAGGATGGAGAGGAAGGTGAAGCAATTGGTAGAAGAACAGGTGGAAGTTGATCGGAGAGATGGGGAGGAGGAGACGGGGAGAAGATCATCAGCGAGAGCAGAGAGGGAAAGACAGATCGAGAGACTTCTCAAGAAAGCAGAGCGCATGGAGAGGTGGTTGCAGGAGAATGGTCCGAAGCTGGGGAGACAAGGGAGAGAGATTAAGAGTAATGTGACGGACAACGAATCAGCGTTGATGGTTACTTCTCACGGAACGATTCAGGGGTATAACGGGCAGGCGCTTGTGGATTCGAAGGATCAGGTGATTATCCATGCAGAGGCGTTTGGAGAGGCGCAAGATCTTCATCTTATTCCTCCGGTGCTTGAGGGTGCGAAAGAGAATATGAGAGCCATTGGGTGTGGGGAGGACTACTTTGAGGGTAAGACCTTCACGGCAGACAGCAACTATCACAGTCCATCGAATTTGGGGAAGTGTGAGCAAGAGGGGTTGGATGCGTATATCCCGGATAAGCGGTTTAGACGTCGTGATCCGAGGTTTGAGCGGGAGCATAAACAGCGGCAGCGTAGAACAGATCGACTGACCATTGCTGACTTTGAGCACCATGAGGGGAGGGATGAATATCGTTGTCCTGGAGGGAGAGTTTTTAGGCTTGAGGTGAAAGAAACCGTCAATGACGGGGTCATTTATAGAAGGTATAGCAGCGATGAAAAGGGGTGTGAGGGGTGTGCGCTTAAGGCCAGATGCGTCAAGGGGAATAAGGCGAAACGGAGCACGGTGATGGTTCCTATAGGGAGTGTCCCTGGCCGTTTGACTAAAGCCATGGCCGCAAAGATCGACACTGAACAGGGGCGAAGGATCTATCATCGCCGTATCGCCATTGTCGAACCGGTATTTGCGAACATTCGTGTCCGTAAAGTAATGGATCGGTTTACCCTAAGGGGAAGGATCAAGGTCAACATCCAATGGTTACTCTACTGCATAGTTCACAATATAGGGAAAATCCTCAACTTCGGGTTTAAGTATGCATTCACTTAGGGGAAAACCAAGGAAGAAGTAGCTTTAGTAGCACAGGATTCGGTCAAAAAGCCTCAGATTCGTTCATCTGATTTGCAATTGAACTACCCAATAGAACAGACTAAAAAATTGGGATTACGCAGAAGAACCGAACTTTCGAAATCAGGTTTTTCGACAGTCTCGGAAGTACTCTCTCACGGGGATCCTGGTAAAATTCGGGAAATGCTGTGGCTTGGGACGGCCCGGACGAACGATTGAGTTCAGCAGCGAAGCGGTTACAGATAAGGTCTAAGACGGGCTTGGATTTCGCGGAGAGAATGAGGAAGTTATGAGAAGTCATCCCGTAAACTGCAATATCGCAACCCCGCCCCGAGAGCCTTGACCCACTCATGTCCAATTCTTGTCATAATTCGCCATTGACGGATTGTTATGGATTTCGGGTTCATTTTATGAATTTGAAATCCACAAATGTCAGATTAGGACACTGCCGTTATCCTTAGATATTCGTTTTTTTGTGATATAATGGCTTCATGGATATTCCAAAGAGAAAACTGGGTAAGACCGGAGTGGACGTTACGATCCTGGGTCTTGGAGGAGAAGGGGTCCTCAGGACTTACGGCTATGAAAGAGAGGCGGATGATTTGATCAATCGGGCCATCGATCTCGGGATCAACTACTTTGAATCGGCAAGGGCCTATTCCGGGAGCGAATCCTATTATGGCAGGTCTTTGAGGGAGAGGAGAAAGGAGATCTTCCTCACCAGCAAATCCCATGCGAGAAATAAGAAAGGAGCATTGCTCCATCTCCAGGAAACGCTCAGAAACATGAAGACAGACCACCTTGACCTGTGGCAAGTTCATGACGTGAGGACAGAGGAAGAAATAGAGGAGATCTTCGGTCCAAATGGGGCACTTGAAGCCTTTGTTGAAGCAAAGGACAAGGGTCTGGTCCGGTTTATCGGTGTGACAGGCCATCACGATCCTCTCATCACCAAACGGTGTCTCCAGCGATTCGACTTTGATACTGTTCTGATTCCTGTTAATCCCGCGGAACCCGCTTACAAAAGCTATTTGACGGAAGTCATTCCCTCGGCAAAGAAGAAGGGAATGGGTATTGTCGGCATGAAGGTCTATTTCAGAGGATTCGCAGATAAATTGCCGTGGTTTGAAACCATGGAGCCCTTATTCCGTTTTGCCCTCTCCCAGCCCATAACGACTGCGGTCATTGGATGTGATGACGTCGAACAGCTTGAAGAGAATGTAAAGTTAGCAGAGTCCTTCTCTCCCATGACTGAAAGAGAGATTCTGGAACTGATCAAGAATGTCTCCTCCTATGCACGGGAGCTCATGTATTACAAACCCTAACCCGGCATAGCGGAACCAAACGGGTCTTGGGAGTCTGAGACATTAGAAATCCGAATATCGAAATCCTTGCCTTCGTCCCGCGAGACGGGACACCACGCGGGCAGGCGAAACAAATCCGAAATCCAAATGTTCAAATCTTCGAAGCCAAATGGTCTTGGTATTTCGGATTTAGAACATTTACCAGTATCACTAACACCAATCGTCGGTCTGAGGCTGGGGGAGTTGGCAGGTCTTGAGCATCCGTACATACTCGTCGAACCCGTGTTCTCCACCGCTCTTCTCCAATCTTTCTATCTCTGGAACGACCTGATCCAGGACATTCCGATCGTTGACAACGCTTAATGGATAACGACTGTAACCAGCATAGTGGAGTAAGGTATAGACTTGCCTCTCTCTCTTCGTCATGGACAGATAGGCGTCGAGTTCTTTCAGCATATCCTCTTTCTTCTCATCTAAAAAGCCATCTACTTGCATGAGGAGGTTCAGACTAAAATCGTTACATGAGAAATAGCTATGCATGCTGTCGAGGTGATTAACGAGAAGGCGTATTTCAACAACGATTTCGTCGTCCGTCAGCGGGACGAACGTCCCTTCCATAACCATCTTCTGCATGGGCGACTGGGGATGCATGGCAAAGGTTCTCACCCTTATAAAATGAGGGCGGATGAGGTTAAGCAGTTCTGCTGTCTTGATCGCATGTTCTTCACTGAGGGCTTGGCCTGCGACGCCTGGCATAATATACTCAGAAAGCTCGATCCCCGCCTCCATCACGTGCCTGCCCCCGGTAACCACTTCCTCTGGCGTCATTCCCTTCTTGATCATTTGTAATACCCTTTCGGATCCGCTCTCCATGCCTGTATGAATCCTTGTCAGACCTGCCTGCTTCAGGCGTTTGAGGTCGTCGACGCTCTTGTGACTCAACGTGCGCGCACGGGCGTAAGTTGTGATTCTGTCGATCTTAGGGAATTTCTCCTTAAGGTAATTCAGAATCGTTTCGAGGTCATTCGCGGGTAGGATC
>JBAVGF010000126.1:0-4103 GCA_049684675.1 Thermodesulfobacteriota bacterium | reverse complement strand
GTATGACCAAAAGGCCGGAAATGATTTCCTCGCCAACCTGTTGGACCTACCTTCAACCTGCCTTCAACTCAGAAGTGCAACTCGGACAGCGCGTCGCCTGAATCGGAATCTTTGAAAAACAGTAAGTACACTCTTTCGTGGTTGGGACAGGAGGTGGAGCCTCCTCCTGGCGTCTTATTTTATTAATAGTCCGAACAAGCAGAAACACGGCGAAGGCGACAATGAGGAAGCTAATGATGGTGTTAACAAACACACCATAGTTCATGGTCACCGCGCCAGCCGCTTTCGCTGCGGCGACCGATGCATAGGGTCCGGCCACCTTGCCTTCCTTAAGCACGGCGAAGAAGTTGGAGAAATCGATATTTCCCAGAAGCAGGCCGATGGGCGGCATGATCACATCCTGGACAAACGAATTGACGATGGTGCCAAAGGCTGCGCCAATAATGATTCCAACCGCCATGTCAACAACATTCCCCCGAATTGCAAATTCCTTAAATTCCTTTAACATCGCTGCCCCCTCTCTTCGTATAAGATTCTGACGGGATGTTTTCTGATTATTTAAGCTTAAAATCAACACGGCTATCTCTGACCTTTTCCTTCTTTTCAGGTGCAAGAGACTTAGGCTCAAGAATAAACATTCTCTCCGGTTCAACCTGACCGGATTTTAGGATGGCATCTTTTACCTTCATCGCCCGTTGAGAAGCAAGGGTTCTCAGGTCCCCTTCCTTGATCTCAATATGGGTCAACATTAATTTTTCCATTTCCGGGGCAGGGAGGTCTTTGGCCATTCCAAGGATATTCCTCGGCTTCGGGAATTTTTCCTCTTTATAGGCCATCTTCAGATACTTTTCATATTCAGGAGGTTCGATTTTAACATCATCCACCGGAACAGCGGGCTGCCCTTTCTTCACCATCTCATTTAATTTCTGGGCCTTTATTTTTTTATCGAACAGATACTGTATCAATCCCTCCTTGTCTTTCTCGAGATCCACATGGCCTTCCATATCGAGCTTCAGGGAAGGCCGATCGTGAAGAGCCTTTACCAGGGTATCGATTTTTTTCATATTCTGGTCTGTGATCGCGGTCCTTCCGTAATCAAACTCCAAATAGCTTAGCTCTTCTCCGGCTCCGAACAGAGCTCCAAGGAGTGAAAAGGGCGAGGTAGCGGCTTTTGAGATCAGATTAATGAGTACCTTCAGGATGATGCTCCAAACACTGAATTTAGGGTCATCCAGACTTCCTGTTACAGGAAGGTCCAATTTAATCTCTCCCTTCCTGTCCTTGAGAAGAGCAATGGCAAGCTTGACAGGCAGCTTAGTCGCCTTAGGATTTTCCACTCGATCGCCAAGGGTGAATTGATCGAGAAAAATATAATTCTGAGAATCGAGTTTTCTCTTGTTGATGAGATATTTCAGATCAAAGGATAGTTTCCCCTTTTCGATAGTATATCCGACATATTTCCCGGAATAAGGGGTCATTGGGCTGAGCTCGATATCTTTAAACCTGGCTTTTATGTCCACATAGAGGTCCTCTTTTAGGGGATTGATCTTTCCCGTAATTTCGAGAGGGGCATAATCGTCGAGCTTTCCCCGTAGATCGACATCCGCTAAAGTGGTTTCTTCAGAAGAGAGCCCGGATATTCTTCCTCCTATCTCAACCAGTCTTGTAGAATACTCTGGGTTCACGGACCTGTCAGAAAAGTCGACTTTTCCTCCCTGAAGCGTAACCGTTCCTATCTTTATCTTATTTGCTGATCCTTTATTCTTTTGAGATTCGGAAACCTTCTCTTGCGTCTGACCAGGCGGGGGAGCCTCCTTTTCTTGCTCGCCCTTTGCGACGATTTCCTGAAGATTAAGCGTTCCTTGAGGATTGATGATCACCCGGGAGTAAAAATCGGTTAGTGCGATCCCTTTAATATCAATCGACAGAGGAGAATACCCTACGTTGAGGCCACTGAAAGAGAGAGAATCCCACTTCAAGAAATCCTCGGCGTTGGCCTTGTCAATCGAAGAAAAACCGGATAGAGCCGCATTGCCTCTGTATGTAACTTTAATCTCCTTATTATCCGGAATGCCCAGCGAAAGATTGCCTGTTGTCGAGAAGGCGCCGCCTGTAATGGAGATCTTTACCTTATCAGTAAAATAGGATTGAAATGAGCCAATCTCAATACCCTTCATGTCCATTTTCAGTTCTGCTGTGATGGGATCAATGCCAATCGATCCCGTCGTGGAGATCTTTCCCTTTTTATTCAGAAGGAGAGAAAGTGAGAGTTTAAACTTACTGTTTTTAGCCGTCGAGATGTTCTCTCCTAACAGCTCCAGGTTTTTTGCTGTAATGGTGACAGGTCCAGAAGGCGTGTGGTCCGAAAAAGAGATTTTGCCTCCTGTCATTTGCATTTCGTCGATGTTTAGAGAGAAAGGTGCCGACTCCGTCACTTTTTGAGGGGTAGGTTTCGCCTCCTTCTTCTCCGGCAAAAGGGATGAGACATTGAGGTTCCCTCTTTGATCACGCCTTATTTCCAATTCAGGAGATTGAATCGAAACTTTTGATAGATGAATGATCCTGGTGAGAGGTTCTGACGGAGCAATGGAAATATCAAACAGCGGGAGCCTCAAGAGGGGCTTCTTCTGCCCATCGTCCACGGCTATTCTTTTCAAGGAGACGTTTCCCGTGACAGTGACGGAAGGCTTCTTATCCTTCGCTTCAATAAAAGAGATTCTTAGCTGCGTATCCAGGAACGCTGAGACAATCCTAAAATTCATTTTCATGGGGGCATAGGCAAGATAGTAAGGAATGTCAAGATCGTTAATATTGATGTCAAAAGAGCTCTCACGGGAATCAGCAAAAGGCTTTGTCTTCCCCTGGATGGTATAGGGGGTTCCGTTGATCTTGGCTGCAAAATGGGGCTGGACGTATCTTTCGATATAGTAAGGGAAATTCGACAGAAAGGGGATGCCAATGTTTAATTCCCTCACAGTATGTTTCATCTGTTCGGGTTCGTCCGAGAAATCAATACTTCCGTTTTCTATTCTGACGTTGTTCAGGGAAAACCTGAAGGGTTTTGACTTTTCCTTCTCCGGAGGTTTAGATTCCCCTTTTCCCACCAAATCAGAAAAATTATAAGACTTGTCCGGATGGCGGGCGATTTTAATATAGGGGTTCGTTAAGCGAACCTCCTTGAGGATGAGAGCCATCTTAGGAATGGAGATGCTCTGAAGATCTACGAAAAACTCATCAAAAGATACAAATGTTTCAGAGCTATCCTTGTCTTTTATTGTCAGACCCCTCACCGCTATCGAAAGGGTGTAAGGATTGATCTTAATCTGGTTGATGGTCACCGAACGGTGAAGATTTTCAGAAAGCTTCTTGGTCAGGATAGATTTCAAGATTGGAGGAAGTCCGAAAAAGCCGACGAGGGTAAAGACACCAAAGAAGATGATGAGTCCGATGAAAATCTTCTTGAAACGAGGCCTTAGTTTATTCTTATAGATCTCCGATAGTCTTTTGATCATAGGCCCACCCCCCGTAGGTAAGAAGTTAATTTTAGGAAGTATTGCCTCCACAACTATTTTACCAAATGTCTATCAATAATCAACAAGATTTTATCGCTTCACCCCCTCCATTCCGAATCTTTCTTTTATCACCCCTAGCGCCTCTTCTCTGTTTTTGATCTCTCCCTCCACCTGTTTTTGGCGGATAAAGCTCAGGATTTGTCCTACTTTCGGCCCTGAGGAATGTCCCAGGGCCATCACATCGTGTCCAGTAATCAACGGCGGCGGATGGACAATATCCTTTTCCCTGAATAATTCCAGGATCCGAAGACAGTGTCTTTCTACCACCTCATCGATCTGAACGGAGAGAATGCCGCGGCTTGCCTCTTTGTCTGCAAGGGAGAGAAGGACGAGTAAAGGGGTTTCATCCCCTATCTGATTGACCAATCTCCTGAGGGCGGTCTCTTTTGTCTCCCAGGATAGGTTGAGGATCCTCATGTGATTCTTGACCAGGTGCAGAACTTTATTTTTCATGAGGTTGGAGAAGCGGAGTCTTTCCATAATCCCCTCTGCGGCTTGAACGGAGAAAGCTTCGTGGGTATAGAAATGAAC
>JBAVGF010000125.1:0-4132 GCA_049684675.1 Thermodesulfobacteriota bacterium | reverse complement strand
AGCCATAAGAGTGTTAATTTTTGGGGTTCTTTGTATTGGTCAAGGCCGATGGTCATTTCTAAGTGCCCCTTTGCAGGCTGGTCCCGATAGGTTCCAAACAGTCTATCCCACCATGGAAAGTTGAAGCCGAGGTTGCTGTTTGTTTCCCACCTGATCGTTGAGTGATGAACACGGTGCATCTCAGGCGTGACCACGAACAGGCGAATGATCGAATCGACGCTTTGAGGATAATGGACATTTCCGTGATTAAACATGGAGGTCCCGTTCAGTATAATTTCAAAAATTAAAACGGCCAAGGCAGGGGCTCCGATCAAAACGACAACCACCATTTTGATACCCATGGAGAGAAGGATCTCTATCGGATGAAAGCGAACTCCTGTGGTGACATCGATATCCATATCGGAATGGTGGACCATATGGAGCCGCCAGAGCAGAGGGGCGGAATGAAACATGACATGCTGAAGATAGATAGCCAGGTCAAGGATCAACACACCCAATACTATCTTGAGAAGGAAGGGAAGTTCGAAAAGACTTAACATTCCCCACCCCCTTTGCTGGGCGACAAAAGCAACACCCGCCAATCCCGCCGGAAAGGCTAAACGCACGGCAACGGAATCTATTAGAACCAGGCTGAGATTACTGAACCATCGAGTGTTCTTCGATGTCGTTAGACGACGGCGGGGCATGATCACTTCCCAAAGAAACATGATGATAAGAATGCCAAGGAAAAAGCCAAGTCTTATCCATAATTCATTCTTAGCGACGGGTAGGTTCATTCTTTAGGCCTCGTTTGCTCTTCTGGGGTAATAACTCTTATAAAACCTTGACAGTTTATCGGGCGAGAGGCCGAGGAAATAAAGGGTTTGGAGAGTCCAATCCCTGAGGGTGCAGTAAATCACCCCCTCTTTCTGCCACCTCCTTGGAGAGGTCATCACCCGATCATGGAAGATCCATATCTTATCTTTAGATTTCTTAATGCGCCTCATCAATTCCACATCTTCCATTAAGGGAATCTCTTTATAACCACCTATCTGGTCAAAATATTCTTTTCGGATAAATATGGCCTGATCTCCGAAGGGGATCCTATTCAGCCGAGAGCGCAAAGAGGATAGGGTCCCTATCACCTTAAAAATAAGCCTGTCCGATTTTATACCCAGATCAAAAGCCCCTCCGACATACTCCCTTCGCTCCATGAGGGAATCGATCTTTTTGAGGGCCTGGATAGGCAATTCTGTGTCAGCATGGAGAAAGATTAGAATCTCTCCCTTGGCATTAAGAGCCCCGGCGTTCATCTGTTTTGCACGACCCTTTTCAGATGAGACTTTAATGACAGGGTTACACTGGATAGCCCCCAAGGTATCCTTTTCCTGAGATCCATCCACCACGATGATCTCAAGATTTTTGTCAACATCTAAACGATTTAGAAACTCGATCAGGTCATTGATCCTATCACCCTCACCAAACGCAGGTACAATGATTGAAAATTTAACGGAATTCACAAATCGTTTTCTCCAAATCGAAGGTTCGCGGATAAGGGAGCCAGAACTATATAAAAATAGATTAAGGCGTCGCCTTCTTCCCGTCAAGACTTTTTTGACTTCGGGGTGATGCCCCGTGATAATGTCCGGTTTGTGCCGCATGAAAATGCCCGGTTGATGAAAAAGCCTCAGGTTCTCTTCCAGAATAAAACAAACCAAAGGAAGGCTGAATGAGAGAGGACTTGACTATTTCTTGCAACTTGGAATAACATTAGAATATTTCCTCCGTTCTTTTATGGAGTTGGGTTTAAAGTATGGTGCGAAATTGAGAATTTGACGTTATGTAAATCATCAAGTTAGGTTACACTTTAACTTAGAGTTAGTAATCATAGGTTAGAAAGTGGAAAATTTTTCCACATTTTTGGAGATATTTTGGGATTTTGTGGAAATCAATTACACTCTGGCTTTTGCTTTAGAAGACCAGAATTTTAGAAAAGCGACGTAACTACGCAGGCTTATATTGATTATGGACTTTGGCGTAATAATTGCTAATTCTGTGTAAAGAATAAGTATGTTTGAATTCCGATAATGTCGAGCCTTCCTTCGTGGAAAATGCAAAGCGGGGAGTTTTTTATAAAAGAAGGACGAGCAGCCGAGGTTGGATACTCGGCAAAAGGTTAATTCTGGGATTCATTGACGAAACATCGCTTCCAAAAAGCTGTTTATGAATCGAACGGCGGTAGCCTATCTTCGGAACGAGCAATTTAAGGGATTTTTTGTCCCACCTCCCTATAAGGCCAAATCGAGTCTGTTCATTAAGGTCGGGAGGGTGAATACTGACGGGGGCATCTCTATCCCCGAAGGCGCAGAAAAACACTTGGGGCTCCCGGTCCCTGGACCTGTTCCCAACAAAGAGGAGGTTTAGTCATGTATGAAAATTTTTATCATCTGAATAAGGAACCCTTCCATATCACACCGGACCCAGAGTTTCTCTTCCTCAGTCCCAGCCATAAACAGGCATTGGGTTCTATTGTTTACGGCGTAAAAAATAGAAAAGGTTTTGTAGTGATCACAGGTGAAGTCGGGGTGGGAAAGACAACCATCCTCCGTTCCTATCTGGAAGGGGCGGCTAAAGAAAAAACGAAGGTCATTTACATTTTTAATGCCGATGTCACCTTTAAGAACCTCTTGAAAACTATCTACAAGGAGCTTGGAATTCACGCAAAAACGGATGATGTGGTCGAGATGTTAAATGACCTGTACCAGATATTGATGGAGGAATATAAGCAGGGCAATACGGTGTTGCTGATCGTCGACGAGGCTCAAAACATGCCGGTCGGGACGTTGGAAAACCTCCGTATGCTCTCCAATCTGGAAACTTCTAAGGATAAACTCCTCCAAATTGTGCTCGTTGGCCAGGTCGAATTTGAAGAGACACTCAATCTTTACAAATTGCGACAACTCAAGCAACGGATCGTCATACGCTCCACCATCCTGCCCTTCAGCGAGCAGGAGAGTATGGCCTATATCAAGCATCGATTGGCAAAGGCGGCGTCTAATGGGAACCCGGTATTCACCAGAGGAGCTTTGAAAAAAATTGTCAGGGAAGCCAATGGTATTCCACGAAATCTCAACATCCTTTGTGATAACGCCCTGATTACCGGATTCGGATATAAGAGAAAACCGGTTAACGCCAAAATAGTTAACGAGGTCCTCACTGACTTTAACGGACAAGAAAAACCTTCTCTTTTGACATGGGCCATTCCTCCTGCTGCCCTTTTTCTTTTCATTGTAGGTCTTTTTTTAATCTATCCCCATAAAGTCCTGATTCAATCCAGGGTGGATCATTTCATTTCCCTGTGTAAGGGTCTTTTTATTTCCAAAGTGGAGAGTCCGGACCCTTCCCGGACCACAATCGAAAACCTGATCAAAGAGAAGATGAAGCCTTCGGTAGATAAATCGGAAATTTCTCCAGCCGAGCAGATTCCTCCGGTCGGGGAGAAGATGAATACCCCGGAGAAAAAAAAGATTTCAGAACAGTCTCAAGCATCGTAGGGGAGGGGTAAGCTCATGATCAACACGGAAAAGTCATTTAATATTCATGATTACACGGAGATCTTCCTCAGGCGGATCTGGTACATCGTGATCCCTTTCATCATCATCATGGTGGCCGCCGTCCTATATGCATTTTCCCTTCCCAAAATGTATCGTGCCACAACACTGATCCTGGTTACGCCTCAAAAAGTTCCAGATACCTTCGTCAGGCCCACGGTGACTTCGAGAATTGAAGACCGCCTCCAATCGATCGGCCAGGAGATTATGAGCCGCACACGGTTGGAGCAGGTCATCTCCGAATTCAAACTTTATTCCGAGGAGGCCAAGTCTCTTAGTCAAGAAGAGATCGTCGAATCAATGCGGAAGAATGTTCAGGTAGAGATCAAAGGAAAAGAAGGTTACTTCACGATTTCTTACATCGGCAAAGATCCAAGGATTGTGACCACGGTGACCAAGAAGTTAGCATCCCTCATCATCGAAGAAAATCTGAAATTACGTGAACAACAAGCCCAGGGGACTTCCGAATTCTTGTCGATTGAATTGAATGCCATGAGGACAAAACTCGAAGAGCAGGAAGGGGCGATCACCCGTTTCAAGAA
>JBAVGF010000124.1:0-3472 GCA_049684675.1 Thermodesulfobacteriota bacterium | reverse complement strand
GGATGGCCTGGTATAGGGTGAAGACCGTATTTTTCAATAAATCGGATAGTATATTAACTGCGACTTAAACACCGTCCGAGTGGCGACGGGACATCCTAATATTCCTCCTGTCAAAAGAAAAAATAATTTGAAGAAAAATCAATAGATGCAAAACCTGAATTATCCTGGATAAAAGAATTCTGTAAACCCTTTCGTGGGTTTTTCCCCTTTTTCGACGAATCTCTCACTTCGACAAACTTTGAATCTCATCGTTACTTTCATCCGCTATGCCCCGCCAAGCCCCGTGAAAATTGAATTGTCAATGTCACTACAATTTCCCATGTCCACAAATGATCTTTGCTGTATTCCACTAAGGAATTTTTGGGTGGATATACGTGTTTTCCATTTGTCAGCTTTTTCATAGGTGATAATTAATGCTTTCCTATTGAGTTGGATGCCCCTACAAAGGGTTGTGGATTCCTCAGGCCTTTGAAATAACGTTTACGGGTAAATAGATTGATCACGGCGTACACCTGGCAACCAAACAGAGTTCGTTTCCATGGGCTCATGCCAAAGAATCGTTTTGTCATTGCGCCGAAAGAATAGGCTTGTCTGTTCAAGCGGGCGAAGCCACTAATGAGCTCGTCAGCAGTCATGCCCTTGGGTTGAAAAAGGAGTGTATCCGGAGGATATCCACGGAGCCACCAGTCACGCACAAACAACCTGCCTTCGCTTAAGAGGCGCTCATATAACCGTGTTCCCGGATAAGGAGTGAGAATCCTCAGCTCGACACAATCCATACGACTCCTCATTGTAAACTCAAGGGTCTGCTCGAACACATCCTTGTTTTCGTAATCAAAGCCAAAAACAAACGTGCCCAGTATACCGAAACCTTCGCCGTGAAATCGACGCATGGCCTCATAAAAATCGATCCTCAGATTCTTTATTTTTTTCACCTCATTCTGTGTTCTTTTCTGTACCGATTCGAATCCGACTAAAAGCCCCAGGCACCCCGAACGTCTCATCAATCTGAGTAGCTCCAAATCCTCAGCTAACGATACGGTTCCCTGCCCCAGCCATAGCCGCCGAAGAGGTATCATTTCAGTAAAGAGCTTTTTGGCTACATTCCGGTTCAGCCCAAGGGCATCATCGACGAAGAAGAGGTGACGAGAATCAATAGACTCGATCTCGGCAATCACCTCCTGAACCAGCCTGACTCGATAGTGATGCCCCAATGTCCGGCCAATGGAACAGAATTCGCAATCATACGGACATCCTCGGGATGTCTCGACGCCGATTGGGATCGGAATATAACCTTTACCTTTTGTTCCGGGGAAGAGATCTCGCCGCGGTTTCGGCAGGCATTGGAGATCGGTCATTTTACCGGCCCGATAGAGCCTTTGCATCTGCCCCGAGGCGGCATCCGATACAAGTCGTGGCCAGATATCCTCCGCTTCTCCCACGACTACAGCGTCTGCATGCTCTAAGGCTTCGTCAGGCAATACCGTGGGGTGTATTCCTCCCATCACCACCTTCACACCCTTCCGGCGATAGGTGTCAGCGATACGATAGGCTCTTAGCGCAAGGTCAGTCATGACGGTGATCCCCACCAAATCCACATCTTGATCCGTGTCATCGGGAGCAAAGGCTTCGTCGACAATGGTGATCGTGTGGCCAGGCGGGGTAAGCGCTGCCAGAAGAGGAAGATTTACCCTCTGGAGCTTGAAAGAGTTGGATAAAGTGTCTTCACGTTGCTCATGCGGTGCGATAAGTTTTATTTTCATCATTCAGACTTGGTGTTTGCATGATGGCGAGAAGGGGGCGCTTTGCGATCACTTGTCCTCTTCCCATTTGGTGGCGATGATGCCCAGGATGAAGACCACGGCCGCGAAAACACCTATGATCGCGGCGTCACGCAGCGCGGCCATGTTGTCTTCAAATACCATCGCTGCCCGGAGCCCTTCATTCACATAAAACAGCGGCAGTGTCTTGGCGAACTTCTGCAGAAACCCCGGCATCAGCTCGATAGGGAAGAAGCTCCCCGAGAGGAACATCATCGGTAAACTGACGGCGTTTGCCGCGGCAGCAGCGCTCTGAGCCTCCCTGGCGAAGCGGGTGAGTATCATCCCGATTCCGACGAACGCGAAGACATCAAGCAAAATGAACGCAAGGAGCCAGGCGTCTATATGCAGGCTGACATTAAACACGGCGTAGCTCACCAGCAGCATCGCAATCGTGCATATGACCCCGAGTATGAACTGGTACAGGATGTTCGACAGTATCCAGTCGGTACGGGTGATGGGGGTGGTGGACAACTTCCTGATGATGCCCTTCTGTCGCAGTTCCGTCTCCGAATCCACCGTGCTGAACAGGCTCAACGTCATCACCGCCATCGCGATGATGCCGGGGACGAAGAACTCGATGAACCGGTACTTCTTGGTGAGTATCGATCTCTCAACCGTCCTGATGAACGGGGACTTCCCGGACAGCCCCTGGTTTATATAGGCGAACACCGAGTTCAGGATTAGCATCTTCGTGGACACCGAACTAGAGCTGGGGTCGTATATGTACGTGATGGGAACGGATGCGTTGGGGTCGTCGAACTCGATACTCTGATTGAGGGATTTTTCATAGTCTTTAGGAATGATGAGGACAAGGTTCACCTGCTTGTCCCTGACGTACTGCGTGGCGTTGACGGCAGGGTCGACGTCGGTTATCTTGAACTTCCCGTTGAGCTTTAGGGTCTTGACGAGATGCGCCGAGGAGTTGGTACGGTCGAGATCCTGCACGCAAAGGTGGAATTCCACGTTGTCCTGGCTCATGAAGATCGTGCCGAACAAGAGTATCAGGATTATCGGGAACGCAATCACGAAGAACATGGTGGTCTTCTCGCGGGAGAAGTTCAAGAGCTTCACGACGAGATTTGCACCGATGATGCGCGGGCTCATTTTGGCTCCATTTCGGGCGGATCCTCCCGGAGCGCCTCGCCGGTGAGCTTGAGGAAGACCTCTTCGAGGTTAGGCTTCCGAACGTCCAGGCCGAGGTATAGAGCCCCGGCATCCTTGATGGCGTTCAGTATCTCCTGGACATCGTACGTGTGCTCCACCCTGACCTCGACGTTTTTGTGGTTGTCAAAGACCGGCTCGAAGCCCATTTTCCGGACGATTTCAAAAACTTTTCCATCGACGGGCTTTAGCGTGAGGGCCAGGTAATTCGCGTTGTTTTCGATGAGTTCCCCGGGAGAGCCCATGGCGATGACCTTCCCCTTCGAGATGATTGCGACCGTGTCTGCAAGAAGCTCCGCTTCCTCCATATAGTGTGTGGTGAGAAATACCGTCTTCCCCTTCTTCTTCAGGCCCACCAGGACCTCCCATACCTCGTGCCTTGCGCGGGGGTCGAGCCCTGTCGTCGGCTCGTCGAGGAACACGACCTCGGGGTCGTTTACGAGAGCAATCGCTATTCCGAGGCGCTGCTTCAAGCCCCCGGAGAGGTT
>JBAVGF010000123.1:0-8201 GCA_049684675.1 Thermodesulfobacteriota bacterium | reverse complement strand
GGAAGAAAAACGTTGAGCGCACCGCCCAGGCGGATCGTTTTCTTTGGGACGCCATCCTTTGCTCTTCCGGCCCTGAACTCCCTCTTAGAGGGACCCGATAAAGTGGTCGGTGTCGTGACCCAGCCGGACAGGGAGAAAGGAAGAGGAAGAAAAGTTGTTATTTCTCCTGTGAAGGAACGTGCCCTTCAGCATGGCCTTAACCCCCTTCAGCCGGAAAAGGCGAAGGGGGAAGCCTTTGAGAAGGCGTTAAGGGAACTTCAACCAGACCTCTTCGTGGTGGTCGCCTACGGTCAGATTTTACCAAAGCCGGTCTTAAGTATACCTAAGTATGGAGCCGTCAATGTCCATGCTTCCTTGCTTCCCAAGTACCGGGGAGCTGCTCCAATTGCCTGGGCCATCCTGAAAGGGGAAAAAGTGACAGGAGTGACGACAATGGTCATGGACGAGGGCATGGACACAGGGGACATCCTTTTGCAGACTGAGGCTCCAATTGGTGCGGAGGAGACGTGTGAGACGCTCCATGATCGGCTAGCCTCTTTGGGAGCTCAATTGCTGTCAGAGACTCTGGAGAAAATGAGGGGGGGAAATATTCGGCCCATTCCACAAGATCATTCGAAAGCCACCTATGCCCCTCCCCTCAAAAAGGAGGATGGACACATTAATTGGAAGAAGGAGGCCGAAGAGATTGATCGTCAAGTCCGTGCCTTTAATCCATGGCCCGGTGCTTTTACAAAATTGGATGGCCGGTTATTAAGAATCTATAAAGGGGCTGTAAGGGAAAGAGTGTTAACGGGAAAAGCGGGTATTGTGGTCTGGGTGGGATCGGATTTTATAGAAGTGGAAACAGGGAAGGATGCTTACCTCATCAAAGAGGTCCAATTGGAGGGAAGAAGGAGAATGAGCATCCGGGAGTTTCTTTCCGGACACCCCATATCTGTGGGGACAGTCTTCGCATAAGGGATAAATGGCAAATATCAAAGTTCAAATGTCAAATGAATGTCAAAGTTCAAAGAGTAGAGATTGGCTGCTGTGATTTGACAAAAAAAGAGTTTATAAGTATATTTTGGAGTTAAAGGGGAGGTTGCACTATCAATGAATCAATTCAAGACATTCTTTTTGATGTTGGTTTTAACAGTTCTCCTTGTCTTGGTGGGGAGCGTTATCGGAGGAAGGAATGGGGCAATATACTTTTTCATTTTTGCCGCCTTGATGAATTTTATCACCTATTGGTTCAGTGACAAGATCATTCTTCGGATGTATGGAGCAAAGGAAGCCTCCCAGAGTGAGGCGCCTGAGCTTTATCAGATCGTTGGAGAGCTAGTGAACAAGGCCAGCCTGCCGATGCCGAAGGTCTATATTATGGAAAATGACACTCCGAATGCCTTTGCCACAGGAAGAAATCCAGAGCACGCAGCGGTAGCGGTAACCACGGGCATTTTGAGAATCCTTTCTAAAGATGAACTGATGGGCGTCATTGGGCATGAGCTCTCCCATATTCGACATCGAGATATGCTCATTGGCACAGTTGCCGCCACAATCGCTGGTGCGATCACTATGCTCGCCAGGGTCGCCCAGTTTGGAGCCATTTTTGGAGGGATGAGATCAGACGACGATGAAGGAGGCAGAGGAGGAAACTTCCTGTTCGCTCTCCTGTTCTCTATCGTTGCTTCGTTTGCCGCCATGCTCATTCAAATGGCGATTTCTCGCTCCAGGGAATATCTGGCCGATGAGGGCGGAGCCCATCTTAGCAACCCGCTTTCGTTGGCAAGGGCTCTGGGAAAGTTAGAAGTAGCCGCCCAGAGGATTCCCATGGATGCCAATCCTTCCACTGCGCACATGTTCATCGTGAACCCGCTAAGAGGGGGAGGGGTTCTTTCTCTCTTCAGCACCCATCCGCCGATTGAGGAACGGATCGCCAAACTCGAGGAGATGGCGAGGACGGGAAGGTTTTGAGAAAAAAGACCCCAAGGGCGATCTGCCTCGACATCCTGAATTGGGTTGAAGAGGCGGATCTTCATCCTGATCGTCTTCTCTCGGATTCATTCAAACGCTACCGATACCTTACTTCGCTTGACCGCTCTTTCCTCACAGAATTGACTTACGGGACCATCCGTTGGCGAGGGAAACTCGATTGGGTGATCCGCCATTTTTCGAAAATTCCTTTTGATAAAATTGAATTACAAACTCTTAATACCCTTCGCCTCGGACTGTATCAAATCCTGTTTTTGTCGAGGACTCCTTCTTCGGCAGCCGTGAACGAGTCGGTGGAATTGGTTAAACGAATACGAGGAGGAGGGGGGGCAGGTTTTGTCAATGCCGTGCTCCGTTCCTCCATCCGTCAGAAAGAAGAAATCAGCTATCCGGACATCGCCAAAGACCCGGCACGGCATGTCTCTGTCGTCCAATCCCATCCGCTCTGGTTGGTTCAGAGATGGATGAATGAGATGGGTGTCGAAGAGGCCCTTCATACCTGCGCGTTCAACAATCAGATCTCCTCCCTGACACTCCGAGCCAACACCTTAAGGATAAATCGGAAGAACCTCATGGAAAAGTTGAGGGAAGAAGGGTTAAAATCACTTCCAACCGCTTATTCGGAAGAGGGAATTGTGCTACAAGATTCTCCACCCGCTTCAGAACTTCCGTTCCTTAAAGAAGGCCTCTATATCATTCAGGATGAAGCCTCCCAGTTGGTCACGTCCATTTTGGACCCGAAGCCGGGAGAGCGAATCCTTGATGCCTGTGCTGCACCGGGTGGGAAAACTACTCATATGGCCCAAAAAATGAAAAACCAGGGAGAGATCTATGCTCTCGATCTTAGCAAGGGGAAATTAGATTTGATTGAAGAGATGTGTCAAAGATTGGGGATAAGGATAATTAAAACACTCAAGGGAAACGCGGCTGCACCTCTGCCTGTCTCCAACGGGTTAGTGTTCGATCGAGTTCTGGCGGATGTCCCCTGCTCAGGGTTTGGAACGCTTCGCAAGAATCCTGACCTAAAGTGGAGAAGGGAGGAAAAGGATGTTAAGAGATTGAGTGAGCTTCAGTTTTCGATACTGAGAAATCTTTCGGTCTATGTGAAAAAAGGGGGCGTCTTAGTTTATAGTACCTGCACGGTCTTTCATGAGGAGAATGAGGACGTGGTGGAGAAATTCTTAGGGGGGCATTCGGAGTTCCAATTGGATCGAATTGAAAAAGCCGGCAAATCGGAAAAATTGAGTCCGTTTCTCCGTAACGGATATTTTAGAACTTTTCCCCCGAGAAATGAGATGGACGGTTTTTTTGTGGCCCGAATGAGCAAGGAATCTTAGGCAAGAAGAGATTAAATGCAAGAGATTCACTATTTGATTAAGGGGTTCATCATCGGGTTGTCCATTTCCGTGCCGGTGGGACCTATCGGGATATTATGTATCCGGCGGACCTTGGCCCAGGGTCGCATGGTGGGATTTCTTTCAGGCCTGGGGGCGGCTACGGCTGATGCCTTTTACGGGGCCATTGCCGGGTTCGGAATAACCTTTCTTGTTAATTTTCTAATCGGTAAGCAGACTTGGCTTCATCTGATCGGCGGCGCACTGCTTTGTATCCTGGGTATAAAGACATTTCTCTCCAAACCTGCCGAACAAGGGGTCCCCGTGGAAGGGAATAGCCGCTGGCATGCGTATCTGTCAACCTTTTTTCTAACCCTCACGAATCCCCTGACCATTATCTTCTTCGTTGCCGTTTTCGCCGGACTGGGAGTAGGGACCGGAGGCGAGCACTTTCTTTTTGCGGGAATTTTGGTCTTGGGGATTTTCATCGGCTCCGCAATGTGGTGGCTCGTCCTGAGCGGCTTTACCGGTCTCTTGCAGAAACTCCTCAGTCCCAAGAGATTGCAGTGGCTAAACAGAATTTCGGGCCTGATCATTTTAGGTTTCGGATTATTTGCGTTATTGGGTCTGCTCTAGTGAGGAAGGTGGTAATGCCTCACTGAGGCGTGGGTGAAATCCCACGATCCGGCAAGAATGCCTTCGAAAATCTTATAAGGCGGACGTTTAACGGGGTAACAGTCAGAAGCATCATCGGGTCTCGTTACAGCTCTTGAATTCTTTTAGCTGGGCTACAAGGTTAGGTTGCCGCCACAATATTTTCTCCGGCATCCTCGCCGGATGTCGTCATTTTTGCACAGGAGAGCCAGGCACTATGGAAGTTGGGTTATTCCCATTGAATAAACATGGCGATTTTAATAGTATTTTAAGAGATAGGCAGGGTGTATTCCGGGGACGCACCTTCATGAGTTACGTGGTTAGCGGAGGTAAAAGTGAAAAAAATAGCGCCTTCGATTTTATCGGCGGATTTCAGCCGCCTCGGTGACGAGGTCATGGCAGTCGAAAAGGCCGGAGCAGATGTGATCCATGTCGATGTGATGGATGGGCATTTTGTTCCCAACATCACCATCGGCCCTCTGGTTGTGCAGGGATTGAAGAAGTTGACCTCATTGCCGCTCGATGTCCATTTAATGATCGAAAATCCCGAGCGCTATGTCGAAGCCTTTGCTCAGGCGGGGGGCGACTGGATTACGATTCATGCTGAGGTGTGTCCTCACCTGAAGAGGACAATCAGGAAGATTCGCCGGTTGAATGTGAGGCCGGGTATCGTGCTCAAGCCGGCGACTTCCTTAAAAATCCTGTATCCCGTTCTTGAGGATGTCGACTTGGTCCTTATCATGTCCGTCAATCCAGGGTTTGGCGGACAATCCTTTATTCCTTCCACCCTGAAGAAGATCGAACGATTGAAGAAAATTGTCGATCAAAACTGTCATCCGTTGGAAATAGAAGTGGATGGAGGAGTCAAAGTAGAGAACATCAGAGGGGTCTCTAAAGCCGGTGGAGATATTTTCGTCGTCGGGACAGGCATCTTTAAGACCGAAGACTACGAAGAGACGATAAACAGATTGAGACAAGAGATTTCATAATGATTCAGGATTGCCGAATGCAGATTTCGGGATTTCTTATATTAAGTGCTCTTAGACGCCATGCGCTTTGCGCTCTGCATTTTTCAGGATAGGATGGAACTTTCTAAACAAAAAAATTACCAACAATCCTTTGATTTGGCCTCCGCCTCCATCAAAAAAATGAATCTGGAGGAAAGGGCAAAGAAGGCTGGGGCAGATTATCAAAAAGGAGAAGAGAAAGAGATCATCACCATTCATTTTTTTTCAGAGCCCTATCACATCCAGTTTCCTCAGATAGAATTCTACTCTCCGGCTAAGAAGGTGGTTTCTCTGGTCACTCGCATCCTCCTGCTCCATTATCTCATCCGTGCGGATGGAAATCCTCTCACGGGGAGATGGGTGGCCTACAAAGATATTCCGGGAGGCCTCCTTTACGCGGGTGTTTTTGCAAGAAGAGTGACAGAACCTTTACAGGGGAAATTTGGGAAATCAGCCGAATCATTTAGGGAGGCTGGAATGAAATCAGGGGGAGAACCTGTGGAAATTGGAGATGTCTCTTTCGTCCTTCATGCCTTCCCGTATGTGCCTCTTCAGTATGTCCTTTGGGAGGGCGACGATGAGTTCCCGTCGTCCGTCCAGCTTCTTTTCGACGCGTCTGTGGATCATTACCTTGCTTTAGAGGATATCGTCGTTCTTGGACAGGTCACTACCGGCAGATTGATCAACCGTTCTGGTGTCTGAACCTTAAGATCTGTCGAATATTGAGAAAGAAAGCCCGGGCTATTTCAGAACCATACTCAGGGAGAAAAAAATGGAAGAAATCATTTATCTCGAAAGGCCGGTGTTCAATAAGCCTTATTTGATCATGGGGTTTGAGGGCTGGCCCAATGCAGCAGAGATCTCCTCTTTTGCCCTTCGCCATTTAATCGATAGTTTAGAGGCAAGAAAATTCGCCTCCATTCCAACAGAGAATTTTTATCAAATGTCTTCCTTACGGCCGATGGCAGTGATTAAGGAAGGAAGATTGATCGAACTGAAGTCCTTGGACAATCATTTTTATTACGTTAAGGGACTTCCTTCCAACGACCTTATCCTTTTTTCCGGGGTCGAACCTCATCTTCGATGGAACGTTTTTGCTGATCTTATTCTCGATTTGGCCGAGAGATTTCATGTGATGCAAATCTTTACCATAGGCGGTACTTACGATTACATCCCTCACACTTATCCTCCGATGGTCAGCGGCCTGTTCAATCATGAAGAACTGGGGGAAAAGGTGATCCGGGCCGGGCTGGGGCTGACGGAATACTCCGGACCCATCAGCATCCACACTTTCATTCTCCAGGCGGCCAAGAAGAGAGATTTGAGGGCGATCAGCCTTTGGGGTCATGCCCCACAATATCTTCAGACGAGGAATGTAAAGTTGGTCTGCGCCGTTCTGAAAGGGCTGATCGAATTGACAGGGATAAAGATGGATCTCTCCGAGCTTGAAAAGGCCGGTGAATACTTCGATCAGCAGATCAACCACTTGGTAGAAGAGGATCCGAAGCTCCAAGAGGTCATCAGCAAGTTAGAAGAAGTCTACAAAGGGTCCGAAAGAATTCGTCAGCCGTTGAGAAAGGAAGAGGGCGCGAAAGAAGACAAGGTGGTCTACATTCAGGCCTTCCTAAAAAAATCGGAGGATGAAGAGAAGAAGGAATGACAAAGCTCCGTCCGCTCCTGCCCCTCTGTCCCTGTTGCTGTGTCTGTTGAGACTGTGTCTGTAATCCCCCTTTTTGTCATTGCGAGCGGTCCCGCTTTAGCAGGAGAACGTGGCAATCTCTTCATTTTCAACTCGTCCTGAGATTGCTTCGGTCGTTTCACTCCCTCGCAATGACAGGGTGGAGTGATAGCAATTTCTATTTTGCCTTGCCTGCCGGTCTGGCAGCGAATTCCACGACCGTGTAGGCGAGTGCCCAGCGTTCCTGCTCGGAATACTGAGTCCATGCCACCATCGAAGAATTTGGAATCCCCTTGGAAATCACTTCAAAGATCTTTTCAAAGTTTCCTTTCGTATTAGGCCATTCTTTCAAGGGTTTCTGGAAATCCGTTGGCGGAGGCTTAAGTACAGCTCCGGCCGGACCCTTTCCGTCTCCTTTACTGCCGTGACAGGGGGCGCAGGTCTGCTCAAAAATTTTTTTACCCTTGTTCAATAGCTCAGGAGTTTTTTTCGGGGGAGCAGGATCCTTCCCTTGAGCCGTACCCAATGACGAAAGAATGAAAAAAGAACCGACGATCATGACCCACCGCCATCTTTTCAATTTGCGCATCTCTTTTCTCCTCAAAGTTGAGAATTTTCTTTCATGGCCTATGTTTCTGTTTTCACTCCCAGCCTTTCCCTTTTCTCCTTCTCTTCTTTCTCCGTTTCCCATATGGAGATGACCGGGAAGAGTTTCGAGAAGAGGACGAAAGCCAGAGTGAATCCTGCAAAAAGGCCTGCCGTCATAGACCACTCCACCCAAGATGGGGCGTAGGCCCCTCGGGCATACGGAAGACGGGGTTGACTGAAAGAAGGAATGATAATCAGGAACCGTTCCATCCACATCCCAATAATGATCGAAATCGACGAGATCAGGAGTCCTGGAATGGTGCGCCTCCAGATTAGCATTGGAAGAGGAAAGAAAAAACATAGAACAGTCATCGTCCAAAAGAGGGGAGCATATTTACCTATCAGCTTGCCCCATAGCACCGCATGCTCATAGGAATCACCTCCATACCCCGCCGTCAGGTGTTCAGCAAAAGTGAAGTAGAACCATAGAAGCGTGAAGACGAGCAGCAGCAATCCCATATTATTGAAGTGGTAATGCTCTAAATAGCCCTCCAAATGATAAACTTTCCTCAGGGCAATGATTACCACAATGATTGTGGCAATTCCCGAATAGATAGCCCCAGTCACAAAATAAGGGGCAAAGATCGAACTATGCCACATGGGCTGTGTCTGCATCCCGAAAACCCAAGAAACTACTGTGTGGACGCTTACGGCAATCGGGATGACAGCGACGCACAAGATGGCTATCGCCCTTCCCAGGTTTCGTTGTTGTCTTTCCGTCCCGGTCCATCCAAAGGAGAGGGGCTTGTAGAGCCATCCCCGGCCTGGAAATCGATCCCTGAGGAAGGCGACGTCGGGGATCATCAGCACCAAAAGGAAGATATTGCTGACAGTGAAGTAAGTCATGATACAAGTGAAATCCCATAAGAGCGGGGATTTGAACTGGGCATGGAGACCCACCCAGTAGAA
>JBAVGF010000122.1:0-5363 GCA_049684675.1 Thermodesulfobacteriota bacterium | reverse complement strand
CAAAGTTCAAATGTCAAATGAATAGCAAATGTCGAAATGCCAAAATACTTCTTCATTATTGAACTGCCAACTTTGGATTTTGACGTTTGACATTGCTTTTTCGATTATCCATATCTTCCTGTGACATAATTTTCCGTTTGGGGATTTTGGGGACGTGTAAAAATATCCTCTGTTGTACCATATTCTAATACTTCTCCCAGATGAAAAAATCCTGTCCAATCAGAAGTCCGAGCGGCCTGGCGCATGTTATGGGTGACAATGACAATGGTATAGCTCTTCTTCAATTCTTGCATTAACTCTTCGATCTTAAGAGTGGCTAAAGGGTCCAGGGCAGAGCAGGGTTCATCCATGAGGATGACTTCGGGTTGAACAGCTAACACGCGTGCGATACAGAGGCGCTGTTGTTGGCCGAGCGTGAGGCCCAAGGCATTGACGTGGAGTCGGTCTGACACTTCTGGCCAGAGGGCTGCCGCCTTAAGGCTCTGTTCCACTTTTCCTTCAATTTCTCCCTTGGTCCGCACCCCCAGCACCCTCGGACCAAAGGCGACATTTTCGAAGATGCTTTTCGGAAAAGGGTTGGGACGCTGAAAGACCATACCGACCCGCTGTCTGAGAGAGACGACATCCGTCCCAGGCTGATAGATGTCCTGACCATCCAGTGTGACGGTCCCTTCAACGCGAGTGTGAGGGATGAGTTCATTCAACCGGTTAAGGGTCCGAAGAAAGGTTGATTTCCCGCATCCAGAAGGCCCGATCAAGGCTGTAGTCTGGCGCTCTCTGATAACAATATTGATATTTTTGAGGGCGTGGTTAGACCCGTAATAGAAATGGAGCCCTCGTATCTCCATCTTTACGGCAGGATTCGATTCCGTCATCAGAATACTTTCTTATAGACCGTCATTCCGTTTGTTTGAAATTAACAAATTATGATTCTTTGATCAAGGGGATTTGTTTCAGTATTAAAGGACAGGGTAAAGAGGACGAAACCTCTTGAAACAAATCCCAAGAGTCTTAAAAGATCGCAGATTCTAAAGAGAATCTAGAGAACTGGAAGGGGTCAAAAGAAGATTGGGAGGGCGGAATTGCCCGTGCATAGAAAAAGGACTTTGGCCTTGATCATAACTATCCCCTTTCATCATTTTCCATGGTATCGGCATGATGTTTGATCACCAAGGCGTCTACTATAAAGATCACATCTTCTGCAATGTTTGTGGCGTGATCTGCAATTCGTTCAAGACAGCGACTTACGATCATGAGATGCATTGCACTTTTAATGGTTTTCGGATCTGACGTCATATAAGTCAAGAGTTCTCGAACCACCTGGTCATTTAATCCATCGACCAAATCATCCATTTCGCAAACGGATCGGGCCAATTTAGAGTCTCGATTTACAAAAGCATGAAGGACATCTTTCAGCATCGATTGGGCGATCTCAGCCATTCGGGGGATATCGATGTAGGGCTTGAGCTGAGGTTCCCGGTTCAATGAGATAGCGCGCTCGGCAATGTTCACCGCCTGGTCACCCATTCGCTCGAGGTCGGTGATGATCTTCAAAGCAGAGGTGATGAATCGAAGGTCAGCGGCCATGGGCTGTCTCAAAGCGAGAAGATTCAAGCATTCGGTGTTGATTGCGATATCCATGGTGTTGATCCTGTCCTCTGCTTCAAAGGCCTTCTGAGCCAGCCCGGAGTCCGTTTTCACCAGGGACTGGACCGCATTGTCGATGGCCCCTTCAACCAATGTCGCCATCTTTAAGAGGTTTTCCTTCAGTTCTTCCAACTGCTTTTGGAAATGGGTCTCCATTATGGGTCCCTGCTCTTTAACCATTTGCCAGAGTTTTATCCAAATTTTCCAGTCAAATATTCTTCCGTCAATTTCTCCTTCGGGGCGGTAAACATTTTCCCGCTGAGTCCGAACTCGATGAGTTCGCCCAGGTACAGAAAGGTTGTATAGTCCGAAACGCGAGCCGCTTGACCGGTGTTGTGAGTGACGAGGATGATGGTGACCGCGCCTTTCAACTCGACGATCAACTCCTCGATACGTGAGCTTGATTTCGGATCCAGGGCGGAGGTAGGTTCGTCAAGGAGAAGAACGTCAGGCTGCATGGCAAGGGCACGAGCAATACAGAGTCGCTGCTGCTGCCCGCCGGAGAGAAAGGTTCCCCTCCGGTGCAGAGCCCCCTTGACCTCATCCCAAAGGGCGGCCTTCCGCAGCGACTCTTCGACCACTCTGTCTTTCTCATTTTGGGCCAAACGGATTCCGTTCAGGTTATATCCGGCAATCACGTTGTTATAAATACTCATCATGGGAAATGGGTTGGGCTTCTGAAAAACCATCCCGACTTGCCTCCGAACGATGATGGGATCCGTGGCGTAGATGTCTTCATTGTCCAAAAAAATCTTACCGGAGACCTTAGCATCGGGGATTAACTCGTGCATCCGGTTGATGCAGCGAATGAGTGTCGTCTTCCCACAGCCTGACGGCCCCATAATGGCGGTAATTCTGTTTTGGGGTATCGAAAGGTTAATCCCTTTCAAAACCTGATTTTGGCCGAAAACGGCGCTGAAGTTCTCGATCCTTAGAACTGTACTTTCCATCTTCTTGTCACAAGTTTGGTGAAAAGGTTCATACTTAAAACAAACACGATCAACACAAAAGAGGCCCCCCAGGCAAGTCTGTGCCATTCCGGATAAGGGCTCGTGGCATAGTTAAATATCATCAAGGGAAGCGTGTTGACAGGCTTCAGAATATTGAGATTCATGAAAGGACTGCCGAAGGCCGTGAAAAGCAGGGGCGCTGTCTCACCCACCACTCGCCCTATGCTCAGCAATATCCCCGTCAGTATGCCGCTCATGCCTGCAGGAAGCACCACTTTTAGGATCGTCCTTGGATAAGAGACACCCAGTGCCAGAGAAGCCTCTCTCAGAGAATCTGGAATGAGTTTTAGGGTTTCCTCTGCTGCTGTGATAATAACGGGCAACATCATGATGGCGAGGGCTACTCCGCCCGAGAGAGCCGAGAAAGAACCCACCGGTACGACAATCCATACGTAGGCGATGATGCCGATCACAATCGAAGGAATCCCCTGGAGTATTTCAATCGATGACCTTACCAGGTACACGAGTTTTCCTTTTCGGTATTCGGAAAGAAAAATGCCCGTAAAAACACCTATCGGAACAGACATGAGCGTTGAGACGGTAATCAGCATGAAAGTTCCTATGATGGCGTTTAAAATTCCACCTCCGACTTCACCCACTGGCTTCGGAAGCTGACTGAGAAATTCCCAGTTGATTACAGAGATCCCTTTGCGGGTTATGAAAAAGAGGATAAAGAACATTGGAAGGATGCATGCGAAAGAGAGAAGGACGATGATCACTTTGAATAATTTATCCGCCAGAATCCTTCTGCGAACCGAAATCTCTGTCATCTCATCCCTCTGCTCCCATCCGCCGGATGATGATTTTCCCGAGGAAGTTGATAACGGTCGTGACCACGAAGAGCACGAGTCCAAGCTCAATCAGGCTTGCAAGGTAAAGGTGTCCTGTCGCTTCAGTAAATTCATTGGCAATGACACTGGCCAGACTATTAGCCGGACTGAAAAGGCCCGTCGGTATGAAATTAGAATTGCCAATGACCATCGTGACCGCCATCGTCTCTCCAAGTGCCCTCCCAAGAGAGAGAAGAATTCCTGCAAATATCCCTGACCGGGCATAAGGAAGGATGACCTTTCGTATGACCTCGAATCGGGTGGCGCCGAGCGAAAGGGCTGCCTCCTTGAGGTCGGAGGGAACAAGACCAATGACTTCTCTACCAATGGAGGCCGAATAGGGTATAATCATCACAGAGAGGACCAAAGAAGAAGTGAAAATCCCGACCCCGTAAGGGGCCACGCCCAGTTTAAGCTCCAAGGTCCTTACCAGAGGAGCAAGAAGAAAGAGCCCACAGAACCCATAGATGACCGAGGGTATTCCCGCAAGCAGTTCTATGATGCTCTTGATGAAAGTGGAGATTGCCCCGGCTTTAAAATACTCTCCCAAAAAGATGGAGGTGGGCAGGGAGAAGACAACCGAAATGAAAAGAGCCAAGAAAGAGACGATCAGTGTACCCACAACGAAAGGAAGCGCCCCGAATTCACTTTTTACAGGGTCCCAGGTTGTTCCCGAAAGAAATCCGAAGCCAAAATGACGAATAGCAGGGAAAGCCGCGATGAGCAGCGAGAAGAAGATTGCCGCCAGAAGAAGCAACATGCAGATGCCGGCACAGTAAAGTATTCTACGAAAAGAAGATTCGGAAAAACCGGATTTCCACCGGGCCTTTACCCGCGCATGGACCTTTGCTAAAAAGTCCGCCGTGCTAGAATCCTTCAACATGCCCATCGGGTATTCCAACTCTACCGATATATCCTTTGTGCCTTTTTCAAGCATATCACGAAACGATTTGGGGTTCTAAATTGTTTATTGAAAAATATTCGGCAGGTTGCAGGCGGGATCGGTACTATCCCACCTGCATGCCCTAACGTCATTTCAATATTGGCTTTCCGTTGTACGTGACTGATTTGAGCAGTTTTTCAGCATTTTCTACAGCCTTCTTGGAAAGCGGAGCATAGTGGAGAGGCTCAGCATTTTTTTGTCCTTCGTGGGTCATCCACCAGAGTAATTTAACCAACTCCTTCGCCTTCTCTTCAGACTTCTCAGCATAATTCTGCTCTTTGTAAACGAGAATCCAGGTGAAACCACTGATCGGGTAGCCCTCCGGAGCATCGGAATCCGTGAGACTCACCTTCATATCGTCTGGCAAATTGGTATCCGCAGCATAGCTCGTTGAAGCGATCGAGGCAGTCACAAATTTACCCTTTTTGTTTTTCACCCTGCCATAGGGCATCTTGTTTTGAAGGGCGTAGATGAGCTCAACGTAGCCGATGCTCCCGGGTGTTTGTTGGACCAGGCCTGCAACGCCCGGATTGCCTTTTCCACCCAAACCCGCTGGCCAGTTTAAAGAAGGACCCGTCCCGACCTTCTCTTTCCACTCTGTGCTGATTTTGCTCAAGTAATCGCTGAAGATGAAGGTCGTGCCGCTGCCATCGGACCGATGGACCACCGTGATGTTCACTGCAGGAAGCTTTACTCCCGGATTGATTGCAGAGATTCGGGGATCATTCCATTTACTTATCTTTCCGAGGAAGATGTCACCAATGACATCCGGCGTAAATTCTAATTGCGGGTTTCCTGTTAAATTATAAGTCAGAACCACCGCACCCGCGCAGGTGGGGATATGAAGAACCGGCGCTGATGCCTCCGCTAAGTCTTTGTCGCTCATAATCGCATCGGATCCCCCGAAGTCCACCGTTTTGTTCGTCAGTTGCC
>JBAVGF010000121.1:0-27322 GCA_049684675.1 Thermodesulfobacteriota bacterium | reverse complement strand
GTTTCGCATACTTGACCGCTTCTTGAAGGCCTGCCTTCGCTCCTCCCAGACAGCCTGCACCCAACTGGAAACGCGCCATATTCAGGACGTTTAAAGCCACGATGTGGCCCCTGCCAATCTCTCCGATAAGATTCGCCACAGGAACCTTGGCATCCGTGTAGATCACAGCTCGTGTCGAGGAACCTTTCATCCCCATCTTATTCTCTTCCTCGTCCAGCGAGACCCCTTCGAACGTCTTCTCGACAATGAAGGAGGTAAATTTTCCGTTCACCTTGGCAAAGGTGACGAAGGTATCCGCAATGCCTGCATTGGTGATAAACTGCTTCTGGCCGTTCAGGATGTAATATTTTCCATCAGGGCTGAGAACGGCCGTGGTCTTGGCATTCATGGCATCTGTGCCTGCTTCAGGCTCTGTCAAGGCATAGGCGCCAATAAACTCTCCCGTAGCCAATTTGGGTAAATAACGTTTCTTCTGGTCCTTAGTGCCGAAGAATACAAGTGGAAGAGAACCGATTCCGGTGTGAGCCCCGCAGGAGGCCTGGAAAGAACCTCCTCCGTGGGCCATCTTCTCCCAGACCAGGAGGGAACTGATCTTATCCAAATCCTGTCCCCCATACTCTTCCGGGATGTCTGCGGAGAGAAACCCAAGCTCCCCGGCCTTCTTGAGCAGGCTTGAAAGGAGCCCTTCTTTCTTCGCCTCAATATCATCGGCCACTGGTATAATTTCGCCTGTAACAAATTCGGTAACTGCCTTCGCGATCAACTTCTGCTCTTCATTAAAGTCCTCCGGGGTGAAGACTTCCTTAGGAGAAATCGATTCAAGCAAAAACGCACCCCCCTTAATGAACTGTTCCATAACATCCTCCTTTCAATAAGATGAACTACCAATAGTCAAAGCAATACGCCGCATTGATAATTGCCAGTTGTCCGTTGATAATTGTTAGTCCGTTTTTTCAAAAACGCCAGAAACCCCCCTTCCCGCTTTCCATACGCATGGCCACGAGGCCATCATACTGCTCTATGGGTGCAGGTTATCAATGATCAGTGAAATAGTCAAGGGTCGCATAATCAATTGCGATGGTCGGACCTTTCTCTATTAGGCACATTGACATCCAGACCATGGTTTATCCGATCCACAAAGATTGTGAAAATATACACTATTATACCGATTCTCGTATTTTTGTCAACTTTATTTGTTCTCCACCTCGACCACTACGCCGTCCCCCTGGGCTAACCTCCACATATGGAGGCCATCCCCCTCCTGCCTCCTCCCCTTCTTCTCAATCCATAAATCAGGGTCAATCGAGTCCCGGGGCATTTCCGGCGGTTACTGTCGGGCTGCCGTAGACAAGAGGAAGTCTTGAGAGTTTTTCAAGCGTCGTGTCAGGCTTTGGGAAACTCATCTTTCTCAAAAATAATGGGGGAGCCTTTTCTGCGGGGAATTTCAACCCTCATCAATCTTAGAAGATGAACACCGTTAGAGGGATTAAGGAGTCACTTTAAAGGAAAATATTGGACTATACCTTCCGGATAGATTTGGAGTTCAATTAGTTTTGTTTTGAATCTCCAAAAGCCAAACTCCCAGCCCTCTATTCTTTCATTATTCACAGGCCGAGGTAGCTTTCACGTATATGTTGATTTTTGAGGAGGTCTTGGCTGGTTCCACTTAAAACAATAGTACCATTTTCCAGGACATATCCACGATGAGACAGCTTGAGGGAGTAGAATACATTCTGTTCCACTAATAGGATGGTTGTCCCCTGCTGATTGATCTCTCTGATGATATCAAAGATCGCCTTGACCAAAATAGGGGAAAGGCCTAAAGAGGGTTCATCGAGCATTAAGAGAGTGGGTTTGGACATTAATCCCCTTCCGATGGCAAGCATCTGTTGCTCCCCGCCGCTGAGGGTCCCTGCCAGCTGGTTATTCCTCTCCTCCAATCTGGGAAAAAGTTTGAAGACCCACCCCATCGTCTCTTTCCTCATCTTTTTGGCCTTTGGAAATTGAGATCCCATCTCCAAATTTTCGACGACGGTAAGGGTGGGGAAGAGCTGACGACCTTCCGGAATTTGGACAATTCCCAGCTCAACGATTTTTGAAGAGGAGTAGCGGTGTACCGGCCTCTCGTTGAAGTAAATCTCTCCTCCTCTGGGGTGTAAAATACCGGAGAGGGCCATCAGCGTCGTAGACTTCCCTGCTCCATTCGATCCAACAATGGAGATGATCTCCCTCTCATTCACTTTAAGAGAGACGCTTCTCAGTGCCTGAAGATCACCATAGAAGACATCAATCCCCTGGACGCTAAGCACGCTTCAGTTCCTCCCGCCCAAACTCCTCTCCCAAATAGGCTTCGATGACCTTTGAGTTCTTCACTACCTCTTCAGGTGTTCCCTCTGCTATCTTCACCCCGTAATTCAGAACAACCACTCGCTTTGAGAGGGCCATCAAGCCTCTCATCACATGTTCGATCAGAAGAATGGTGACACCCTTTTGGTTTACTTTCGTCAGCAGTCGAATCAACGCGTCCACCTCCGTTGGGGTCAATCCTGCCATCACCTCATCTAACAGAAGAACTTTTGGTTCAGTCGCTAAGGCCCTTGCAAGCTCCAGCCTCTTCCGATCAGGAAGGGTGAGACCGGATGCCAGGTTATCCCTTTTCTCACCCAATCCGACGAAATCGATTGTCTCCGATGCCTTCTCATGGGCTTCTTTAACTATCTTCGTTCTGTTTAGAGCCGCTACGACCACATTATCCAAAACCGTCAGTTGAAGAAAGGGCTTAACCAGTTGAAATGTCCTCACCATCCCCCTCTGACAGATCTGGTGAGGCTTGAGGTTGACCAGGGTCTCTCCGCTTAACCAGATCTCACCCGCATCCGGTTTGAAAAAGCCTGTCATCGTGTTGAAAACGGTTGTCTTCCCGGCTCCGTTCGGGCCGATGATTCCTAAGATCTCCCCATGCTCCAACTTAAATGAGACCTCGGAGACTGCCTTCAAGCCGCCAAAATTCTTACACACGTCCTTCAGCTCCAAAAGTGACAAACCACAACCCTCCCCAGACGCTGTTGCCTAATAAGATTTTTTCCAAATTCCAAATTACAAACCCCAAATAATTTCCAAGCTCCAATTCCAAATAATTCAAACCATTCTGTTCTAGGTTTTCAGTATGGGTATTATGCCCTTAATTTCTTCTGACGAGCGATGGCAGGCATAAAGAGTTTCTTGATGTATGAGACCACCCCTCTTGGAAAGAAGAGGACGACTGCAACTAATAAGAATCCATAGATCACCAGGTGCAGTCCTTCATAACCTGCCTTGGCAAAATAGGATCGCGAAAGCTCAGCCAAGGGCGTGATCAAAAACGATCCGATGATCGGACCCAGCACCGTTCCCAGTCCACCGATGATAGGTCTTAAAATGATTTCAATCGAGAAGGCCATCGACATCAGTGTTCCGGGATGGAGATAATAAAGATAATTTGCATAGAAAGCGCCGGCCAAAGAGGTCATAAAGGCGCTGATGCAGATGGCGATCATTTTGTATTTGAATACATTGACCCCCAGGCTTTCGGCAGCATCTTCATCCTCCCTTAAGGCGACCATATATCTGCCGATTTTCGATCTCTCGATCAGACGGACAACGATCAGAGAGAAGATCACATAGCCAAGCCCAATGTAGTAATACGCATGATTGCTCTTAAATTGAAAGTTGCGATAGGAAAAATTGGGAGTGATGAAGAGACCTTGGAATGAACCGAACACCTTTAAATGGAGAAGGATCAATCTCCCGATCTCGGCGAAGGCGATGGTAAGAAGGACAAAGTAGACTCCTTTCATGCCGAAACGAAAGCCCAGGTACCCGATCACCAAGCCGATCAGTGCAGCACAGGTTCCCCCGATCCACATTCCTATCCAGGGGCTCAAGCCGAAGGCCATGACAAGGTAGGTTGTGGCATAAGCGCCTACGCCGATATAGAGGGAATGGCCTAAGGAAATGACCCCTGTATATCCGGTCAGGATATTCCAGGACTGCCCTAAATAGGCATAAAAAAAGATCATAATAAAGACACCGAGTGCATAGGAGCTCAAAAACTTCGGCAACACGAGAAGAATGAGCAATCCGATGAGGAGGAAGGTATAGAGCCTTTTCATCCCTTCTTTCCTCCAAACAGTCCCTGGGGTCTCCATATCATGATGACGATGAGGATAAAAAAGCTGACGACTTGTTTCATTGTATTGGGAAAATCGAGGCCTAAACCGATTCCATGGAATAAACCTGTGATCAGCTCGGGTCCGATCGATTCGGCGATGCCCACGATGAACCCTCCCACCATAGCGCCTGTTAAGCTTCCCATTCCCCCTAAGATCACGATGATGAAGGAGATCATCGTAAAAGGGGCCCCGATATGGGGTGAAAGAGGCATGATCGGGACGAGGAGGCCTCCAGCCGCACCCACACAGGCTGTTCCGACTCCGAAACAGACGGCGTAGATCCTGTTGATGTCCTTGCCCACAAGAATGGCACCGGTCCGGTTATCCGCGGCCGCTCGAATCGATTTTCCCGCATCGGTCTTTTTTAAGAAAAAAAGAACGATGAACGTAATGATAATGGCCAAACAAAAGGCGAGGAGCCGGGGAACATCGATCATCAAGTTTCCGATAGGCAGAGAGCTGAGAGAGAATCGACTTTGAGGGCTGATATAATCCGGGCCCCAGATGATCCGGGCGCTATTCTCAAAGACCATGGCTATTCCTACGAGGGGAAGAACCTGCATGGCTTCTGGGGAGTCGAGGATGCGATTCACGACGGTACGCTGAAGGAGATAGCCCAAGACGAAAAGGCCTGCGGCGCTGATGAGAAAGGAAAAGAATGGGTCGATCCCGGTCCGGAGGAAAACCGTATAGGCAATGTACATCCCCCAGACCATCATTTCGCCATGGGCGAAGTTGATCACCCTGAGCACGCCAAAAATAAGGGAGAGGCCTAAAGCAATCAGGCTGTAAACCCCTCCCATCAGAAAGCCGCTCACGGCAAGTTGAAAAAGGAGGTTAAGATTCATGTCCCCTTATGTTCCAAGTTTCTGGAGCTGCTTCGGCATGGGGAAGATGGTTTGACCTCAGCTACCTTTCCGCAGGGACTTTAACATAGGCGAAATTGATTTTCAATCCTTGCGAGGAAGGGACCGATTCCAAAAGCTTATCTTGACAAGGTCTAGAGTTCGGGTTACTTCAAATCGGAATAATTTCACGAGAGGATTAGACCATGACTTTCAAGGTGGTTCATACTTTTTCCCTGGAGGGTGTGGATCTGGGAGAGAAGTTACTGGCATCTGTCGATGTCTCTTTCGTCAAGGGGATGTGGAGGACAGAAGAAGAGATTATCAAGAACGCCAGCGATGCAGATGCGCTGATCGGCGTCGTATCCATTCATCCTTTCAGTCGACGCGTGCTCGGAGCTCTTTCCAGGTGCCGTATCATTGGTGGTATCGCTATAGGTTACGATACGACAGATTTAGAAGCGGCCACCGAATACGGAATCGTCGTAACCAATGTTCCTGATTACTGTATGGACGAGGTCTCAGGTCTCGCCATAGGATTGATGCTATCTCTAGGCCACAAAATCCCGCAGATCGATAAGGCGGTGAGGGAAAGACAGATCAATTTGACTATGGATAGAAAGGCCTTAGTAGAGGTTGCCTATCCCATATTCCGCATGCGTGAACAGACGTTAGGTATTATCGGTTTTGGCAAGATTGGCACAGCCACGGCCCTGAAGGCCAAGGGGTTGGGGATGAAGGTGATCGCTTATGACCCCTATGTTTTAGGCGCTGTCATGGAAACTCACGGGGTCAACCCGGTGGACCTCGAGACGCTTCTCCAGGAATCTGACTTCATTAGCCTTCACACGCCGCTGAATCGGGAAACCCGAAATCTCATCGGACACGAAGAATTCAAAAAGATGAAGCCGACCTCCTATTTTATTAATACGGCGCGAGGAGGATGTGTCGATCAGGAAAGCCTTATCCGGGCGTTGAGGGAGGGCCGCATCGCAGGGGCTGGGATCGATGTCACTGTCGATGAACCGATCGCTGCAACCAATCCTTTAATAAAAATGGCGAACGTCATTCTCACGGGGCACAGCGCCTTTTACTCTGTTACTTCAGAGCTTGAAGTGTACGTTAAACCCATGACACAGGTGGTCATGGCCCTACGGGGTGAATGGCCCACCTATGCCGTCAACCCTGAAGTGAAGAAAAAGTGGATGGAAAAATGGGGTAAGAAGGGGTAACGTTGGAAGGGAAAAATTAAAATAGCTGAAAGGAGGACTTCCTATGAAAAAGAAGATGAATCGTCGAACTTTCTTGAAGGTTTCAGCGGCAGTGGGTGCTACCACCGCTTTTTCGGGTTTTCCTACCTTCTTGCGGTCGCAGCCCAAAGAGATTCTCATCGGTTCGATCTACCCGGTAACAGGCGTCGTCTCCGATATTGGAATTGCGAAGCGAAGGGGAAATCAGCTGGCCGTTGATGACATCAATGCCAGGGGGGGCATTCAGTCATTGGGTGGAGCCAAACTGAGGCTGTTGCTGGCAGATAGCGAGGCCAAAGAGGAAATCGCCCGCTCAGAGGCAGAGCGTGTGATGAAGGATGGTGCCTCCTGTCTGACGGGTCCGTTTCTCAGCGGTAATGCAATGACGATCGCCACCCTCTGTGAGCAGAGGGGTGTCCCCTTCGTGACGGATGTCGTAGCGGCCAATATCACCCAGCAGGGCTTCAAATATACTTTTAGAACTTATGCTACCCCCGTGAGCATGGCCAATACCATGCTTCTCTATATGGAACAAATCATGAAGGAGAAGAGTATCAGCAAGATCAGAGGAGTCGTCACCAATACAGGAGATCTCTTCGGCCGGGATCAGGGGGCGACTTTCATCAAGGTTGTCAAGGAGAAGAAATTCCCCATCGAGATACTGACCCAGATCGAATATCCGCTCGGGGTTCAGGATCTATCCGCAGAGATTTCAAAGATCAAGTTTCTGAAGCCGGATGTGCTCTTCCCCGTTGCCAGGCCTGGGGATGCCAAGTTGATCATGCGGGAACTTTATAAGCAGCGGGTTCCGCTGATGGGTCTTATCAGCCCCGGAAGCCCAGGATGGTACGAGCCGGAATTTATTCAGGATATGAAGGCCCTTTCCGAATATGTGATGGTGAATAACCCTTGGTATAATCCCCAAGGTAAGATGTATAAAGAGGTTAATGCGAAGTTTTCGAAGTTATATCCCGGGAAATATATCGACACCAATTCAGGAAACTCCTATTTATCGATTTTGGTCATTGCCGACGCCCTTGAAAGGGCCAAGTCTTCGAAACCGGAAGATATCAAAGAGGCTCTGCGAAAGACTTATTTTAAACAGGATTTGATGATTGGCGGGGCTATTATCTTCGATGCTAAGGGCGACAATGTCAACGCCGACGTCGCTATGAACCAGATCCTTGGGGGCCAGGTCAAAGTAGTCCTGCCTCAAAAGTTCGCTGAGGCAAAGTGTGTCTTTCCCTGGCCGAAGCAACTCTGGGAAAGAGGGGTATAGGCGGGGTTAAGGGGCACTTGCCGGTCGCGTTATTTTCTGCATCGTTGGAGGTTAGGGATATGGCGACACCATGGAAGACAGACAACTGGTTTGTCAGTCCTTGGAATTACTCGGAGGAGGTGACCAAGGACTACCATCCGCCTAAAAAGGTCAAGATTCACGATGTGACGCTGCGGGACGGAGAGCAGCAACCTCATATCGTCTTCACGAAAGACGATAAAATACGCATTGCCGAGATGCTTTCAGAGATAGGGGTACACCGAATCGAGGCGGGCATGCCGTTGATGTCACCCAACGATTTAGCTGCCATCAAGGAGATCGTAAAGCGCAACCTGAAGTCGGAGATTTTCTGCTTTTCGCGGTGTATGACTCATGATGTCAAAGTGGCAAGGGACTGTGGCGTAGATGGTGTCATCATGGAGATACCAGGCAGCAGGCAGTTCGTCGAGCTGGCCTATAAATGGCCGATGCAAAGGGCCATCGATCTTTCTATCGAGGCAACTGCCTTTGCCAAAGAGCAGGGACTCTACGTTGTCTTTTTTACCGTCGATGCCACGAGGTCCGATTTCAACTGGTTGATGGACCTTGTGCAGCAGGTGGCCACTCATGGCCATATGGATGCTCTTGCCCTCGTGGACACTCAGGGTGTGCTCTCTCCCCAGGCCGCTGCCTGTTTTGCAAAGAAAGTTAAAGAAAGAGTGTCGAAGCCGCTGGAGGCCCACTTTCATAACGATTTTGGTATGGGTGCAGCCAACACAGTGAGTGCCGTGATGGCCGGAGCCGAGGTGATTCATACCACGGTGCTGGGTATTGGAGACCGGTGCGGCAATACGCCTATGGAAGAGACGGTCCTCGCGCTATTGACGATGTACGGGATCGATGTCGGCCTCGACTACCGGAGCATCAATAAGCTGTCCAAACTCGTTGAGAAGCTTTCTGGGTTTAAGATCCCGGCAAACAAACCTTTCATCGGCGACGACATCTATGATATTGAAGCTGGAATGGTAACCAATTTTTACAAAAATGTTTTTGAGAAAAATCTTCTAACGGTCTATCCCGTGCGTCCTGATTTTGTCGGGCATCGGGAGCCAAGAATAGGAATGAGTAAGAAAAGTGGTCTTGCTAATGTTACGATCTGGGCTGAAAAGCTGAATATCGAACTGACCGACGAAGAAGCGCAGAAAGTCCTTGATCGGGTGAAGCTGAAATCTCACGATTCGAAGGGAGTGCTTAGCGAGGACGAATTCAGGAAGATAGCCGATAAGGTAAAGGCTGGAAAATAGGGGAGAGGCCAAAGCCGTGAGGCCTTAACCCTCTCCCGTCAGAGATTCCTTGATCATCGATTGAGAAACAAAAACTGAGCTCAACCTCACCGCTTCCATAGGAGTGGCTGGGGAAAGACATAAGCCGTCTCGGCCATTTCCTTAGGAAGCACCACTTTCACTTCTCCCTTTAAAACCTGCAACAATGCAGTCGCTGCATTGGCGTTGTCACCGTTTGGAGTAAATTGTACAGGACCTCCCACCATGATATCTTGTTTATAATTGGTCTTTCTCAAGGCATCCACGATGGCCTCAGGCTTTGTGGATTTTGCCCTTTCCAGGGCATCCGCAATGACCATCACCGCTAAATAGCCATACCCCGAATTTCCGTCCAGATACTTCCCGGGATAGAGTTTGCCAAATCGCTCATTGGTCTCCTTATATTTAGGACTTTTCGGATTTGGCCATGGCGCATTGTCCATGACAAAGTTAGCCAGGGGTCCCATATCCTTGATAAATTCAGGCTCATACCATCCGGGGCTTCCAGGACCGATAATCCCTAAAAGCTCAACTCTCTGTTTGTAGACTTCCCGGAGTAGCAATTTGGCATCCCCGGATCTGGCCACGGGGCAGAGAATATCCGGCTTGGCTGCCTTAATCTTTGAAACCTCAGCTGAGAGGTCTTGCACGCCCAGCGGGTATTCGATATGCTCAACGATCTCTGCATCAAAGGAGAGTTTCTTAGCCTTAACGTAATCGACAAACCCTTGGCCTTGAACGCGGCCGAAGAGGTCTCCTGCATTGGTGACCGCAATCCTCTTGATGTTCACTTTCTTTTCTTTAACAATTTGGCCGAGATAGTCACCTATGTTCTTGATGAGAAGGGATTGATTCGGAAAGCAACGGAAGGTATATTTGAAACCCTTCTGTGTAACCGCATCTGCCGCAGCCACATCCATGACAAAAGGGATTCCTCTCTGCTCGCAGAGGGTGCCAATGGTCATCGCATTACCGCTTAGAAATGGACCGGTCAGGCACACCGCTCCTTCGGTAATCACCCGCTCTGCCTCTGAACGGGCGACCTCTTCTTTTGCTTCCGTATCTGCCAGCAGGAGTTTCAATTTGGCTCCACCCATTGACTTAATGCCCCCCCTGGCATTGATGTCGTCGACGGCGAGCTGATTGGTTCGACGATCGGCGATCCCGAGATCAGCGATCACGCCTGTGACGGGCTGGATCGAGGCGATAAGGATTTCCTTGGGCTGGGACCGCAAAACAGTGGGAAACCCTGAGATGGCTGTGGTGGCGCCCACGGCTGCTGAATATTTAAGAAATGTCCTCCGGTTCATCTTTTTCTTCATAAGAAGTCCTCCTTTCAATGATTTGAAACCCCCATGTTTCCACCACAGAATGCATGATACTGCATTATTTGTCAACTCCTAATTATCTCCTAATTATTCCTATTACTTTCGATGCATGAAAGGGGTTTAAGAAAGCAAAGCCTTGTTTCAGCAAAGTCTTGTGAAATGGGACGGAGTTGATGTATGCTCACGTGAGAGATGACCGCCTCGTTGTAAACAAAGGCGAGAGGGTATAGAGGAGGCTCTGATATGGCAAGAAGCATGGAAGGTAAAGTCGCCTTAGTGACCGGTTCAAGTTCCGGAATCGGCCGCGCAGCTGCTCTGGCGTTTGCGAGGGAGGGGGCAAGGGTCGTTGGTTGTTGTGATTTAAATATCAACGGGGGAGAGGAAACGGTGGATATGATCAAAAAGTGCGGCGGCGAATCGATCTTCGTCCAGACCGATGTGTCGCAGGCAGCTCAGGTGGAGAGGCTTGTCAATAAGGCGGTAGAGACGTACGGTAGATTAAACTATGCATGCAACAATGCCGGCATTCCAGGGCTCAGGGTTCCGTTAATCGAATTCCCAGAAAGAGAATGGAACCATGTTATGGATGCCAACTTTAAGAGTGTGTGGTTGTGTCTCAAGTATGAGATCCCTCAAATGCTCAAGCAAGGCAGGGGGGCTATCGTCAATATTTCATCGGATGCAGGGTTAAAACCGAATAAAGGTTCAACCGCTTACAGTTCCGCAAAACATGGCATTATCGGATTGACAAGAATGGCTGCCCTGGAACACGCCGAGTCTGGAATCCGTGTGAATGCGGTATGCCCTGGTCCTGTCCGCACACCCTTTGTAGAAGAACTGTGCAGGCGGGATCCAGCACGGGAGGCATGGTATATCTCCACTGTCCCAATGAGACGAATGGCCGTGCCGGAAGAGATCGCCGAGGCCATTGTGTGGCTGTGTTCGGATGAGGCTTCGTATATCACCGGGCATGCATTGCCTGTCGACGGAGGTTCTGCTGAGTTGATGTAGGTCGTGGGAGACACAGACCTTCCAGCAACCCTCCGGTCATAGGGGAGAAATATCGGGCGGTAACGATATGGATATCGATGTGAGCAAGATGCTTCAGGGAAAGGAGACGGTGACGGAGGCCGGGAAGCGGATTTTTGAAGGGGTTATTTCAGTGGCTTCCGGTAAGATGACAAGGGCTGAGAAACAGGCGCAGAGAGATTTCTGCACATTCAAGATGAACATCAATATCTAAACGCAAAAAGCCCGGGCCGTTTGATAGGGTCGTAAACACCATTTTTATTGACAAAAAGAACGAACATGGTAAATTATGACTCTTTAGGGAGAACCACGGAAAGGTGTCCGCCCTAAAGCTTCGTCATCTGACCGTCTGCTCCGTATTGTAACGGAGGTGGTTTTCCGTTAATTAAGACACAGTTTCATAAGGGGGAGGTAAAAAGCGGGATCGAACGTATAAAAATTCTACAGAAAAGGAGGGTATTATGAAAAAGGGAATGATCATAGGGATGAGTGTTGTTCTGCTCGGGTTTTTGGCCACGTCTTTCTCATTTGGGGCCGACACGATCAAAGTGGGGATTGTGGACACCTACACGGGACCGGCATCGGTTTTTACGTTCGATGTCCTGGATGGGTTCAAAATGGCCATTAACAAAGTGAATGCCAAGGGAGGGGTCCTGGGCAAGAAAATCGAGTTCGTCACCAGAGACGAGAAGTTCAAACCGGATATCGGCCTCGCCATGGCCAAAGAACTGGTCCTCAAGGAAGGGGTTGACATTCTAATGGGTACTATCAATAGTGCGACATCCCTTGCCGTATCCGACTTCGCCAAAAAAGAGAAGATCCCTTTTTTCGTCACCTTCGCCAAAAGCGATAAGATTACCGGCGAGAAAGGCCACCGTTACGTCTTCCAAATTTCCGAAAACACCTTGATGGCTGGTAGGGCTGCAGCCTTTGCACTCGCAAAAAAGCCTTTCGTCAAGTACTGGATTGCCGGGGATGATTATGAATACGGCCATGCCATCGCAGATGGCGTGTGGAACCAACTGAAGAAATTAAAGCCCGGGGTGCAGTTGCTCGGCCAGACCTGGTGGAAATTAGGGGAGACGGATTTTACGCCTTACATCACCGCTATTCTTGCCGCGAAGCCCGATTTCATCATATCCGCTACGGGTGGTACTGGAATGGTCAATTTCCAGAAGGCAGCAAAGGCCACCGGATTAGAGAAGAAGATTCCATTCTATCAGCACACGGCCATAGAACTCTCCACGCTTGAACCCCAGGGTCAAGATGCCCCTGAAGGAGTTTACGGTACGGCCAACTACCTTTTCTATTATCCTGATACTCCTGAAAACAAAGCTTTCGTAGAGGAGTTTAGAAAGACTTATAACCGCTATCCGAAGGTGGGTGCCCTGTACGGTTACGCGATGGGTGCGTTCTTCGAAAAAGGTTTTCTAAAGGCAGGTAAAGTAGATAAGGAGAAATTGATCAAAGCCCTGGAAGGCCTCGTGATTGACAGTCCCGTGGGCAAGTTGGAACTTCGAGCCTGTGATCATCAAACGACGCTGCCGATGTTCTTCGGTGTAACCAAAAAGGCTCCTGAGTATCCTTTCCTTATCGCTTCTGACATCGTGACCATCCCGGCGAAGGACTACCTGCCGACATGCCAAGAGATCAAAGCTCTGCGCAAATAACTTGGCAGGCTACACCTTTTGGGGAGCTCCCGCCCTCAGGGCGGGAGCTCCTTTTAGGGAGAGTTGGGTTTGGAATTCTTATTATCGATCTGCCCACCCGGAATTTTATGTCAGATCCTTGTAGGCCTGAGCCGGACGACCATTCTATTCATCGTCGCGTCGGGCTTGACGCTCATTCTCGGGGTGCTCCGGATCCCGAACATTGCGCACGGCTCCCTCTATATGATCGGAGCCTTCGTGGCTTTTAGTGTATCCAAATGGTTCGGAGGGGGTACAACCGGTTTTTGGATGGCGCTGGCCTTGGCTCCTTTTGCGGTAGCCCTTCTCAGCCTTGTCGTAGAGAGGGGGATCTTTGCACACCTGTACGAAAGGGAGCACCTGATGCTCCTTCTTTTAACCTTCTCGTTTGCTCTTATTCTCGGTGACCTTGTAAAATTGGTATGGGGTGGTGAATACAGGACGGTCCAGTTGCCGGGCTCCTTCAAGGGGCCCGTCCCCGTAGAGAGTCTGCCCATTCCCATTTACAACATATTCCTGGTCATCATCGGTCCCGTTGTCGCATTGGGCCTCTGGTTTCTTACGAATAAAACAAAGATAGGAAAGATTTCCCGGGCAGCGGCAGTCGACCGGGAGATGGTGGGCGCCGTAGGCATTAATGTGAGCTGGGTCTTTGCCATTGTCTTTGTGATCGGTTGCTTTCTGGCAGGTATGGGCGGAGCCCTTGTTTCACCGATCGTGAATATCACCCTGGGAATGGATCACACGCTGATCATGGAAGCCTTTCTGATCGTCATCATAGGCGGGCTCGGTAATGTATGGGGAGCGTTACTCGGTGCTCTGATCTTCGGATTAACCCAATCCCTCGGCATCTTAATTTGGCCGCAGTTTGGAATTGTATTCCCCTATGCCGCGGTTGTGACGGTGCTGATTTTCCGTCCCACCGGGCTACTGAAATCAACCTGGTGAAAAGAGGTCTCTCTTGGCGACCCTAACTATTCGTGGAAAAGAATCCTGGTTAGTGCCCATCCTTTTTATTCTTCTCCTCGTTTTTCCTCTCGTCATAACCCGGTTTTACACCTATCTCTTGGCACTGATCTTTGTGAGCGGTCTTGCAGCCATGAGCCTCAATCTCGTTCTGGGCTATGGAGGGATTTATCAGTTTCACCACGCCGTCTTTTATGGTGTGGGAGCGTATGGAGCCGCTCTCACGATCACCAAGCTTGGCTATTCCCCGTGGATCGGCTTCTTGGTCGGCCCGTTGTTGGCAGCCTTCATCTCTCTTGTCATGGGGGCCATCTGTGTCCGCTTATCCAAGTTATACTTTGGAATGCTGCAGATATCCTTAGGATCATTGGTGTGGGCGATTGTCTATCGATGGTATTCGTTTACCGGCGGTGATGACGGGATTCACGGTGTTTCAATGCCATCTCTCATTGGCTCCACGACGGGTTCTTACTACTTCGCTCTATTCGTAACAGCCGCCTGCCTGATCGCCATGTACTTTATCGTAAAGTCTCCCTTCGGAAGCGCTCTTCAGGGCATCCGGGACAATCCTGTGCGCAGCGAGGCCGTGGGGGTCAATGTCAAGCTCCATCAACTGGTTGCTCTGGTCATCGCCGGTTTCTTTGCCGGTGTGGCAGGGGTTCTTTTTGTCGTGGTTGATAATTCTGCTTTCCCCGACATGCTCTTTTGGACCCTCTCGCTTGAGATCCTTATCATGTGTCTCCTGGGCGGCTGGCTTACCTTTTTGGGGCCTATGCTGGGAGCGGCCATTATGGTGGCACTTCGAACCTTTGCCAGTACCTTTACCGAGTACTGGACGCTTACACAAGGAATCATTCTCATGCTCGTCATCATCTTCCTGCCGCAGGGAGTGCTCGGGTATGTGAATGCAAAATTCAAACAGCTTGGAAATTTAGCCTCCGGAGGAAAGGCATAAATGCTTCGGATCGAGGGGATTCAGAAATCTTTTGGCGGTTTCATGGCGGTCAACGGGGCTAACCTGGAGGTGCAGAAAAGTGAGATTGTGGCTGTCATCGGCCCAAACGGAGCGGGAAAAACGACCCTTTTCAACCTGATCACCGGAATCATCAAACCCGATGGCGGCAGGGTTATTTTCAAGGAAGAAGAGATAACCGGTTTGCCCGCCTACCGAATCTGTAAGAAAGGGATGAGCCGATCCTTCCAGGTCGTTAACATATTTTCCAGGCTGACCGTTTTTGAGAATGTACAAATTGCAGTGCTCTCAAGACACGGAAAGACTTTTAACCTCTTCTCCCCTTCAAGAAAACTCCTGATTGAAGAGACATCGGATATCCTGCAAAGTGTCGGTCTTACCGACAAGGGGCACTCCGTGAGCGGATCGCTTTCTCATGGCGACCAGAAGGCACTGGAGATAGCCATCGCCTTAGGAGGCCATCCGGAGCTTCTCATTCTGGATGAACCGACGGCAGGCCTGTCCCCTGAAGAAACCGTCCGCTGCATCGATCTGATTAAACGGTTATCCGCCGACCTGGGCTTGACGATTCTCTTCTGCGAGCACGATATGGAATTGGTCTTTGCCATAGCCAATAGGATTATGGTCATGGTGCGCGGGAAATCCATCATCCAAGGACTCCCGGCGGACGTCAGATGCAATAGAGAGGTTCAGGACGCCTATCTCGGCGAGAGTGAGAGCGGGGTATGCTTAGCGTAAACGGGATCCATACGTTTTATGGCCTGAGCCACATTCTGTTCGATGTTTCTCTCACTGTCTCTCAGGGTGAGATTGTCGGGTTGCTGGGAAGGAATGGGGCGGGCAAGAGCACGACGATGCGGAGCATCATGGGACTGACGCCCCCGCGACAAGGGACGATCACCTTTAAGGCAGAACCGATTACGAGGGAGAAGGCCTTTTTGCTCGTCCGGCGCGGCATCGCCTATGTCCCCGACGACCGGCGCGTCTTTGCGGATCTCAGCGTCGATGATAATCTCGAAATCACCTTTAGAAGAAACGAGGATTGGAATAAAGAGCGTGTTTATGACCTCTTCCCGGTCCTTGGAGAAATTAAATCCCGAAGAAGTGGAAACCTGAGCGGTGGGGAGCAGCAGATGCTTGCGGTGGGGAGGGCATTGATGAGCAGCCCTGAACTCCTGTTGCTGGATGAGCCGACAGAAGGTTTGGCACCCCTTGTCGTAAGAGATCTTGAAAAACAGATCCTCAAGCTAAGAGAGACCGGGATTAGCATCCTCCTTTCGGAGCAGAATGTGAAGTCCGCCCTGAAGCTGATCAGCCGGGTCTACGTGATTGATAACGGGCGGATACGTTTTGAGGGACCTCTGGCGGAATTTGAAGCGAATGAGGAAATTAAAAAGAAATACCTGATGGTCTAAACAAAATTCTCCCTACATTTGATCATACATTTCCTTCCAATAAAGATCCTTGTCCAAATTAAAGTTCTTGGACAACGGGTTTTCCCTATCTAAATCCCATTTCAATGGATTATCAACGATGTATTGCCTTACATGACTAAGCGATTTTTCATTACGTATGATGTGATCATAGAACGATTTCTGCCATTGGAATTTAAAATCATTCTGGATGGAATGAATTTTCCGTGTAACAGATGATTTGAACTGTTGAACTGTCTTGGATAACAGCATCTTTGTCCTATCTTGTAGGGAACGCATATATGCGTTCCCGACCCTATTTTTTTCGACAATCAAAATTCCGTGCATATGATTGGGCATTATTGTAAATTCATCAATCTTAACGTCATCAAAATGTGGGGGTATCTCAACCCAAAAGTCTTTGGCCACCTCCCCATATCCATTCAAGGTCTTCTGTTCTTTTTCAATTTTTCCAAACCACTCTTCTCTATTTTGGGTACAAATGGTTATAAAATAATATCCATCCTGGGAATAATCGTAATCTCCCAACCTGTTTGGTTTTCTTTTGATCATCTTCCCAAAAATTTCCTGACCCTCTCTTCAAACATCTGATTCAAATGGAAACTATTTGACGGTGCCCAGCCAAAAACCCTTTCCCACACTTCCTTGCTTTCCATGCAAAGATAGATAAAAAGACCTGGGTCGACTTGTTTCAACCATCCTGCTATTTTTCGATACATGTCCACGCGAATCTCTTTCAAATAGCGGAACTTGCCATCTCTTCCGGGAAATAGTTCTCCAAGGAATACTTCGGTTTTCGGAAAACGTTCCTCTGCGATCGCTTTGAGGTTAGGCGGGTAACGAAACCCTCCCAGGCTGATCCAGGCTACCCTTCTGGGATCTATTTGTCTGAAAAGTTGAAGGATCGTCTCCTGGTATTCCTTCTCCCAGCCTTCATGGTAAAGGATCGGGTCAAAATGAAATCCCAATGGATATCCCTTTTCCTGACACTTCCTGGCTGCAACGATTCTCTCCTCTAATGGAGCAGTCCTCATTTCCTCCCTTTCGATCATTTTAGGAGGATTGACCGACCAGGAAATAACCGTCTTCCCTTGATGGTCCAAACCCAGGAGGGAATCGATATTCGGCGATTTGGTCTTCAGTTCGAGAATTGCCTTCTGACGCTTTGAAAAAAACTCAATCAGAAATCGTGAAACAGGAAAGATGGGTTCCAGGGCCAGGCTGTCGGAGAGTTCTCCTGTCCCCAGCCGAAGAAGGGATGGCTGATCCCTTGAGAGAAAACCATCTATCTCTTGAAGAAGATCATTCCAGTTGGTATAGAGGGTGAGAAATGGATTATTCAGGTATCCTTGAAGGACGCAGTAGGAGCAATCCATCGGGCAATTGGTGACGGCGTTGATCACATAGTACCCGCAACAGATATGATTGGAGGTTCCCGGACAGGGTTTTAAACGCCTTCCATAAAAATGCGTAATGAGAAGATGTTTTTTCCCGATCCCGATCGGATCGGAGATCGAAGAAAAATGTTTGATTAGAGATCTCTTATCCTGGACTCTTTCTACGGGAATATTCGGCAGGGCTCTCAGAATGGTTTCCGAAACCGGATCCTTTTCAGCCTTTTCATCGAGATAAATTCGTTCAATCTGAATGGGCAACATCATCAACCTATAAATTTCAAATCCCAAAGCTCGCATGCCGAAAAATAAATTTCAGCAGGTGCTGAAAAATACCATTTCACTGTCACTCCCGCGAAAGCGGGAGTCCAGACACCGTTTCTGCGCAAGCAGGAAACTATCATAAGAAGCTGGATTCCTGTTTTCACAGGAATGACATTCTTTTGGTAGGAATGACTTACCCCGCAGCTTGCTATATTTTAGCATTTGAATTTCATTTGGCATTTGAACTTTGACCGGCAAGTGCCCTTTGGCCCCGCCTACAAGGCGGGGCCAAAGGGCACAATTAAAACATTATTTCCTTCCCGGGAAGCCCCGGCCTGTGGGCGGGGAGCTTCACATTTGGCATTTCTAATCTTTCTGAATCATCTGCTTAAATGCCTCCTTCCCCGGAAGGGCTGATAAGGCAGAAAGGATAGCCTGGAACTCTTCCATGCTCTCAAATTGAAATTCGATCTTCAACCCCTTTCCCTCAAAAAAGGGGGGATGGTGAAGCGAGATATTGGGAGGCAAATTCAGGTCTTTCCTTCTTTTCTCAAAGGCTTTCTCCAATTGATTCAACTCCGGGTAACGGAGGCCCAAGAGAACCTTCTTGACTCGCTCGGCTTTCTGAGATGGGGTAAGCTCCTTTTGAGAAAGGATGGCCTGAAGTTCAGGCCGGCCGCCAATCTCTCTGATTGTCGATTGATTTCTCCGGGAGGTCTCTTCCAGAAGGGTAAGCAGCTCTCTCAGGCGGTTCTCGCCCAATTTGAGCGGAGAGATAAGGGAAAGGAGCGCCATTCGATTGTCGGGAGTTAGAGTGGATAGTCTTCGAATGTTTGAACGGGAAACCTCCTCCTTCAATACATACGTCTTGATTTCGTCCTCCATCCGAGCAAGGGAGAGATAGGTGTTTAAAATCTTTTCATTAGGCTCGAGAGAGAAGGCGGGAAGGAAGGTTTTGATGACGGCGGTAGGATGGATTTGAAACCGATGAACCAGCTTGTCCAGGGCGATGGCCTTTTCAACGGCGTTGAATCCCCGGGTCGTCAGATTCTCATGCAGGGAGAGAGAAAAGAGCTGGAATTCGTCCATCTCCTTCTCTTCGAACACTCGTGACTCAATCTCCGATTTCCCCAGCTCCTTCATCACAGATGATCTTCTGAACCCGCAAACAATCTGGTATCCACCCGAGTTCTTCCTTAAGAGCACAGGCTGGATTAATCCTGCATCTTGAATGGAAGATCGAAGTCTGTGGAGATCGGGCAAATAATTGACGGAAAAAGTATCATCCGATAAGTCGATTTGTTGGAGGGGTATCTTTTGGATTGGTTTCATATGGATCATCTCATTAAGCAAAAAAGAAATGTCAAATGTCAAAACCCAAATGCCAAAGGAATGTCAAATCCCTAAATCCAAAACAATTTTGAAATTTGAGCTTTGGATTTGATTTGAAATTTGAACTTTGGCATTTGACATTTAAAATGGATTATATTTCAATTCCATATCGCTTCATCATCTCCTGATAGTGCCTTCCCTCGGTCTCGTTTCCTCTTTTTAGAAAACCTTTGTAAAGGACGGAACATTTCTTTTTCATCCCCTGAAGAATCATTTCTCTTTCCTCAGAGCCGATAGTGGGTTCCGATAAGAGTTTTTCCAGAGCCATCACCCGGTAGCGGTCATTTCCCCACGATCTCTGCGAGAGCTGGTCCGGATGCCCTCCCCGCTTGATGATCAGTTTACGATTGATAAAAAAAATGGGAAAGCGTGCAGAGACCCTGAGCCAGAAGTCGTAATCCTCACATACCGGAAGGGCCTCGTCAAAGAGACCGACCTTTGAAAAAAGTGTTCTTCTCATCATCGCCGAGGAGGGGCTGATGATACAGAGAGGAATGCATTTTTCAAAGATCCAGCCAGAATATTTCGCGTGCTTGAGCATTGGGTTGACTCTCTTCCCTTTGCGGATCCAGATCTCGTCGGTGTAGCAAAGGGGATAATGCGGGTTGTCATCCAGAAAATCCACTTGAATCTTCAGTTTCCCCTTTACCCAAAGATCATCCGAATCCAAAAAGGCGATATACTTGCCCCGGGCATGAAGAATCCCTCTGTTTCGGGCAGCGCTCACCCCTTTGTTCCGGAGATGTTGGAAGAGTCTCACCCTACCCCCATATCGCTTCATCGCCTCTGCCGTTCCATCGGTGGAGCCGTCATCGACAACGATCAGCTCCAAACCTTCAAGATCTTGAGCCAGGACTGAATCCACCGCCTCTTTCAGCATGGGGAGACGATTGTACGTGGGAATGATCACGGAAACCTTAGGCATAATAAATATACTGGGGGGTCAAGGATTCGAGGGGTCGAGGGTTCAAGGGTTTGTTCTTTGATCTCTTTAATATACCCCTTGGCCCCCAGACCCCTTGAACCCTTTTCATTTATGGATTAGGCGGCCCGCCGGGTCTGCTTCTTCAGCCGGCTGATTCGTTTTCTCAAAATTCCAGCCATCTTCAGATTTTTCTGCTGGAGAAGTTCCTCTCTTTTGGCTCTCAGTTCCTTTACCTTCTGTTTCAATTGGGCCACGGTTAGAACAACTTTCTCCTTCTTATCAACAACCTTTTTCTCCTTCTTGGGTTCCGGCTCGGCAATGCCTTTGGCCGCACGGATGGCTGTGATCAATTCCTCTTTTTTCATCGCGTGGACGCCGTGGATTCCACCCAACCCGAGAGCCATCTCCCTCAGTTCTTTAGCGGTCAGCTTCTCTAAGGGCTTCTCTTTTTTTTCCATCTCGTCTCCTCCTCATCCCCCCTCACCCCGCCCTCTCCCCACAGGGGAGAGGGAAAGGGTAAGGGGAAGGCTTATTTTTCAAAAGGGAAAATCCCCAATTCCACACTCACCTCAAAACCCTTGTTAGGCCCTAAATCCAGCGGCCAGTAAAGGAGCAGGCACGAACCTTGAAAAATCCTCTCGAACCCGCTCTCTGAGAGGGAAACGGTCTCAATCGGAAAACGCCAGAGATTGCAGCTTCTGTCCATCTTCAAGACGACCTTCATCCCCACCCACTCGTCAACCAGTTGAATCTCTGAGACATCCTCCAATTCACCGATGCTCGCCAGCCTTCGATCTTCGAGCTGATGTCCTCGGATATCGTAATAACGATCCGGTGCATCCCCGGCCAAGAGATTGATATTGAATTCGATACCGAAGTTTGTTTTCCTCTTCTCTCCTTCGTAACTGATTTGATAAGATGCTTTTGCCACCCTCTCCCGGGTTGCAATGGAAAAGCTTTTTTCTATCTTAATCGGATCTCTTTTTCCATTCTTTAAAAGGCTCCCCGACCGGGAAAAAAAGATCTCCTGATACTTTCCTTTTCTTCTTACCTCCACCCCATAGGGTTCCTTAATAAAATCCCCTTCCTCCTGATACTGGCACCTTCGAAATGATTCAAAATCCATCGGCTCGGAGATGAAATGATCTAAGAAGGAAACTCTTCGATATCCATCAAAATGGAGATATTGATCTAAACCTTTCTCCTTCGAATCAAAAATCTCGTGGATGGTTTTTGTTTTGGTTGTGGATACCTCATCCCTCGATGCTTGTTCCCGGCATTCCAATAAGTTGTGATGATAGCCCTCTTTCCTTCGGGTAAGGGTCCCAAGGATATTGAATGCTTTTGACCGATCATCCATTTCCAAAAGGCTTCCCCCACGGCTACTGAAAAGGAGAACCATCTCCGGGTTCTTCAGAATGACTTCCTCATCCCCATCTCCGTTGAAATCCAACTTCTCCAAGTCGATCCATTCTCTTTCTCGATGCATCTCTTGATCATAGATCGCTTCTGCCTTGATCAGGTTCTCATAAAGGGCATGGCGAAGATGAGGAAGGTAGAGGCCTCCGAACACACCATGCCAATAGGCATCGTTGCACTGGGCTTGATGGAGATAAAGAAGAGAATCCTGTTTTTTGGAGACAGTCTTCTTTTTCCCATGCCCTATCTTTTCCCGAAGATGGAGGACTCTCTTATGCAGATCGTTCGACTCAGGATATTTGGCAAAGAAGTTCCTCCAAAATCCTCCTTTGATAAATCTTCTGATCTTCTCGCCTTCAGGCCCCCCCTTCAAACTCTCGACAACCTTTCCATATTCCACCATGGCTTCCGTAGGGAGACTCCATTCATCCATCTCCATATAAGAGGAACAGGGGAGATAGATTCTTCCGAGAGGCTTCTCGCGAATGGCATAGGCTCCGAGGGGCATGGGCTCGATCCAATCCAAATTTTTTCCAATCAATTCAAAGAAACGTTTTAACCAGCCCTCTTCGTAGACCGAATGGTAGGTATAAGGCCAAATCCCGAATTTCTCACCATCATCGGCAAAAATGGCTGCGCAAGAGGACCCTCGCAGTGGTAAGAGGTACTCCAGAGTTTCTTCCGGAGGATGAAACGGGATGATGTACCGTAACGTCTCGCTCCCTGGAAAAACCTTTAAGCTCTTCCCATCCTCCTCTGTTAGATAATAGCCGTGTAAATCCTCTTCTCTCAGTCCGGATTTCTTGAAGTGGTAGTCATCGATGGTAGCATATTCTACACCTGCTTCTACTAAGTACTTTGGGAGATGGGGCTCCCACACCCTTTCTGCCAGCCACATCCCCTGAGGGGTCGCTCCCATTTCTTCCTCAATGGTTTGGGTCAGCTTTTTGATCTGCCCGACTTTATCTTCGTCGGGGATGACCGCGAGGATCGGCTCATAATATCCACCGGTCATCATCTCTAACTGTCCTTTTTTGACCAACTCTCTTAGAATTCCCAAGAATTCCGGGTGATGATCTTTAAAAAAATCCAAGAGGACTCCGGTATAATGAACGGAAATCTTCATGAACGGGTATTTCCTGAGGACTTGGATGAAAGGAAGGTAGGCTTTTTTATATGCATTTTGTAGGACATGGAGAAAATTTCCGACGGGCTGATGATTATGGACACAAAAAAGGAAGGCAACTTTCTCCATTCTTGCTAATCTATCCGATTTTGGAAGTCAAATCAACCCTATCTGGCCATATCAACCCCTAAAAGAAAAAAGGGGTTAGCTTAAAAGCTAACCCCTTTTCATTCTGGCGGGAGTAATCCCCGCCTTAAGTCGGGATAACCTTCCCGGGTCAAGCCTGGGACGCTCTAACCAGCTTTTCGATGTAAGCTCAACTCTTCTTACCCTTCATTTCATTCTCACGTTTCATGGTTTCGCTTCGAGAATGGAATTCTTCCCGATAAATCAATCTCCAGGGTAATTTTGCCTTCGTATATGGACTCCTACCACGGTTATGACGTTGAATCCTTCCCTCTAAATCAGAGGTGTGGCCGATATAATAACTGTCATCCTTCTCACTCTGTAAAATGTAAACCCAATACGCCATCGTTCAATAAAACAAAGCCCTGCTTGTGGCAGGGCTTTTTATTCTGGCGGGAGCGACGGGGATCGAACCCGCAACCTCCGGCGTGACAGGCCGGCGCTCTAACCAATTGAACTACGCCCCCAAATTTTTATCTAATGTTTAACCTCCCAACCTTCCCGAGTCATGCTCGGGACGCTCTAACCAATTGAACTGCGCCCCCTTTATTAGTTCGGAGTTCTGAGTTCGGAGTGCGGAGCTTACAAACAGGTACTTAAATCAGAATTTCTTAAACTCTCAACTCATAACTCTCAACTCATAACTCGCGTCGCCTTCCGCGACGCGAATGGTAGGCGGAACAGGGATTGAACCTGCGACCTCCGGCTTGTAAGGCCGGCGCTCTCCCAACTGAGCTATCCGCCCTTAACCAGATATTTAGAGAATCACTTTATCAATGTCAAGAACCTGTATATTTCTAAAGTTCAATAGGTTTAGGCTTTATAAATTTCGAAATTCGAATATCGGGCGAAGCGTCCGTCTCGGACCAACTCGAAACAAATCCGAAATTCCAATGATCAAACCTCAGAACTCAAATTCCTTCAAACTATTTCGAATTTCGGATTTCGTGCTTCGGATTTATGATTTCTCAGGCGACCTCAACCTCTTTCTCGTACAAGAGGATGGGGCTTTCGTGACGGAGAACCACCTCTTCACTGATAATGCATTCGCGAATGTTGGATTGGGAAGGGATCTCATACATCACATCCAACATGGTGTTCTCCATGATCGCACGAAGACCCCGGGCTCCGGATTTTCGTTTGATCGCCTCTTTGGCAATGGCCATCAACGCCCCTTCGGTGAATCGAAGTTTGACGTTTTCAAATTCGAAGAGTTTTTGATACTGTCTCACCAGGGCATTCTTCGGTTTTTTCAAAATGTCCACCAGGGCATCGATGCTCAGCTCATCCAGAGTCGCAATCACGGGAAGTCTCCCGATGAACTCCGGAATCAATCCAAACTTTAGAAGGTCCTCGGGTTGAACCTCTCTCAGTAATTCTCCCATGTCCCGCTCATGCTGGGACTTGATATCCGCCCCAAACCCGAGGGTCTTCCCTCTGATCCGTTGTTCAACCAATTTTTCCAGCCCCACAAAGGCCCCGCCACAGATGAAGAGAATGTTGGTCGTGTCGATCTGTATGAACTCCTGCTGCGGATGTTTTCGACCGCCCTTCGGCGGGACGCTCGCCACCGTCCCCTCGATGATCTTCAGGAGGGCCTGCTGCACGCCCTCGCCCGAAACGTCTCGTGTGATGGAGGGGCTATCGGACTTTCTCGAAATCTTATCGATCTCATCAATGTAGACGATCCCTTTCTGAGTCCGCTCGATATCGTAATCGGCCGATTGAAGAAGACTCAGAATAATATTTTCCACATCCTCGCCCACATACCCTGCTTCTGTCAGGCAGGTGGCATCCGCAATCGTGAACGGAACGTCGAGGATACGGGCCAGCGTCTGGGCGAGGAGGGTTTTTCCGGACCCGGTGGGACCGATGAGAATGATATTCGATTTCTGAAGCTCCACGTCTCCTGAGGCCACGCGGGTATCGATCCGCTTATAGTGATTGTGGACCGCCACCGATAAAATCTTCTTGGCATTCTCCTGTCCGATGACATACTCATCCAACTTGGCCTTGATCTCCATGGGTTTGGGAACGGTCAGCCTTCCGGGAACAAACCGCTCCTCGGCCTCTTCCGCAATGATCTCATTGCAAAGCTCGATGCATTCATCACAGATGTAGACCGTGGGGCCGGCGATCAGCTTCCTGACTTCATCCTGACTCTTCCCGCAGAAAGAACAATGCAAGACGCTCCCGTAATTCCCTCCGTTCGCCTTCATCATCTTCTCCTTTCCGCCCCCCCTTGAGGACTACCCTTGAACTCGGATGGGACGCTGCATGACCACCTCATCGACAATACCGTATTCCTTCGCCTGTTGGCCCGTCATATAAAAATCTCGATCCGTATCCGTCTGGATCCGCTCCAACGGTTGAGACGTGTGTCTGACCATGATCCGATTCAGCTCTTCTCGAAGCCGCAGGATCTCCCTCGCCTGGATGTCCACATCCGAGGCCTGCCCTTGAAAGCCTCCTATGGGCTGATGGATGAGAATCCTTGAATGGGGAAGGGCAAACCGTTTTCCCTTCTCCCCTGCTGCCAGCAGCAGGGCCGCGATGCTGGCTCCCTGGCCCATACACAACGTCGAAACTTTGGGACGTATGTATTGCATGGTATCATAGATAGCAAGCCCGGAGGTCACCACCCCTCCCGGAGAATTGATATAGAGATGGACATCCTTGTCAGGATCTTCCGACTCCAGAAAAAGCATCTGGGCGATCACCAGATTGGCCACATCGTCATCGATCCCCGTTCCGACAAAAATGATTCGCTCCTTCAAAAGACGAGAATAGATATCGTAGGCCCTCTCGCCCCTTCCATCCTTTTCGATTACAATCGGTATCAGTGTCATCGTTTTTTCTCCTCAAGAGGCTTCTGAAAAACCCTTAACCCTTTGTCAGAGCCCTCTGATTACCCAGATTTCAAAGGATGATTACACGGATTTTTCTTCATTTCCAATTCGTTTCTTGTCTGTGTAATCGTTTCATAGTCGGTGTCATCAGAGATTTCCGAACTTTTTCGGAAATCTCCTCAAACAACCTGGACGTTTGCTTTTTCGAGTAAAAAATTCAAAGTCTTATCCCGGAGGATCCCCGCTTTCACTTCGGGAAGAAGACCGTTCTTCTCGTAGTATCCCTTCACCGCATCGAATTGCTGATGCATCCTCTCGGACATTTCTTTAAGACGATGATCTGCTTCTTCGTCGGTGACCGCGATTCCCTCCTGACTCGCAATCTTCTCAAGAATCAGAAAAGTCTTGACCTGCTTTTGGGCCGTGGCCCGGTAATCTCCTTGCAGTTTCTCCTCCGAAATGCCCAAATTCTTCAGGACAACCCCCTGAGCAGCCAGCCTGAGCTTTGTGTCCGAGACCATGGCCTTGGCCTGCTCCTCCACCAAACTTTCGGGGACCTCGAAGGGGTTTGCCTCAATCAATTGATCCACCAGTTGATCTTTTAATTGCTGTTCCAATGCCAGCGCCTTCTCTTTCTCGACCTCCCCTTTCAATTTGCTTCTTAATTCTTCCAAGGATGAATAACCCAAATCTACCGCAAATTCATCATCCAAAGGAGGAAGGATTTTCGCCTTGATCTCTTTGATCTTGACATGGAATGAAATGGTCTTCCCGGCCCATTTCTGATACCCGTAATCTGCCGGGAAAGAGACTTCAATCTCTTTTTCCTCTTCCAGTCTCAACCCGATCAGCTTCTCCTCAAAGGTTGGAATGAACTGTCCGCTTCCCACTTCCACCGTAAAATCAATGGCCTTTCCTCCCTCCAGAGGTTTCCCCTCCACTTTCGCCTCGTAATCGACGATGACATAGTCTCCGGTCTGGATGGGTCTGACCTCTGAAATGGTATTCAAATTGGCATGAAGGTTTTGGAGGGCTTTCAACCGCTGCTCTACCTCTTCGTCTTTCACCTCCTCCTTTTTTCCTTCAATCTTCAATCCGGTGTATCCTTCCGGCTTGAAATCGGGTTTGATCTCAATCACCGCAGAGTATTGAAACGGTTTGCCACCCTCAAATTCTCCAGGGTCAATCGCAGGCGGAGAGACGGGTTGAAGCTCCGTCTCCGAGAGAGCTTTTGGATAAGACTCCTCAATCAGTTTCTGGATGGCTTCTGCCTTAACATAATCTTTGAAATATCTCTCCAAGATGTTCCTGGGAACCTTTCCGGGCCGAAACCCCTTGATCTTGGCCTTCTTCCCCAGGTCTTTATACAAAGAATCAACCTCTTTGACGACCTGGTCCTCCGGGATCTCTACGGATATTTTTCTCTTGATCGCACTGATCTCTTCAACGCTGGCTTTCATGAAA
>JBAVGF010000120.1:0-3139 GCA_049684675.1 Thermodesulfobacteriota bacterium | reverse complement strand
TCTCTCACTAATCGATGTGGCACAGAAAACCACCCGCCTATCAAGGCGCTCAACCGGACGCGCAAAAAAGCTGCACGCCGGTTAGCTCGCCGTTCGATTCCATGCCGATGAGCCTACGGTCAGACCTAAATATTGACATCTAAGGACAAGAAGCGTATGAAGTTGAAATCGTGGATTATCATTAGGAGGTCACCACTATGAGGAAGAAAATGCTTGCGCCTATCCATCCAGGTGAAATTCTTATGGAAGAATTTTTGAAACCTCTAGGCATCACTCAGTATAAACTGGCCAAAGACATCCATGTTCCGGCGCGGCGCATAAACGAAATTGTTCACGGCAAGCGTTCTATCACCGCCGATACAGCTCTGAGATTGTCCCGCTATTTCAACCTATCAGAACGGTTCTGGCTAAATCTTCAGGCAAGATACGATCTTGAAGTGGAAAAAGACAAGCTCAATGACCGGATCGAAACTGAGGTGAAAGTACTTCAGATCTCCCCCTAACGCTTATAAGGTCTCAAAGAAGCGCGCAGGGCTGCGGTCCAGACTTGAATATTGACATCTAAGGGCAAAAAGAAAGATTGTCTTGTCTTTATTCTCACTCGTCCAAAGGACTTTTCCTACGGGCTTGTTGGACGGAGAAGATATGAAATGTCCGCAGTGCAATAATGACTTCTTGTTGACGTGGAAGCGATATATCAAAGCCCCATTGGGCAGGGTGTCCTGTCCTTCTTGCCATACAAAGCTCGTGTGCACGCATCGTTGGTTCTATTGGCCACTCATAATTCTAGGTTGTTGTATTCTGGGTATTCCTCTGGCCATATTGGGTTCCAACTATGGTGTTGCCGGTGCTCTGACGGGTTGGTTTATCGGTGCGTTCTGCGTCGGAATCCCATTTGATAGGTTTCTTGAGATTAGGTTCTCAGTGCTGAGAATGAGACAGGATGAGACCTCCAGCAAACCGACTGGAAGCGAGCTTCAATAGGTCACGCCTCAGTCGCGATGTTCTATAAGGTGTAATCAGATGACAATCGAAGAGAGCTTTAGAGAAAGATACAGATCGGGGGACACTCCCTGGGACATCGGCCAGCCGGATTTCAATCTTATCGAAGTGGTGACCAAACACCCTATTCCAAGCTGCAAAGCCTTGGATATCGGCTGTGGAACCGGAGACAATTCCATATGGCTTGCGCAGAATGGCTTTCAGGTTATTGGCACTGATACTTCGGGCATTGCTCTGGAGAAGGCAAAAGAAAAAGCTTCTAAAGCCAACGTTGAATGCGATTTCATACTTGTTGATTTTCTTAAGGACAAAATTGAAGGCGCTCCTTTTGGTTTTGTATTTGACAGAGGTTGTTTTCACGCATTCAGTTCTGAAAATGATCGAAGAAGATTTGCCCAAAATGTCGCTGCTCATTTGGAGGAAGCCGGCCTGTGGCTGACACTTGTTGGTAATGCCGATGAGCATCGGCAAGGTCCTGGTCCGCCTCAACGGACTGCAGGAGATATCGTCTCGGCAGTAGAGCCTTGTTTTGAGATTCTTTCACTTACATCCGGCCATTTCGGATCTAATCGTCCAAATCCACCCAGGGCCTGGATTTGCCTGATGCAGAAACGGCATCTCCCATAATTGTTTTGACGGGGCCTCAGGGGACGTTGATGAAAATAATCACTTTAGGAGCCCAGGGGCCAGACTTGAATATTGACATCTAAAGACAAAAAGAAAGATTGTCTTGTCTCTGAAGAGGGTAAGGAAAAGAGGATTACGAAGGGTTATGCAATAGATTGTGGTTTGGGGAAAGCAGTAAAATTCCTTAATGGGAGGTTGCATTCATGAAGTGGTTTGAAAAGTATGCGGACTACGCTTACGCCTTATTGCGCATCGTGACGGGATTCATCTTCTCGTTCCACGGTGCCCAGAAAATCCTGGGAGTGCTTTCCGAGTTCCGACCACCGGCAGGGTCCCAGCTCTGGTTCGGCGGGATCATCGAGCTTGTGGGAGGGCTGATGGTGCTGCTGGGGTTTCGAACCCGCGCAGCGGCTTTCCTCTGCTGCGGCACGATGGCCGTGGCTTATATTCAGTATCACTGGAAGTTCCAAATCGGAACTCAGCTCTTCCCGGCAGTAAACAAAGGTGAGTTGGCTCTTCTCTACACTTTTGTTTTTCTCCTCATTGCTTGTCGAGGCGGGGTCAAATGGAGCCTGGACAAAACGAAATAAGGTAAGGGGCACGAGGTCAGAATCAACTTATGGACAACATCTAACACTCCAGTGCCTGATTGCCGGCAGGCAGGGACGGCTGATAGTGGCCGCTGGTTTCCCTCGCCAGGCTTTACAAAAAAGATTTGACAACCGTTGCAAAATGTAATACATTGTTAGACATGAAATCTGCAACACTGACAATCCGATTAGATAAAGACCTTAATGTCTTACTGTCCAAAGCCAGTAAGCGGTCTGGGAGAAACCGAAGTGAAATTGCCCGAGAGGCCCTGCGCCGTCAGCTCCGACTTCAACAATTTGAAGAATTGAGGAAGAGGATCATGCCTTTCGCCGAGGCACGGGGTTTTTTGACGGACGAAGATATCTTCTCGCAGATATCATGAAGGTTTTTCTCGACACAAATGTATTGGTAAGTGCAATGGCCACAAGGGGCCTTTGCGCCGATGTGTTAAGAGAAATCCTCACCTCCCATCAATTAGTTGCTTCTGCTGCACTGTTTAATGAGCTAAGACGAGTCCTACGACAAAAGCTTCGAATTCCGGATGAGCTCATTGATGATGCGATAGAGATGCTCCAACAGGATGCTCATTTCGCAGCTCCTTCAACCCTTCCAGATGTTAAAATCCGGGATAAAGATGACCTGATGATCCTCTCATCTGCATTGGATGGAAGTGCTGATCTGTTGGTCACCGGGGATAAGGAGCTTCTCAATTTGGGCAAAATACAAGACACGGAGATAGTGTCACCCAGAGGCTTTTGGAGGAGGATACGAACCCAACCATCGCATCTACCAGACAAGGGGTAGAAGCAGGCGTTTGTTTCGCATCAATTTCAGGAAATTTAACTCAATCATCGGAATCTGCATATTCAATACCTTCCCGATTGTCAGCCCGGGTCTCCCATGATAATCTTCTCCCTCT
>JBAVGF010000119.1:0-4069 GCA_049684675.1 Thermodesulfobacteriota bacterium | reverse complement strand
GCAACTGGGATCAGCGCCCACCTGGCCCGCTCCCTTGTGCCTTTCACGCCCCGCCTGGTCTTTCTTGGGAGGACCCCTCTCAATCCAGGCATCCATCCCGCAAAGCCGCGCCCCGACCATTCGTCTTCTGAGGCGTTCACTAAGGAGTTCACAAGTAAGGCCCCCTCACCCTCGCCCTCTCCCTCCAGGGGAGAGGGTTACAATATTCCCCCTCCCTTGAGGGGAGGGGATGAAGGGGAGGGTGATGTATGTGGTTTTACTAATGACCGCATTAGTACTTTCGACGACAGGGCGTCGGAGATCGCTCGGACCCTTGCGGATTTACACTCCTCAGGGATCGAGGCAACGTACCATACCTGCGATGTGACTGACCCCGAGGCGGTCCGCGCGATCATGGGCGAGGTGGCAAGCCGCTATGGCAAGATCGACGGGATCATTCACGGCGCCGGAGTCCTCAGGGACGGTCCCTTAAGCCAGATGACCCCGGATGATTTCTCCATGGTCACGGACGTCAAATTCCTCGGGGCTTGGAATCTATTCTCGGCTGCGGAAGGGACCGGTTTGAGGTTTTTCGTGGGGATCTCCTCGGCGGCCGCGATCCAGGGGAATCCCGGCCAGGCCAACTACGCCGCAGCCAACCGCATGATGTCTGCGTTACTCAGAACCCTCCGCCGGAAAGACGGCGCCATCCGGTTCAAGGCTTTGATGCTTCCCCCTGTCGAGGGGGCGGGCATGGCCGAGGATCCGGAGGTCCGGGAACTGATGAAGCGGAAGGGCGTGGCGTACATCCATGTAAATGAGCTTGCAGGGCTTTTCTGCCGGGAGCTCTTTGTAGCCCCGGCCGACGACGATTGGGTGATGTTCATGAGGAGACTGCCATCCGTGAGGACGTCACTGCTCAATGATACAACCCGTCCTTCGCCCAGCGGAGAACTGGACGGAGGCACCGTGTCCTTCAGCCCCGAGGACTTCCCCATGATAGAAGGAATCTCCTGCCTGGACATCCGCCGGGAAGAACTGGAGGCCTTCAGAACCTTCTCCTTGGAGAAGGATCTTTGGATCGCGGATCACAGACCTTTCAAGTTCGTCAAGCATCCTCTGGTCTCAGCCGCCATGGTTCTGGAGACATTCATGGAAGCCGCCCGGATCCTGTATCCCCACCTGCAGGTGCGAGGAGTTCGCCAGGTGCGGCTCATGGACATGATCCAATGTCCTCCCGGGGTTCCGCGGCCTTCCAGGATCTCCTGCCGCCGAGCCGGCACCGGTCTTCGGGAGGTATTGTGCGAAGTCTCTCTCGCAACACAGGAGATCTCCCCCGCAGGGAGATTGACCGACCGCTTCGCACCGCACTGCAAGGGCCAAGTGATCCTTGATGGCGGGGATAGTGGGGGAGGATATCTCGGGGAGGGGCTCCCGGATTTTCCTGTCCGGCTGGACGAGCTGCGGACGAGGCCTATGGATCATAAAAAAATGCTTAAATGGTACAAAGACCGCAGCGGCCTCGAAGGCAGGTATCGCGTGATGGAGTTCCTTGACGGTGCAGGTCCAGGGGTGGTACGGGGCCGAACCACCTACCGGGAGACAAGTGATTTCGCAAATCTGCAGAACGTACGGTACCAATACTCTCCCTACCTTTTCGAGGCCCTTTTGCAGTTGGTCGGCTTCCACATCGTTGCAATGGACCCATCGGAGCGGCGATCGATGGTTCCCATGGAGATCGGGGAGATGAGGTTTTCGCGAAAATGCCGGGTAGGGGAACAGATAACGCTGGAGGCCCGCATGCGAGCGCAGGACGACGAAGGCCTCGGCTGGGACGCCAGAGGGATTGACGATCAAGGTCGCACCATCATGCAGGTTTATGGGTTGCGGATGCACTGGGTTTCGGACTGAGATGGTGTGAAAAACTGGATCCCGTGTCACTTTGACCCAAAAGGATGGGACGATTTCCGAGACTTTAGAATCGCGGGCATGATACGGTATGGTTTACCTTCTTCGGCAGTAAGACTATGAAATGAACCTGTTTCTGGCCCTGAGGGTTAACCGTGTGAGGTACCGCTCTAAAGTTTCTCCAACCGCCCCATCCTTCTGGGAAGGGTCTTATTTTCTTAACATTCCGATTTTTTCACACCTTCCGCGCGTTTAGGGCTCGGAAAGAACGCAGATCGGGAGAGATGGGAGTAGATGTGGCAAAGGATTGCCAAGGATTAACCGTTCATTCCGTGAGTTTCAGTCATGGAAGGGGACCTGTCTTCTATGCATCCATGCCATATGCCACCGAAACCTTCAAAGGATGCGGGACAAGCGGGGCAGGGGACAAACACCGCCTCGTCTCCACCCTGTGGGATCACCTTGTGGCGATGGAAAGTCCTCCTTGGAAACGCTGTCAATCCTCGAATAAAGCTGCTTTCCCAATTCAGGTGGTCCGCGGCCTGCTTGGCAGGCCCTATCTCCTGTTGGGAGAATATCGGGGTCCTGCCATCTCCTTCAGCGAGGGTGGAGGAAAAGTCTGGGCCGCTCTCTGTGGAGATGAGTCTGATATCGGCATCGATATGGCAGGGACCGATGAATTCCAAAGAGAATACCCTTTTCATCGGGTCTTCCATACACAAGAGCTTCAACATGCCTTGAGATTGGCGGGCGGAGATTTGGAAAAGGCATCAGCCCTGCTCTGGTCTATCAAGGAAGCCGTTGTTAAGGCCCTGGGATGTGCATTCCATCTCGTGGACCCTCGGCAAATCACCGTCTATCCATCGACAGGGGGGGCGGCAGGGGGGGACGGCGCGTATACCTTTCCGGTGGGCTTATCAGGGAAGGCCCTAGCGCGGTTTCCCATAAGTGCCAGCCGGTCCCTATGGGTACGTTCGCTTCCCCAGGTGAAGATGTGGCTTTCCATCGCCCTTTTGAATCGGAGACCAACAGGCAATGAATAACCTTACCTGCAATTGCGTGCCGAAGTTAGACGGAGTGTCGGCGGCAGAACTTGGACGGCTTTTCCCGGAGCCTTCTATCACCGCCCCACTTCTTTCTCTGTTGCAAGAATCGGGTATAGACGGTTTTAACCTGCGGAGCATCGTGGTGTTAAAAGATGATGCTCCTATTCTCCTATTGCCGTTGTTCGAAACCCGTTTTGATTTGTCCACTTTTGTGGAGGGATGGGTCAAGAAATCGCTGAAAGTGGCAGGCCGTCTCATCCCCTCGGTTTTTCAACCCCGTGTTTTAAGCGTGGGGTTGCCGGTAGGGGAATGGAGTGAAATCGGGATTGATCCTCACATCGATGCGGGCACCCTCGAGGCAGCATTCAAAATGGCCTTTGGCGCCCTGCAAACGCTCGCGGCCGGACTTAAAAGCGACATCGTGGGGCTTTACAACTTTAATCATTACGGCAAACTTCCCGGGGACGTATTCAAAAAATTCAACCGGGTGCAATGTCAGTCATGCGCCAGACTGCCGATCAATTTTAACAGCCTTGAGGAATTCTTGGCCCGTCTTTCAAGGGCCGCGAGAAAAGACCTGCGCCGCAAAATGCGCACCTCCCACGAAGTCAGAGTCATTCGAAGCCGCAATATTTCTCCTTTTCTGGACAGGATCTACAAGCTTTATCTTGAAACAGTGGCGCGGGGCCCCCTGGCGTTAGGCGTGCACAAGCGTTTATTTTTTGAAAAATTCTGTGAGAGAGTCCCGGGCGCCGAATACACGCTCTATTTTGTCCAGGAAGAACTCGCGGCTTTCAACCTTCTCGTCGTAAAACAAGAAGCGATGGTGGATAAATATTTCTGCATGGATTACGAGCTCGGCCGCAAATACAACCTTTATGTTTTGTCCTGGCTTGAAAATATCCGCACCTGCGTGGAGCGAAAAATCCCTTTCTATTACGCGGGCCAGGGCACGGAGAAAACCAATGCGCACCTGGGTGCGACGTTTATCCCGAGCTTTATTTTATTCAAGCACCGCCAGCCGCTGTTTGACCGTTTTCTTATGGCATGGCCGGCGGTGATCGAGAAGATCCTCAGCCACCTCGGGTTCTGGCCCGGGGCCGACGGGAGAACATCCTTGTTGGCCACCTTGATCC
>JBAVGF010000118.1:0-5455 GCA_049684675.1 Thermodesulfobacteriota bacterium | reverse complement strand
GTAAATTTACATCATTCCCACCCCTGCCTAGTGTAGTGCGTCCAACGCTTCTTTACTTTTGGTTAGCATGTCATGCCGCACTTGATGCGGCATCTAGGCTCTGTTTTTCTGGATTCCTGCTGGAGTTTATCCCGATGAAAATCGGGGCAGGAATGACAATCATAGTAAAGGGATTTATGGGGCAGTACACTGGGGAAGTAAACTATTATATGCTCTGGGTAATAAGATGTCATTCGTACTTCGGACCGATGAGGGAAGGGCGGATGAATTTCTCAAGCGGCCCACACGTTGTGAAGTGACATCCCCGTATCGTCTACCATCAGTTTCGGGATGTCTTTTTGAAGGTCCCAGGGAACAAAGAAAGTAAGGTCTTCAATCTCTTCATGGAGGCCCGGGTCACACACTTTCCGTAGCCACTCTTTGATCTCATCGATCATCGTGATCACCATGCGGTCAATTCCCATCGCACGATTCATCTCCTTCAAATAGGGAGAGGTTCTAAGTTGATCCAGACCCTCCTCTAAGTGGATTCCTTCCACCTTCCTGCGGAGGATATAGACATTTCCTCTATCCTCAAGGATCACCAGGGGTGGGTTGATCTGAACGCTTCCATGGTGAAACTTCACCCTTGAACCGTATTCGGCAATTTTGTGGAGGAACCTCATCTTCTTTTCGATGGACGAAAGAAAACGAGGGGATGTCCTTTCGAAGATATACTCCACTCCCCCATGACGAAACGCCTTCAACTTTGTCGGGTCAAATCCCAATTCGAGGAGATCTGAAATTTTTATACGGGGAGGTCCATCTCCTTTTCTCTCGATCCACCCGGATAGGTAGGGCCGTTTGTAGAGGGGAAGATCCTCAACATAAAGGGTGGGGTTCTTTTTCAGCTCTTCAGGGAGAAGACGAATGATTTCTTTCTCCCCCCATATTTCGGTCTTTTCCTCTTTCGCCCACCACAGGGAATAAGGCTGGATGGGCAGGTTCCTGATTTGGTCTGAGATGGAGATCTGATCCAACGATTCTCCACCCGTATAGCCGAGAAGTGAAGCAATTCGTCTTCGGAACCCGAGCACTTTCGTCACGAATTTAGTGAACATAAAATTCATAAAGGGGGTTGAAGTTCTGGTTGAGATTTCTATTTCAAAAAGATGCTCCAGGGTCTGGTAGACGGAACGAAATTCCGTAATCGCCCGCTTGACCATGGCCTCGTTATCATGCATGTCGATGATGGGTCTCTTTTTCTTCACTTTGAAGAGGAGCCTGACGAGCTTTCCCCTTAAGTCAGGGACCTTTATGGAGGCCGGGACGAAGACCATGTAGTTCCCTTCTCCGTTGACGATAGGACCATTGATCAGCTCTTCAATACACATCCAGCCGAGTTTGGTGTAGAGGTCATAGGTGGGCTCATCAGGGGGGATGATGTTATCAAGAAGGCCGACGACCCCCTGACTCTCTGCTAACTCCCGGAAGGTCTGAAGGATCTTTTGGCCCAGTCCTCTTCCGCGAAAGGGAAGGAGAACCTCTACGTAGACCAAGTAGTAACAGGGGATCGGCTTTCTGAGGTAGATCATGTTGAGGTGTCCCAGAACCTCTCCTTCTTCTGTGTGGACTTCAAAGGTGTGAAATAGATGATGACCTTCTTGTGGTCTAAAACGCTCAATCCTTGTCCCGTGGACGGTCCGGTTGACTAATTCATCGAGGCCTTCGAAAACGTCGTAGGGAAATAAGGAGGCAAGCTCCTTGGGCTGATCATCCAGGGTCATATCGATCACGGATAGAATGTCCTTGAGGCCTATCCGTGCCTTCTTAAACCTTCCGCTGATTTCGATGACCTCTGATTTCATTTTTTTGACCTCGCTCACTTCTCGAGTGAGCGTTGAGGGTAAGAGCCCAGGAGCTTCAGGAAACGGGCGTTCTGCTTCAATTCTGCTATAACTTCACGAATCGGTGCGTCAGCGGCATGGCCTTCAAAGTCCAAGAAGAAGACATATTCCCATGGTCTATTTTTAACAGGCCGGGACTCGATCTTCGTCAGGTTAATCCCCTTCTCGGAGAAGGGCTTAAGGGCCTGGTAGAGGGAGCCTGGCGCATGAGAGATCGAGAAGAGGATGGAGGTCTTATCTCTTCCAGTCCTTGCGTTGGTTTGAAGGCCGATGACCAGAAATCGCGTGTAATTGTTGAGGTAGTCTTCAATCTGTGATTCTACAACTTTCAGGCCATAGAGATGGGCGGCCAGGGAACTGGCAATGGCTGCCGTTCCCGGATTCTCGGCGGCCATCTGCGCCGCCTTCGCCGTGCTCGCGGCTTCGGCCACTTCGACATGAGGGAAATTTTTTCTCAACCACTTTCGGCATTGCTCTAAGGCCGAAGGATGAGAATAGATCTTTTGGATATCTTCTGACCTTCCACTTTGAGACAGAAGATGATGAGAGATCTGAATCATCACTTCGCCACAGATCCTCACCTCCGACTCGATCAGCCTGTCCAAGGTCTGGTTCACCGATCCCTCAGTGGAATTCTCTATGGGCACGACTCCGTAACTTGCCCTCCTCCTTTCCACAGCTTCAAATACCTCTTGAATACTTTCTTCGGGCTGCGTTTGAACGGAACTCCCAAAATATTCGAAGCAAGCTAAGTGGGTGTGAGTGGCGGGCGGACCGAGATAGGCTATGGCCAACGTGGTTTCCAGAGATCGGCACGCTGAGATAATTTCCCGAAAGACAGAGGAAATGGCCTGCTTGGGGAAGGGGCCGGTGTTTTGTGAGACCAGGGCTTCGAGAATCTCTTTCTCTCGTTCAGGGTCGTAGGAATCCATTTTACATTCTGATTTCTCCTTGCCCACTTGTTTGACGACCTCTGCCCGCTCGTTCAAAAGGCGGAGGATCTGTCCGTCCAGTGTTTCGATCCCCTGGCGAAGCGATTTGATCTTACTTTTCAAGGATCGTCTCCTCAACCGGAACGCCGAAATGCCTTCCTGTCTTCTCACGATAGACCAGAACCTCGCTCCCCTCTTTGAGATCGACGAGCGAAACAGCTCTTCCAGAGGGCTCGGTTAGGCAGATCGTTTCTGCATTCTGCAAGATGATCGAAACGGTCTCCCCATTTTCCTCTGCCTCCACAATGGCCAAAGGGCGCCTTTCTGTCTTAACCCTTCCTACCACGGCGGGATAACTCTTGCCCTCAAAATTCACGACCAGCACCTGATCGCCGGATTTCACCTCCGAGAGATATTTCGTCTGCCCGCTTACCACGCGAATGTAAGCGTACACTGGGCCTGCATTCACCCTGAAAGGTCTGGTGTTCACAAAAGGGTTCTCTATACTCTCGGAGTGGACCAGAAAAAGAGCCTGGCTGCTTGTACCCACGAGCATCCCTTCACCAAGGGTCATGGAGGTACATGTATCCACGCAGACGCGGTCCCCCATGCCGAGTGGCTCGATGCGCCTAATCTTGGCCGGCAAAAGTTCGAATGTTTCGCCCTTGCTCTTTAGAAACTGGACGATATGCCGCACGGCATCAGGGTCAGAATTATTGACCACCACTCCATCCACTCCCTTTTCGAGGATACCCAGAGCTGTCTGCACTCCTTTCAAATTATCCACCTCGACGAAGAGGTTATTTGCCCTGCTCAATAAATTCTCCAGAGGGATGATCGTCCAATCGCTCCCTCTTACCACCACCTTTTTAGAAAGACTGAGGGCGATGATCTCTTCTTCGTCTTTTTTCTCCCTGATCTCTTTTTCCACCACATCGCGGCCCAATACGAAATCGCCGTCCTCGGCCACGGTCGGGATGATGCCCAACTTTCTCACCTCTGATCCCATTCCAGCAGGGACCCAGAGGGCATCAGCTCCGGACTCCACGGCGGCCACGGCAACGTCCTTGTTCCAGGGTACGGCTTTTACCCAAACCCTTTTCATGCCTTCACCTCTAACTTCCTCAGCTTTTCTTCAAACACGGTACTATTGTGAACAATTCTGCAGATTTTTTGTACCATCCTCTCCGGGTCCTTGTGCTGGAAAACGTTTCTGCCAATGGAGACACCTGCTGCCCCCGCTGCCATCGCCCCCTTGACCATCTCAATGAGATCCTCGTCGTTACCCATCTTCTCCCCGCCGGCGATGACCACCGGAACAAAACATCCTTCCACCACTTCCCTGAAGCTTTCCGCAGAACCCGTATAGACAACCTTAACAATATCTGCCCCCAGCTCAGCTCCCACTCGAGCGGCATGTTTCACCAGTTTGACGTCATATTCACTCTTCACCTTGGAACCCCTCGTGTACATCATGGCTAAAAGTGGCATCCCCCACTCGGAAGCCACCTTGGCCACACTCCCCAGGTCCTCTAACATGGACTTCTCATCTTCGGATCCGAGGTTCACATGGATCGAGACGGCGTCCGCTCCTAACTTGATCGCCTCTTCTACCGTGCATACCATGGTTTTGGAGCTTGGATCAGGCGCCAGCTGTGTGCTCGCGGAGAGGTGAACGATTAACCCCACATCTTTTCCCTTTCTCCTGTGACCCGCCTCAACCAATCCCTTGTGGAGAATGATGGCATTGGCTCCTCCGATCGCTACGGCATTAATCGTCTCTTGCATATTAATCAACCCGGCGACTGGCCCAATCGTCACGCCATGATCCATCGGAATGATCACTGTCTTGCCTGAATTTCTGTCCATGATACGTTCCATGCGAATCCTTTTTCCAATCATGATCTTTTTCCTCCTTTGTCCAAAATTAAAAAAGCCGTGAGAGGAATTTTCCCACGGCCTAAATTAAAAAGGCCGTGGGTAGTTTCGATCTACCCACGGCCTCCACCAGCTAAATCTAATTTTTAACGATCAGCCAGCCGCAGCGGGTAGACTTGGGCATAGTAAAACCGATAAAAGTTAAACCCACTGCCAAAATTATAGAAACGAAGCTGATCCATCTTCTACCCTATGTTTATAGGCTTTTTAACACAGCCCAAATGTTTTGTCAAGAAAAATTTTAGAAACTTGTAATGCCCTACTTCCGGCCCGTAAGGATGGGCGGATTGGAGAAGCTTTAGGGCGGTACCTCTAAAGTAAAGCTCCCCGCCCTATAGGGTGGAGCTTTCCGGCAAGGTGGTTTCATCATATTGTGCCCCATGACCCCGTCCTCAAGGACGGGGCTTGCGGGGCACTTTCCGGTCAAACTGTGGGGCTTAACCCTCCATAATTGGGCTGTTTTACTCAAGAGAAAAATTACCCATAACGTTATTGATGATCCGCAATCCTAAAGCTTCGACAAGATGTCCATTCTTATGGGCCGAGGCACGGCCCGACATTTTTTCACACTTTCTGAGATCCCGTGGCGAGGCCGGGGGAAAGTTTCTCTTGGTTTCACCACGCTTAGAGGGGTGTCAGGATCACCAGCTCTGTCCCTTTATCCACATCCTGCCCCTCACGCACCAGAACCTCTTTCAC
>JBAVGF010000117.1:0-31845 GCA_049684675.1 Thermodesulfobacteriota bacterium | reverse complement strand
GTTAGATTCGGGAGGGGATCGCATGAGATATATGGTCATTGTAGCGTTGATGCTCATCTTGCAGGCATGTGCGTCCCAAAGCGAAGTCGTAAGAAAATCTGCGACGGTTAGACCTGGAATGTCGGTGGCTGAGCTTCGGCAGGTAATGGGTGATCCACAAAACCTACAATTCAGGGGCAAGAATGAAGCCTGGCAATATTGTTCTACCAACTACATCGGGTTTGAGGACGACTATTATGTCCTTGTTTGGGTTTTTGATGGTGTTGTTTCCGGAATGCAAACCTATCGAAATAGTAAATTCGGCAACTGCGAGAGCTTTTTCCGAGCGGTAAATTGGGAAGAGGCACCAGACATCTCAAACTAAATACGGCAGAGATGAATCTAGCTCGCCGCTCAAGCCGACGCGGCTTAGTAGCCCGTTATACTTTCTTTCTAATGGAAATCATCAACCCCTAATATAGACTGATCCTCACTCTTTGTAGGTGAAGTCGCCAAATTTTACTATCAACCTGCTCTGAAAATCACGAAAAGGAAATTTCATTTAGTACTTCCTGAACTCCTCAAAACCTTGTGGACCTCGTCCATACAATGTTTCAAGTGGAAATCCTCAACCCCGAATTTTCATTGACAAAAAGTAGTTGAATGGGTAGGATTCTTACAAATAACAAATTGCAGTATAATAATTGTTCGGCAAGGCAAAAATGGCAATACACATTGGAGATATAGAAGCAAAGTTTAACAAGGTTGTTTGCCAAATTGGTGGAGATCTTGTCCAAAATCGGTTGCTTTCCAAATCGCCGGGTTTTGAAAATGCAGATTACGTCTTCGACAAGGAGAATGTCATTGCTGAGTTGAAGGTTCTGCGGAAAAATCCATCGTTAGAATCTGAGTTACAGAAGAAAATTCAGGCAAAGTTCAACAAGTGGATGGACCAAGGAAAGTTAGTCTTTTACGGGCAGGTGCGCATGGAATCGAACAACTTGCCAGAAGAAATGCAGTGGGAGTTGCTACGTATATACTCAGAGCCAGTTAGACGTGTAATTAAAAAGGCAAACAAGCAGATACGCGACACAAAGAATCAGCTGAAAATGCCTAACGCCCAAGGATTGGTAATAATAGTAAACGACGGAAACTACACACTCCAACCTGAGCATTTCGGCTTTGCCGCTCATCAGTCACTTACTACGGATTATTCCAGTATTCACGGTGTGAGTCTAGTTACGGTCAACATGGAAGCAAAGAAAGCGGGCGTCCCAACCAGCCTTAGGATTTGGATGGATTATGTGCGAAATGGCACAGATGAAATCGATCCTGCATTTCTTCTTCGTCTCAGAACTGCATGGACACAACATTATAGTTCACTTGCAGGAGAGCCGATACCCACCCTGAATTACGCAATGGAGGATCTCTCTTCGTTGAAATATAGGAAAAAATAGCCGAACAAGCGAATCGAGCCGACGCCGAAATGGCGGAGTTGAAAAATTCCATGCTCATTGGCAGCGTGGCTCATCCGCCACCCGTTAATGCTCTCACTTTCAAACCGTAATCCTTGTCCTCAGGGATCACACTGGGACCAATATTTGTAGGTGAAGCCCTCAAAGTTCATAGAGCTTAATCCTTTGTCGTCTTCTACCTAAAAAGGCGACATTTTCATTTCTTCCTCTTTAGCCAGTCCTTTATTTTCCTCACTTGTGGATAACTAATTTGCGACAGCATGTCGCTTTTTTGTATAATAGACGACAAGAGTTGAAATGCGGACATCTCTAAAAAGACTTTTCCCTCTCCTTATTATTTTGTCCTTTGCCTTGTCTCTACACGCCCAGGAGAGTGTCAAGATTCTCCGGGTAGTGGACGGAGACACCTTAAAAATTAATTATAAGGGGAAACAAGAAAGCATCAGACTCATTGGAATAGATGCTCCGGAAAGCAGCGTCAACCCAAGAGCCAAAAGGGAGAAAGGGATATTCACCAAAGAAGAATATTTGGAGACGGTGAAGGTGGTGGAGCGGGTGATGAGGATAGAGAAAACAGAAGTATTGTGGGAGGGGTGTATTTTATGAAGTTTATATCAATAGCTGTTTTAATGATGGGAGCGGTTTTGTTAGGAATTTCTTCATGCGCCACAGTGCCTAAACCCCTTGCTCCTGGTGAGCTAAGATTATTAAGTATGCTTGTTTCAGAAAATAAAATAATCAAGGTCAATCTCCCATTTGAGGTGAATTTTAATTTTGAGGCAGCTGGTGAGCCAGAGATTAAAGCAGCCTGTTTTTACTTCTCAGGAGATGGCCCACACTGTTTCAAAGTAATGGGTGTAAATTATGGCTCACCCGGAACGATCCAGGCTCAGATTCGTACTAAGAATCCTGGCTCACGCCGTTTGGAAGGTTATGTTCTCTATATTCGAGACGGGAAGATCCAATCGACCAATGTGATAAGTATTTATTTTCCTGTTATTCCGCAGTAAAGAATCTTTACCAGATTCTTTGCGGAAAGGGGATATTCACCAAGGAGGAGTTTTTGGAGAAGGTGAAGGTGGTGAATCGGGGCATGAGGAGAAGGTCAAAGGCCAATAAAAGAGGAAAGGTAACCATCTTTTGCTGAACAAGAAAGGAGGAAATAGAATGGGAAAAGAAGAATCGTATCTATTGGAATTCATAGGAGATGGATGACCCCACTGCGACAAGATGGATCCTCTCGTGAAGAGGTTAGAGAATGAGGTAGATTCGAAGGTTGAGCGACTCGAGATATGGCATAATGAGGGCAATGCCAAGCTGATGAAGGAGTACGACAAGGGTCATTGTGGCGGTGTCCCGTTTTTCTTCAACAAGAGAACAGGAAAGTGGATCTGCGGCTCAACAGACTACGACCAGTTAAAGGAATGGGCAACAGAATAATTGCAGATGGCTGATTGTGTGCCTATGTTTTAGGCAAAATGGTGGAGATGGCTTCCACTAAGCAGAAGATAATCTGATTCCACAATGATTCAACATCCCAGTGTGGATTAGTCAGAAAAAGCCTTTTCCATACTTGTTTTCCTACGTAGCCCAACAGGAAGCCTTCACCGAGTATTGTTGGAGAAGGGGATATTTACCAAAGAGGAGTTTTTGGGAATGGTGAAGGTGGTCGATCGGGAGATGAAGAGGAAAAAGAAAGGAAAATGATAGAAGGAGGTTATTTCTATGAGATTTATATTAATAACTGTTTTGTTGGGTGGAGTGGTTTTGTTGATAGCTACTTCCTGTGCCACAGTGCCAACCGAACCTCTCGCTTCCGGGGAGGTTAGACTATTAAGCATGGATGTTGTGGGAGCTGGCGTCGAAGCGAATTCATCCTTCGCGGTTAATGTTTTTTTTGAGGCAGCCGGTGACCCAAGGATTAGAAGAGCGTGTTTCTATGAGCCAGGGGAGAAGCTATCCTGTTTTGATGTATCGGATATATCGTATTTAACCTTAGGAACAAAGAGAGCTTTCCAAGTCTACCTTCCCGGTCTTAACCTTGGCTCGCATAGGGTGGAATGTTACGCTGAGTATATTCGAGACGGAGAGACACGAAAGACTAATGTGGTATTTACTCAAATCATAACTAGCGTCCACCATTAACTCTATAACGGAAAAAATGAGGCGACCCAAAGATCGAATACCAGACCAAGTTCTCGAAGAGATCTTCCCCGAAAAGCTGAACAGGCATTAAGTATCAGAAAAAGTGTAGGAGGTGGCGGATGGACACAAAGACACGGTGGAAAAGAACTAAAGGCACTCGTCTCTTATCTACTGAGGGAAGTTTTCTACCGCTTCCCTCATCTCGTGAAGACCTCACATTAGAAATTTCTGCATCCCCTCAGACTTGGCGTACACTCTACATAATGTCTTTTGTGAAACCTGAGGATATTGTAAGCATGATCCGTAACCTTTCGAAGACTACTTTTGATTATATTAGTCCAAAACCTGGAAGAGAAGATTTTGTAGATAAGATGAAGCGATATGCCGCTTACGTTTATTGCTGGGCTGAATACTGGTTGAAGAAACCACAGCATGAATGGCCCGAACCTTTAAAACAACTTGTTAGACAATTGAGTAAACAAACATATCATGGAAGGAGAGAAAGGCCCAAACCACCAAGAGTAACGGCTTATATTATGGAAATGGATTTTGGAAAAGAAAGAGAAAAACATCACCTAAAAAAATGGACAAAAGATCCCGAAGCTTTCGGGAGAGCATTCATTTCAAATAATAAATACGCAAAATTTGTCAAAACAATTTGCAGGAGCTAACAACCCCACGAGAAGACAGAGGGGTCAGGGGTCACAAGGATTCTCCCTAATTCCTTATCCCCTTTTATCGTTTCCCTGAATCTTCTGCTCAACTGACTGATCGCACTACCCTTCATCCCAAAATAGGCCCTAATCTCATTAAAGCTCAAAACCACCCTTCATTCGTTTTTCTCCCAATCATTCTCTCTCCTGACCTATGAGTATATCTCGAACCTTGTCATATGTTGAGGCTGCAGGCCAATTCTGCAAAGAAAGGCGAGCGGCGGGCTGAAGAATAGACCTCCGGCTTCATCTCAAAGAGGATCACCCTCCCCCCTCTCTCGGCAATCTGCCAGGCCGCTTCACACCCCGCCAGCCCCGCCCCGATGACGGTGATCTGATACAACCATCCCGATCCCTAAGCCTACGATTGCATTGGACAGTCAAAAAAACGTCATAAATCTTATTGCTGTGAAATTCCATTTTCCTGAAAACCATTAAATATCAAACTGTTATATGAATTAATTGTTCTTGGCATTCAAATTGCTTTCTAATATGACAGCAATAATTTAAAACCAAACATAGTCGATAAAGCCAAACCACGAGCGATCGTGGGACGGAAAGCCACGGGTCCTACTGGGATAGCCGGGTTGCCGAAGTTGCAGGCGAGCTGTAGGAACCGGATTACCATGGCTTTATCAAAGCGGTAATCCGGTTTTTGTTTTTGGAGAAAGCTTATCCCGGAAGAGATCGAGAGAATATGGAAAACTCAACAGTGTTTTTTAATCCTCTCAGCAGTGGACTCCAGGCGGGAGAAATTTCGAGTCCCTCGGGCAATGTCCGAGTCAACCCGGAGGAGAAGAAAAATGGTAAAGGATTCTATCCGGAAAGTCGATGACGAAAAGTCAGATGCAGGAGGATGAGATGCCACCTTTAAGACTACTTTCGCCTTATCCAGAATCAGAAACCCCTTCCAAGAGCCCAGATACCCCACAGAATGAGCTAAATTGTGGCCGAACAACTGTGGGGAGGCCTCTTCAAGAGAGCCTTGCACAAATGGGGGGAGCCATAAACGAGTGGGAACCCACAAGCGATTCGTCCCCTGGGTTAATCATGGGATATCTGTCTAAGCTACCTCCATCCCTCTTGATATCAATAGGATTTGTAATGGTACCCCTGGTGGGGATTCTTACCCACCTGACGGGTCCCGAGCTTTCTTATGCCGTATTTTACTCGATCCCTATCGTTCTGGTTACCTGGGTTACAAGGAGATCGATCGGGCTCATCTTATCAACCTTCAGTGCTCTTACGTGGCTGATCGTAGATCTTACATCGGGAGCCACTTACTCCCACGCAGCCATCCCTTATTGGAACGGGGTTAGTAGATTGAGTTCCTTTTTTATCCTCACTATTGTTCTGTCGTCGTTGAAAAGGATCGTAAAGCAAGAAAAAGAATTATCCAGAATCGATTTTCTGACCGGCATTCGGAACCGAAGATACTTCATTGAGCTGGCCAATATGGAAATCAACAGGGCCCGCAGGTACGGACATCCCCTTACCATGGTCTGCCTTGATCTGGATAATTTCAAGGCGGTTAATGATTGTTTTGGGCATACCACCGGAGATATCCTGTTGCGTTTAGTGGCCCACACCATACGGGAAAACATCCGGGCCACCGACACGGTGGCACGACTTGGGGGTGATGAATTCGGGATCCTGATGCCAGAGACCGGACGTAACGTGGCCGAAGTGATCATACAGAGAGTTCAAAAGATCAATTTGGACTACATGCGAAAGCATGGTTGGCCTGTCACATTGAGCATCGGGGTCGTGACCTTGGCGAACCCACCTTCCACGGTTGACGAGGTCCTTAAGATATCTGATCGGCTCATGTACACTGCAAAGAACAACGGCAAGAACAGCATCCAATATGAAATGTTTGGAACGAGGGAATGGCCGCGGTGACAAAAGCTTAAGGGGGGGGTTGGGTAGCATGCTCGGATGCAGGTCTTAACTGTCAATCCTCTTTTGGCACCCAAATTGCCGGTAGAAATGTAGATATTTCAAGGTGAGATTTCCCACACTCAACGGAGGTAGTCGGATGGAAAATACCCCTTTAATGGCAGAGGTTATCTCCTCTCCTAACAAATCGAATTCGGCGCCCCCTGAGTCTATTTCAGGAAGAGATGGTGTTTTTATGGTGGAAGACAGAAATGGCTCCTCAGGGTTATTGCAAAATGGCGAGCCGGACGTCACTAAATCCGGCAAGCGGGGAATTGACTTTATCGAGTCAGAAAAGAAGGACAATCCGCTTGATTCTTTTCTAAAGAAAGAGGAGGTGAAACCAAAGGAATCCCAAAAGGAAGGCCTTCCAAATGAGCAAGGTCCTTCTTTCATGGACTCTTTTTTAATTGAATTGGTCCGTAGTATCAAGAACGCTCTCGCCTCCGTTTATCAGGCTACAGTTCTAACAATGGACAGCTATGACGATGCGGAAATTAGAAAACGTTCTCATGCTCAGGTCAAAGAGGAAATCAAAAAGATTGATTCCGTTCTAAACAGTCTTTTAAATTTCATCAACGTCAACACCCCCATCATAAAGACGAACACCCTGTATGTGATCCTTGAAGAAATTTTGGAGGCCAATGATAAACAGCTTCGGCAAAAAGATATCAAGATCTATAAGAGATATGAAAAGGACCTCCCTGATACCTATATTCACCCTGAACAGGTGAGGTTCATTTTACATTCCGCTCTTCAGTACGCCATCCTTTCAACGCCTCCGAACGAGGTCATCGGATTTTTGACGAAATCAAGTAATAATGGAGCGGGTGCCGAAAAGAGTTTGCCCGAGGATAAACGGGGATATATTGAGGTGATGATAGGTTTCAATGGGGACGGGAAGCCGGTTGACCCATCGGAGAATTTATCGGAAACTTCACAGGATCAGAGTAAAGGGATGGCCGATTTAATATTGAAATTAGCGAGGGATATTCTCGAAAGAAACCATGGGATGATGATAGAAACCCATGGGAAAAGATCGGAGACTCTCCTTGCTCTGAGATTCCCCATGGAGAGAAGAAAAGTAGTCTATTATGAACCGATCGCCCTATAACATAAGATGCGAATTTAGTAATGGGGAACCCTGAGGGCAGATGGAAACATTGGAAAGATCATTTAACAAGAGAGAGAGAAGAGGCCATCCCCGGTTCATTATTGATTTGCCCCTTGAATATCGGGATACGGATGGATCGTGTTTACGTGGAGGGGTTCTTGCCAATGCAAGCGAGGGAGGCTTTCTTATCGAAGCAGTCAGAGACGTCCCTGTTGGTACGGAATTAAATATAGCTGTCCTGTTCCCAAAGGGGTTTGAATTGTCCAACTTCAACGTGGTGGCGAAGATTGTGCGGAAGGAACCTTATTCGAAAGAAGACTTGAAAGGAGACCCATACTGGAAAGGATACCAGTATGGATTAGAGTTTATTCAGATATTGGAGGAGGACCGTTGGAAACTGAATTTCCTTCTGGGTGGCCGATTTGATTTGGAAGAGATGCCCACAAATAATGATGTTCACACTGATAAGAAGACGCAGTTCTAAACAAAATAAAAGAACAAATGCTCCTCGGCATTTGGAGAAAAAGACTTGGGGTGACACTGATCATATTCACAATATTTTTATTCTGGAAACAATAGATAAAATGACAGGTGGAAAGTTTTGCCCCAAACTCTCTTTTGGGTCTACCTATTGAGCAAAAAATTAGATTAATAATAAGGTATTGAAGAACAAAGGATTTAAAATCATATGGACTGCGGGGTGGCACGAGCAAGATGATAACATATAAAGTTCTCTATAAGAATTTTAAGCTTAAGAAAGGCGAGCTTATGGGCGTATTGGTAGAGAGAAGGAAAGATTTGAGGGGAAAAAGCCTACTTGAATCTGGGTTGAAATGGGCAAAATCGATGTTTGGCCAAACGGTGAAAAATAAACATGCGATCTTTGTTGTCCCCCATGAGTTGAACTTGAAGAAGGAATCCTATAGTGCCTCCGGAGAAAATGATATTCGGTAAGGAGGAATTTTAGCGAAGGAGAAGAAGATCACATTACGATTTTTTCGGTTTAGTTGTGAGAAGACAGTGCTATTATACTTCACACTTCTTTTGTGCATGGAACGTCTGCTCCCTTTCAACCCGTAATCCTCGATTCTTGAATATGGTCTCCAGTAATGACTTGTAGGTGGAAGCGATAACCCGGCTTCTTACCTCTTCCTTCCTAAAAGGGTGATTCCTGGATTTCATCCTCCAGAACAAGCTTTCAAGCCGTAAGCAATCGTTCTCAGAGAGGAATACAAAATTTTTCTTAAAAAAATACAGTATCCACCCCATTCACTTTCTCAGACTATTTGAATATCTTCAAAGGGCAATGAAGGAGAATACCCGCTTAATAAATCTGGTTTTATTAAGCTATATGTTTGGAGTTCTTGCCATTACAGCACACCAGTATGTTGTTTGCCAGGAGGATTCCCAGATGAATTCTTAGACCTTTAGAAGATTCAGATTCCAGTATGATGTTCTATGTCTGTCTGGTCTTAATGAGAGGTAAAAAATGACTAGAAAGATTTTCGACCCTGAAAAGTATGGCATGGTAATCTGTCCGTCTTGCGATAGCCTCGGATTTATTCAAAATCCAAAACGCCAATGTTGTCCAAAGTGCGGGGGCTTTGGGTTCATTATAAAGGAAGCGGGACAAGATGTGGATACTTCAAAATATAAAATCATGTCACCAGCTGTAATGAAGGGAGGGACCTAAATAGCTTCGATGGAGAAATACATATTTTCGAGCAAAGGGGAGTTTACTGCTTCCTCGGAGATTCGGATTTCCGATCTATTCAGCATTTTAACTGCAAATAGAATCCTCTATTCTATCTGGGACCTTTGGCACTAACCATTTCTTGGATCGCCCCATTTCACGATAAATCGAAACGGGATCTTTACCCTGCATGTATTGTTCGATAGCCATCTTTCTCAAGGCTCCTTCTTCCATCGGATCACCTCCAGAGTTGGTTTTACAAAAGATATTTTACAGAAATTCCAACCTCGGGGTAACCGATGTTTTGACACAAAAGCTAACATCAAAGGTAACCTATGTTCTGACATATCAGGGTTACCTATGTAGTGACATTTGGCATGTAGGTGGTATCGGCAGAAAAGAGAAAATCAATGTTCAGTTGTCAAAGAACAAGGTAGGATCACCCATTAAAAGAAACCACCCTAGCTTTTTATTTTTTCCATTGCCCTCCAAGGAATATAAGAAACGTTGGCAAACTACCTTTTCAACTATGAATAACTCTTTTTAGCAATCCCATTCCTTTCAGAATGCGGAAACTCCTTTACCTATTATTAGGGAAGCAATTAGGGACTTCTGTGAAAATCCCTTCCACTTTCGTTTTTTATTAAAATGTCGGGGTTTTGAAAAAGGAACATGATTATACAGACTTATCATGATAGAGGAAATTTGGTATAAGAATTGCTCTCTTCCATTATGTTCTTGCCCAAACGGCAAGCGGAGTAAGTATCAATAGAGATACATCCTCCACCAGAGGAAGGGCAGGGGGCAGTCCCCTGACTCCGCTCCAAAATAATTTGATTTTCTGTAATTTCGAACTGGCGCTATTGAATTTGGCATATAATGTTCTATTCCCAGGGCAGGCGGTTGATTCCGCTTATCTTCATGTGTCTTCACCTTTCAAAGCACCTTCGGGGGGTGGATTAGGGAAACCCCCCGCCAATTATGTTAAAAAGGGCAGGGTTAGTTGATGCTCTAATGGAGGAGGATGCGGTGGCATTAACTGAGGAACAGAAGGGTTTGCTCTACCTCCTGCTTAAAACCGTGATTGATGTCCTTGACTAGAAGGATATGAAGTCATAAAGTTCAATATGGTCTCTTTATCAATCCTGCCAAACAATAAAAGTGGTTTTCCTTGCATATTTCTTCCGATTCTCATTGACACTCTGTTTAATTCCTAATAGAATAGGCAATACTATTTTATCTGAGAAAATATTTTCGCAAAAGGGGGGGTGATTTAAATGACGAAGGCGCAGTTGATCGCCGGCATAGGGAAAGAAGCCAAAATCTCAAAAGCGTCAGCTGAAAAAGCCGTCAATGCATTTACGAATACGGTGATGAAGGCATTAAAAAAGGGAGATAAGTTGGCTTTGACTGGATTTGGAACTTTCTCGGTGGCGAAGAGGAGGGCAAGAGCAGGGAGAAATCCCCAAACCGGAAAGGAGATTAAGATTCCTGCTATGAGAGTAGCAAAATTTAAAGCAGGCAATTTATTAAAGAGTGCGGTTAAGTAATTTTTGATAGACTAAATTCTATTTCATAACCTTTAATGAAGAGGGGAGAAAAGCAAAATCCTCCCCTCTTTTGTTATGAAGGCGGAAGAAAAATTGCTATCAGAAAAGCGGCATATTAACAGGAAATGAACATCGAGGCCTTAAAAGTTACTTCTTAAACCACAAGATGTTGTGTATTCTCAGGCGAAAACCACAAAAGTGTAACCCATTGAAATTCTAAGCTTTATTTTAAATAGCTCCATCCCAGAATTTAATTACATAATGGAATTAAAGAGGTATGAATGGTCGAGGCATTTTTTTCAACAAGATTTACACATCAGGGGTAGCCATTCTTCAATGCGTTGGTTTTTCTACATTTGGGGATAGCACCCCCATCTTTCCCTTGATCTTGAAACAATTGCCACACTGATCATGAGGAGATAACGACAGAATCTACAAAAGATAGGATCCCATACGGCAATCAAAGGAAAGATCAATCTTTGAGGAGAATGTGTTGGTCTCGTACAATGAATTTGGGCTTCGTTGAGAGCGTTATCCCTTGATCTGCCTCGGAGGCCCATCATTCTTGGGTGGGATTGCCAAATCGCTGAAGAAGGCAAAGATTTTGTTAAAACCTAATCTGAATAAGCTTGTCAATTTACCCTGGTGCCGGTTTGAAGTGGAAATAATCGATTCTTCCTGTAATCCACCAGGCGAAAATGTGGCAAAGCATGCTCGATTTCAATCGGATAATCGATAGAAAATCCCCGCCTTTTTGTTAATTTGGATGGATAAAGAATTCAGATGGATTTTCATCCACTGATTCAAGGTTTTGATATGTGATAGGCGTTTATGAGAGTCGCGAAGCACATTCTCATAAGCGGCCTCCCAAATTGCAAAGACAAAGTCTGTTATCTTTCAAAATACTGCTTTTCTCGTCCGGAAATAAGGGCTCGGCCCTATTGCTTCCGGCGTCCTTTTTTAACATGCTATTATCATATTAAATTTATCACTCAACGATTTACTCGACTCAATCAAAGGAGTCTGCAATGTCTTCATTCAAAAAAATATATGCCATTGTCCCGCTACTCATTTTGTTCTTTGCGTGTAATATTGTTTATGCTCAGGAATCTAATCTTAACAACCCTGAGTCAAAAATAGGTGAGACGATAGACTTTATTCAAACATCTTTTAATAAAGGCCAGATCCATGTTGAAGCTGATCTTAAGAGTTCTGAATCTAACATAAGCGAAAGAATAGACTTTATTCAAGCATCTTTTGATAAAGGCCAGACCCGTGCTAAGGTATGGTCATATACGTGGATAGCAATAAATGGAGCAGCGACAGGAATACAAACCTATGAAGCAATTAGTAGCGGTCACAATAGGGTATCTAATATAGTGGGAGCATCTGAAGCATTTTTGGGTCTTGCTATGTTCATCGTTGATCCTTTTCATGCACGCTCGTCTGGAAGTGACTTAAGAGAGATTCCAGGAGGTACCCCGGAAGAACAAAAATACAAATTGGATAAGGCGGAGAACTGGTTAGAAAGAAACTACAAACAAGAAAAATTTGGGAGGTCATGGTTGACCCACGTGGGAAATCTGGTTCTTGGTATAATTGGGGCTGGGATCGTATGGCATTACGAAGGACGTAAAAATGCTCTTATAAATGGTTTAGGCGCTATTGCTGGGGGTGAGTTGCTGATATGGACCCAACCTACCAGAGGTATTAAGGATTACAAAGAATATCGCAATAAATATAAGAGTGCTTATGATGGCATTCCTGAGAAAAAGTATTTCATAGCCCCATCCCGAAACGGATTTGTAGTGGGTGTATACTTTTAGGCAAAGTGGGAGAACATCATGGAAGCAGATTGGCAGTGATCTTCCATCTTAATCCTCCTTTTGTGTAACTTTTGGCGGTTCACAGACAGTGGACTTTTAATTATATTCTCGCAAATGTCAAGGCCTGTAAGGCGCCTACGTACATAACCGAGATTTTACCTAATTGCAATTATGAGTAGAGACACTGCTAAGACATATTCTCATCAAAGGAGGTTATGCGGGGCGATGCATCTCGCCCTTCCCTTATGGAGATTTCTATCAGTAATGGTTACCTTTCAGAACAATCCTGGAGTGAAGATAAGCAGGTGTACTCCTCAATTTAGGTTTCTCCAAATATCTTCGTCTCTCCCATCCAATTAAGCTCCTCTCCCCAATTCCCATTGACACCCTGACCCTAATTTAGTACACTCCGATCTAAATTGAGGCCCTTTAACGTTAGCCTTTAACCATGTAGTGTGGATATGGTTACCAGATGAATTCAGACCCCATTTATGAAATAGGAATTGGGTTTTGTTTTTTGGAAGCAACCACACGGGATTTTTGAGGAGAAATGAGATGAAAAAGTTAGTGATTTTGTTGGCTATGGTGATTTCGTTGGCTCTAACCTGTAATAGCCTGGCAGCTTGGTATCAAAACTACAAACCCTTTGAAGCTGAGCCCCACGATTTATATTTATGGGCTGGCTCTCCTACATGGTTAAAGTGGGTGTTGGATTCCACCAGAATTGTCGTAGATGGAGTCAAAATGTCAGAATGGCGTTACGCTACAGATGTTGAGCCCCTTACGGATGGCACATTTGCAATGGCGATGGTCCAGACTTTTACGGATGCTGGCCTTCGAATGTATAAGCCTTCCTCAGCTATTCAGCGAAACATTATCCAAATCAATCCTAAGACACGACAGTATAGAATTTACTCCGTTGAGGATTTGGATGCTAATTGGAAACCACTTAGAGTGGCTTTCTATATACATGGGCGAGCATGGATAACACCAGCGGTGGGAAGTATAGGTGAGCGTTGGGTTGATGTCGGCTGTAAACTATTCAGAGGGGAGCAGGTAAAGTGACACGTTGGCTATAAATATTCTTTAGGGTTGTTTTATTTTTAAGGGAAGGTCCTATGGGGATGGGTTCAAAAAAAAGGGTTAAGCGACTTAAGGCTCACGGGGAATTGTACAAGTGTCCTTCTTGCGGTTACCAGGATGGATTTCACGTGTCTTTTCTGTGGGGTAAAAAGAGTGCAGAAGGAGAGATTTATTTGATTTGTCCTAACTGTCACAGTCGGTTTCGTTTTTGTTGGAGTATTTCGATCTCTAAAACTGCAAGTTGACCAATTTTGACGGTTGATCCTGTTTGGACTCATTTTGGTAAGATTCAGGAGATGCTCTTATGGTAACCGCCCTTGGCCCCGAACAAATCGTTTCTTTTGAAGAATCCTCATGTCCCAGGTAGCCTAACAGGAGGCTCTCACCTGGTTGCTCGTGGAGAAGGGAATATTCACGAAAGAGGATCTTGACCAAAGCTATTTATGTTATAATTTTTCTGTGGAGAGGTATTGATGTTCCCGCGGCCGAGTGCGAAATCCATGAAGAGGAAGACGATAGCGTAGGGCTTATTCCTTCTGTTATGTAGCTGCACAACCACCTACAGAATCAGCCACTATGACCTTAACAAGCATTACATTACCAAAGTGGGTTCTCCGATGGTTGTGAGAGAGAAATGTTGGGGGATAGTTACTACCAGGCTGCCACCTTGAAAAATTGTATAGTGCGGCAGGAATTAGTCTACTCCGGCAGAGAAGGTTATGTAATTCATGTGACCTACAAAGAATACGTTGGGGAAAACAGTAACTATTCACCTAAGGAATCCTTCCTAGAAAACGTTGGTTTCGATCTGAGGCAGTCCGACATCGTCAGTTTTAGGGATATCTACTTCAAGGTTATAGAGGCGACCGAGACATCGATAGAGTTTATGGTCATTGACCCCGTGACGTACTTCCCCTATCCTCCATAATAAAACATATCAAAACATCCAGCCTCCCTGGTACACGTTGAGGATACCCTGGGTTTTCTGGCATCACTCATAACATTCTGTATGAGGGCATATTAGCGAAAGCGCCGGGTATCGTCAACGAGAATTATTGATTGGATACAACTTACCCCTGGAACCATCTCCAATTTCGTGATAGATGCTCGAGTCCCCTCACCCTATCCCTCTCCCCAGAGGTGAGAGGGGAGGCGGGGGCTGCCTTTGACATTCCCTTGCAAAGGTGGTTACGATTATCTTTGTGAAGATCGAATTGATCGTTCCAGCCGTTGAAGAAAATGCTCGTGTCCCCAACCTTGCCCTTCCTATTTTGGCCGGTCTTTCTCCAGCCGATGTGGAAATTTCTTTCACCGATGACCTCTTGACTCCGATCCGTTTGGACAAGAATTTAAAAGAGGTCGACCTGGTCGGCATCACCGTTCTGTCCAAAACAGCCCTGAGGGCTTATGAAATCGCTGAGGCCTACCGGAAAAACGGAATACCCGTCGTTCTCGGCGGAATTCATCCTACTGCCGTTCCAGAGGAGGCCAAAGAACACGCCGATTCGGTCGTCCTCGGAGAAGCTGAAGAAGTCTGGCCGCATCTCGTCGAAGATGCCAGGGTGGGAAATCTCAAACCCTTTTACCGGCAGGAAGGCTACACAGAATTGTCAAAAATGCCATTGCCCCGACGGGACATCCTGCCCCAAAAGGGATATCTTCCACTGGATGTGGTTCAGGTGTCACGGGGGTGTCCTTTCCGGTGTGAATTCTGTACCGTCCAGAAATTTTTTGGAGAAACTCATCGGTTGAGACCGGTCTCCGAGGTGGTCGAGGAAGTTCGCCGCCTCCCTCACCACTGGATGATGTTCAACGATGATAATATCATTGGAAACCCTGCCTACTCGAAAGAGTTGCTCAAGGCGTTAGTCCCCGTTAAGAAGAAATGGTTCGGCCAGGCATCTTTATCAGGGTTGAGAAAGGTCGAAAATGTGGAATTGCTGGCGAAGAGCGGGTGTGTCAGTCTCTTCATCGGCTTCGAGTCGCTTTCCAAGAAAAACCTGATGACATCCCAAAAATTTCAGAATGATCCATCTGAGTACCGGGAAATCATTGAGTCCCTCCATCGATTTGGAATTGCCATCTCTGGAGCGTTCATCTTCGGATTTGATGAGGATGATCCTTCCGTATTTGAGGAGACGGTCTCTTTCGCCGTACAAACCAAACTCTTCTCCGCGGTCTTTATGATTCTCACTCCCTACCCGGAAACCGCCTTTTACCATAGAGTCAAAAATGAGGGACGCTTGGTTCAGGATCAGTGGTGGTTATTGGAAAAACCGGAAGACTCAGCCCCCCATTTCCTCCCGATGAAGATGAGCGCTGAGGCACTCCGGGAGGGCTGGAAAAAGGCCTGGAAGGAGTTTTACTCATTCCCTTCCATTTGGAGGCGATTTCACTGGGAATATTCACCGACCTTGATCAATCGAATCGGTTATTTTCCTTTTCAAGTGATGCAGCACCGGTTCACGAAGAAAAAGATCCTTGAGGGCAAGCGAAGATTTCAGACCGGCTCATTCTGAAGCGCGGTAGCCACATTCTTTTTGGGGGCATCGCTTGGTGACCCCGCCCTTTCCTTGCTTCTCAACCAGGAAGGGAAAACCGCACTGAGGACATTTCTCCGGAATGGGCTTATCCCATACCGCGTAGGTGCAATTCGGGTAGTTGGAGCAGCCGTAAAAAGTTCTTCCTTTGTGGGTCCTTCTTTCGACGATCATTCCATCACATCCCTCCTGAGGACACCGGACGCCGGTATCCAGAGATCGGGTGAATTTGCAGGTAGGGTAATTGGAGCAGGCCAGAAACCTTCCGAACTTTCCATTCTTGATGACCATTGGGCTTCCGCATTTTTCACACTTCGCGTCGGTCTCCACTTGATTCTCTCCGTTCCCTTCCACCTCTCTCGTATAGCTGCATTTGGGATAAGTTGAGCAGGCCAAGAAATAGCCCCTCTTTCCCCACCGCTTCACCATCTTTGAACCGCATCGTTCACAGACGGCATCCGTGGGGATGAGTTCTCTCTTCACGTCCCTCATGGAGATCTTGGCCATCTCCAGGTCCTTCTCGAAAGGAAGATAGAACTCTTTCAGCGTTTCTATCCAATCTTTTTCGCCCTCTTCAATGTGATCCAAATTCTCTTCCATCTGTGCGGTGAATTCGATGTCAAAAATATCGGGAAAATTAACGACGAGGAGGTCATTCACCAGACATCCCAATTCCGTGGGGGAGAACTTCCCTTTTTCTAAACGAACGTACTCCTTTTCTTTGATCGTAGCCAAAATGGTTGCATACGTAGAAGGTCTCCCAATGCCCTTCTCTTCCAATTCCTTAATCAACGTCGCCTCAGAGAATCGGTAGGGCGGTTGAGTAAAATGCTGTCTGTGCGTCAGGGCCAATAACTCCAGGGTTTCCCCTTCCGTCAGCGATGGGAGTTTTTTCTCCCCGTTGCCGTTTTCCTGGTCATCCTCTCCTTCCATATAGATGGCCATGAAACCCTGGAAAACAGGAACTGTGCCGACGGCTGTAAACACCGCGTCATTCGCTTTAATCTCGACGGTGGTCTGGAGAAAGTCTGCTGAAGGCATCTGAGAGGACACGAACCGGTCCCAAATCAATTTATAAAGGGCCCATTGATCTTTGTCCAAATAAGACTTTACCTTATCAGGCTCCATTTCAATCGAAGTGGGCCGGATCGCCTCGTGGGCCTCCTGGGCTCCTCTGCGGCTTTTATAGACATTGGGTTTGGGAGGAAGATAAGAATCCCCAAAGCGATCTTTAATCCATCCCCTGACCTGTTGAACGGCTTCCGTAGACACCCTGACCGAGTCGGTCCTCATATAAGTAATCAATCCGACCATTCCGAGCGGACCGAGGTCCACACCTTCATATAACTTTTGGGCGATCCACATGGTCTTCTTGGCTGGGAAGGAATGCTTTCGATAGGCTTCCTGTTGAAGCCGGCTGGTAATGAAAGGTGGGAAGGGATGGCGTTGTTTTTCTTGCTGAACAATCTTTGAAACAGAATAAGCAGCGTTCTCCAGAGTCTTCCTAATGGCCAGGGCTTCGGCCTCTTTGGCCATCTTTACCTTCTTCCCCTTCCATTTCGTCAATTTGGCGTCAAAGGAGACGGGGGAGTCTTTTCCCTTCAGCGTTGCGGTAAGGCTCCAATATTCCTCAGAGACGAAATCCTGAATCTCCCTTTCCCTCTCACAGACGATTCGAACCGCAACAGATTGAACCCGACCCGCACTCAGACCTCTTCGGACCTTCTCCCAAAGAATCGGGCTGACCTGATAACCGACCAGCCGGTCCAAGATCCGCCTTGCCTGCTGGGCTTCGTACTTGGATTGTTGTAACTTCCCGGGGTGACGGATGGCATCCAGGACCGCCTTTTTGGTTATCTCATTAAAAAGAATTCTGTAGATATTCTTATCCCCGTTTCCAATCTCTTCAGCAATGTGCCAGGCGATGGCCTCCCCTTCGCGATCCGGATCTGGCCCGAGGTAAATATTCTTCACACCCTTGCTCGCCTTCTTCAATTCCCGAACGATCTTCGCTTTCCCCGAGATGGTGACATATTGGGGTTGAAAATCTTTTTGAAGATCCACTCCCAGCTCATCCTCCGGAAGGTCTTTGATATGTCCCACCGAAGCCTTGATGACGTAATCCTCCCCCAAAAACTTTTGAAGGGTTTTTACCTTGGCAGGGGACTCTACAACAATCAAACCTTTCGACATTTAATCCTTGGTCCTTTCTTCTAAATTCTGTATTCTTAACTCATAACTCATAATGTCTCATTTTTCACATCTTCTTACTGAAACATTTGCCCGGCCACTGGGAGATCAATCCTTTTAATTCCAGATTCATGAGGAGACTGGAGACTCTTCCCGGATCCAATCGGCTCTCCCGTATGATGGCGTCGATATGCGATGGAGTCTCGCCCAAAAGTCCGTAGAGAGTCTTTTCTGATTCGGTGAGGCTGAGAACAGCCGGATCTCCCTTTTGGGCCGTTTCCCCTTCCCTCCTCCATTGGGGCAATATCTCTTCAAGAATGTCTTCGCTGGACTCCACCAGCTTTGCCCCCTCTTTGATCAACTGATTCGTGCCTCGACTGCCCTCGGCTCCGACATTGCCCGGAACGGCAAAGACTTCTCTCCCCTGCTCTAACGCATAGCCGGCGGTGATCAGGGAGCCGCTCTCCGCGCTGGCCTGGACGATCACCACTCCAATGGAAAGACCGCTGATGATCCGATTTCTTCTCGGAAAATGCCCCCCCTCGGGAGGAGACCCCATTGGAAATTCGGAAAGGATAGCCCCTCGCTCGATGATCTGATAAAAGAGATTTCGATTTTCGGGAGGATAGATCACATCCACGCCGCAGCCGAGCACGGCGATCGTTCTCCCCCCTCCCTGGAGCGCCCCTTTGTGGGCCACTGAATCGATTCCCCTTGCCATTCCGCTAACAACAGTCACTCCGTGACGGGCAAGATCCTCCCCTATCTTTTCCGTAACCTCTCTCCCATAGGCAGAGGTTTTTCGGCTCCCAACAATGGCAACGGCCAATTCGTCCTCTATTCTTAATCCTCCCCTGAGATAAAGCAGCGCAGGAGGATCGTAAATATCCTTCAAACGCGTCGGATAGTCACCGTCCTTCAAAGTAACGACCTTCCCTCCGGTCTTTTCCAACAGAGACAGCTCCTCTTTTACGGCTTTCTCCGACGGGCCTTTTCGGATTTCACCGGCTACCTTTTCCCCCAACCCTTCAATTCTCACCAATTCTTTCAGCGAGGCGCGGAAGACAGCTTCCGGAGTTTTAAACCGGTCCAATAGCCGTTTGATGAGAATGCTCCCCACCCCCGGGGTGAGGCTTAAGGCCAACCAGTAAAAAATATCTTCGGCCATAAAGATCCTCAGGTGAGAAAGTCCCTTTTCGAGTGAAGCAGAGTCAAGTGATAAAAAAAGGCTGGGGAGATCAGAGGAAGATCTCCGAAGCCCGGGTGGAAATTCCAATCACCCGACTCCGTATGGGCGCTCATGATTTGACGACGGGTGCTTGGAGTTTAATGATGACGACAATGAATTAATACAGTTATACTATTTTTCTATGGCACCTTCCATCTTTTCTTTTGAATAGGGTTGGATATAATCGCCTTTCATAATGGCATCGAAGGATTCGATGACTTTCGCCGTAAAGAAGCTGCCGTATTGGTCAATGAGTTGAATATTTCCTATGATGTTATACTTTCTCCCGATCCTTTTTTCGGTAATAGGATGTTTTATCTCCTCCGCGGCACGGAAGATCGTATATTTATCACCGATCGAGACAGGTCCTGAGGTTCTGAAGGCCAGGTAAATGATATCGCCTCCCGACATGAGGCTTTTGCCCTCCTTGCTCTCTAAAACGATCCCGATTCCCCGATACTCAACGTCGCTCATGAATCCTGCGGATCGAATTTCGCGAAAGTAGACCCGTTTTTCCTCAGCCTTCACAGGTTGCTCTTCCGCGATAGATTTTTCTTCCTCCGGGACAGCTTCCACTTCCGGCGGGGCGGGTTTTTCTTCCGCCACTGTCTCCGGCTTCTTCTCTGCTGGAGCCGGCTCTACCTTTTGCGTCTCCTCCTCTTTCAGCGCCTCTTTCGGCCCCTCCCCCTGAGGCTTCTCTTCGACAACCTTCTTAGGTTCCCCTTTTTGCACCGGCTCAATGGCGGTCAGCTGGATCGGGTTTCCCGGATAGATCCAATGAGGGTTAGTAATATAAGGATTTCTTTCCCACAATTTTGGCCAAAGAAAGGGGTCCTTCAGAAACCTGGAGGAGATATCCCAGAGCGTATCTCCCTTTTTGATGGTATAAACACCTTCCGTTTCCTTTGTTTCTTGTGTCAATCCCGAAAGAACAAAACAGAAGGAGAGCAGCAAAACCATAGCGAAAAAGAAACCAACGAATCTTCTCATAAATCCTTCCTCCTTTTCCAAAGCTGTTTTATAAGCCTAATAGAAACGAAATTTAGTTAAAAATTAGTCCTTTATCAATATTTTGTCAAGGAAAATATCAAAGCAATATCCATACCAAACCTTACACTATCCCTTTTAATTAGCGAAAAAGATTAGAGATTCTTGAAAATGAGAAGAAGTATTTATTTGCCTCGCTAATCAGGGGTGGATAATTTTTGCGCAAATTTCTAATATTTTTGAACAAATTTTAACCCTCTTAACTTAACAGATTGGAACAAAAATGAAGGAGACACGCACCTTGTCAAATAGCAAAGAAGAAGCTCAATTGACAGGCGAAGTCTCCCCATGGTAATAAGATTCCAACCCTTCGACTCGCAGGTCTAAAGGCCTGGGCACGGTGCCGCCGGACGGGTCGATCTATTTTCTTTCTCAATGCGTAGCCTATGAACCTTCTCCTTTCACCCGATGAAACACTGGATACCTTCTTGAATGGAAAGCTACAAATTCTTCAGAAGAAAAAGGGATACCGATTCTCCGTGGATGCCATTCTGCTCAGCCAATTCGTCAGAATCCGCAAGAATGAAAGAGTCATCGATCTGGGAACGGGCTGCGGAATTTTGCTGTTGTTATTATCACACGCCACCAAAGCCCACTCCTTCGTCGGCGTTGAAATTCAAAAGGGATTAGCCGAGTGCGCCCAAAAAAATGTGTTCTTGAATCGTTTGGAAGGCCGGATATCGATCCTCAGCCAGGATTTTAGAGAGTTAAAAAAGACGTTCTCTCCAGGGTCTTTCGATGTCGTCCTCTCGAACCCACCTTACCGAAAACACCAGTCCGGCAGAATCAATCCCTCGGCCGAAAAGGCGGTGGCACGCCACGAGATCAAAGGGACGCTGCAGGACTTGATCTCCACCGCCTCCTACCTGCTTCCCCCCAAGGGGAGATGCTACTTGATTTTCCCGGCGTTGAGGACCGTCGATCTATTCGTTGCCCTCAGAGACGGAAAGTTGGAGCCCAAGCGATTGCAGTTCGTCCATCCCCGCCGTGAAGCAGAAGCAAAATTCATCCTGACCGAATCCATCAAAACCAGCGGTGTGGAATTAAAAATCATGAACCCTTTGATTCTTCGCGAGCCTAATATGGGGGAAAATCCCGGACTGTCGGCAGGAGGATAAAACATTTTGACAATATCCTCTGGATAGGATAATAATTTTTAGTATGAGTGGATGGATCACTGTGCCTCCCCTTCTTGAAGAAAAGACCTCTCCCGTGGAAGAGAGGACCCTTGATTGGATGGAGGAAGATTTAAGGAAAGTGGATCAAGAGTTTCAAAAGAACTTAAGATCCGATGTCCCCATCATCTCCGCTATCGGAGAACATCTCCTTCGAAGCGGCGGCAAACGGTTCCGAGCGAAGCTCTTACTGCTTTCAGCAAAATTATGCGGGTATTCCGGAGAAAACCATATCTCCATGGCAAGCCTCATCGAATTTATCCATACGGCTACCCTGCTCCACGATGACGTCGTGGACAATGCCAAGTTACGAAGAGGCGTTGAATCAGCCAATGCCAAATGGGGAAATGAGGCGTGTGTCCTGGTCGGAGATTTCCTTTTCACAAAATGTTTCACCCGGATGGTGGAAAGCGGCAATTGGAAGATCCTTCGGACCATTTCCGGCGCGACCACCATTATCGCCGAAGGAGAACTGGAGGAGTTGGTCAAAACCAACGACCTTTCTCTGACGGAGGAATGTTATCTCTCCATCATCGCCCGTAAAACTGCCTATCTTATCTCAGCGGCCACGCAGATCGGTGCCATCCTTGGAAATGTCTCGGAAGAAAAAGAGGCTGCCTTAGCGAAGTTTGGGATGGATGTGGGGATTGCCTTCCAACTGATCGATGACAACCTCGATTACACTTCCAATAAATCCGGGAAGAAGATCGGCATCGACCTTCAGGAGGGCAAGATCACCCTTCCACTGATTTTTACGCTGAGAAGCTGTGACGGAAACGAGAAAACCTTTATTCAGGAGACTATAAATTCCCATCCGATCACAAAAAAAGCTTTTTCCCGCGTAGTGGAAATCATTGAACGGTATCGAGGGGTCCATTATACTTTGGAAAAAGCCAAAGGGTATGTCGAAAGGGCGAAGGATTGCCTCAATCTCTTTCCCGATTCGGAGGAAAAAGAGGGCCTTTGTACCCTGGCCGATTATGTATTGGAACGGCGACTGTAGAGATTGCGTTCAGATGGCCCCATGCACCTTACAAGGTGCATGGCAGAATACGTTCTGAATAAGTTATAATGCAAAAAAAAGAACCTGAGGAGTGGAAAATGGCAAATGAGTCGAGTCTGGTTCACGTCGATGACAAGAGTTTCGCCTCCGAGGTACTCAACGCAGATCTTCCAGTATTGGTGGATTTTTGGGCCACATGGTGCGGCCCCTGTCGTAGCATCAGTCCCATCGTTGAAGAGTTAGCGAAAGAGTTTACGGGTAAAATAAAGGTGACCAAGCTCAATGTGGACGAGTGCCCGGCTACACCCAGTCAATATGGGGTGAGGGGAATTCCCACCCTGATCCTCTTCAAAGGCGGAAAGATTCTCGATCAAATTGTCGGTGCGGTGCCGAAGGCGCGCTTAAAGGCCATGCTTGAAAAAGCCTTATAATATAAGGTCAGAGCTCAAAGTTCAAAGTTCAAAGCTCAAGCGAAAACCAAGGTGAAGCTCCCCGGGAACAGGCCGGGGCTTCCCGGGCACGTGGTGGCGACGGATAGCGAGCGAAGGAAATATCGTTTTAACTGTGCCCCTTTACGCCGCTTACGAGGCGGGGTTTGCGGGGCACTTGTCGGTCAAATGCCAAAATCCACGCCTTGCGGGACGACGGCAGGGATTCTGACGTTTGGACTTTATCCGTTGGATATGAAACCATCCTTCCTTAGAACAACCTTCATTTTAGGACTATGTATTGCAGGACTCTTTCTTCTTCCCCATTGTTCGAGAGAACAAACGCAACCCCCCCTTGGTTTAGCACCGGATTTCACCCTTAAGACCCTTGATGGGAACGAGATCACCCTTTCCCAGCTTAAAGGGAAAGTTGTTCTTCTTGACTTCTGGGCGACCTGGTGCGGACCCTGCAAGGAATCCATCCCGCATTTAATTCAACTCTATAAGGATTACCGGGAAAGTGGATTTGAGTTGGTCGGAATGAACGTGGATAAAGGCGATGGAGAGGTCGTTCGCCGCTTTATCATGTCCATGGATATCCCCTACCCCGTCGTGACCGCGCCGGAAGATGTGGTCAGGAGTTACCGGGTGAATGGTATCCCAGCGACTTTTCTCATCGATAGGGAAGGTAAGATTCGAGAAAGGATGGCCGGGTTTAATAGTACCATTGCTCGACAGTTAACGACGAAAGTAGCAGATCTCACCTCAGAAAAACCCTAATCCCAGGCTTTGTCGGGGAAATCAGAATATCGAAATTCCACTTATGAAATGGCAAATGCCAAAGTTCGCACGAAGTGATGAACCCAAGGTGAATCAATGCCAAATGAAATCCAAAGTACAAACACTAGAAATTCTTAATTTTGAACTTTGCCAGTCATTTGAAATTTAGATTTTGAAATTTAGAATTGCGGTTTAACCGGAGGGATGGAATTATTTTTTTTTGGACTCTTCCTTGAAACGGATGTATTCTTCAATTACCTTGGGGGGATCCAACCCGAGAGATTGGGCATAACTTTTTAAAAAACCCTTGAGATAGACTAGGGGCGGGAGTTTTTCAAAGACCTCCTCTTCAATCCACTCCAAGATTTTTATGTTAATCTTCATCTCGTTTGAGATGGTCTGGAGTTCAATCCCCATTCCTTCTCGGACCTGCTTCAGTGTCTTCCCACGATAGGGCCCCTCTTCCACATTGAACGAAAGCCCCGTAAAAGAAAGGTAAGGCTTTTTTTCGGAGATCCCTCGGGCTTCAGAAGAGGTTCCTGTCGGCTGTCCCTCAGCCATTGGGACCCTCTGGAGATGGGACTGGTTATAATCCCTCCGCAATGCTTCATCCATCAGGACCCGATAGGCCTCTTCAACGGACTCCTCTATTTCTTTCACCTCCTCTTCGGAAAAGAGAGAATAAACAGCTACTGAATCGGCATGAAAGGTCTCTTTGGCATGTTCGTAAGCCCTCTGGATCTCCTTGGACGTAGCGGTCGGGCTGATCTCCAAGATCTCATAGTAAGTCTGGTCTTTAATACCCCTCATATTTATGCCCCTTAGCTTCGAATAGCATTTAATGACTATTGGCTAATTTGGAGGCGATCTCCATCACGCATTGGGCAGCCCTGGACTTGGGGTTTTCCAAAACCAGAGGCCTTTTTCGCCGGACGGATTGACTCACCTCCTGATCGTAGGCGACATAGCCCAGGTAGTGGAGGTGGATGCCAAAATATTTCAGGCAGGCGCTTCGAATCGAAAAACCAATCTCAATATCCTTCTTTGACCGCACTTGGTTCAGAATCAGGTTCGGGTGGAAGGTCTCAACTTCCTCGGCAACCCTCTGGGCGTCCTCCTCGTCCATTTGCCTCACCGCTTTAATGAGGTCATGAGGGCTTCGAATTCCCATCTCATTTTTTCGGTCCATGGCGTCATCGATCAGGGCCTTCACAGGAGAAGAAAAAACCGACTGTTTAAGCCTACGATAGAAAGCGCTCTTGAGAAACCGGTACGTATTCTCAATGGAAGTGGGTTCGGGGGTAACCACCAGAATCCCTCCATCAGACATTAGGAAGAAATCCAAAACACTCGATGAGTTGCCCGCTCCCAGATCCACCAGGATCGTGTCGCTATCCAGACTTTGAATGGAACGGACCAGTTTTCGCTTCTGAACGCTCTTGGCATCCACGGCGTTCAGCAGGTCCTGTGCGCCGGTTAAGAGTTGAAGGTTGGGAATCGCGGTGGGGATGAGAACCTCTCGAAGATGGGACACCCTCTTTTTAATGAAGTCGGAGAGGGAGAGGGTGGGAGGGGAAATCCCGAGAAAGGTATGGAGGTTTGCTCCCCCTAAATCAGCATCGATGAGGACAACCCGGACACCCAGTTTGGAAAGACAGATACCCATATTGACGGTAAGAAAACTCTTTCCGCTTCCTCCCTTGCCACCTCCGATGGTCCAGATCATCTTTCGATGGTGACTCTGATTCTGCTCCAATCCAATACCTCTAAAACCCCATGCGCAAAGCGCTTAGCGCATAGCGTCAATCGAAATTCAAGCGCAATTCAATGATAAGCCTTCCATTGCAACCTAATCCCAAATCCCGTCAAGCCTACCATGACAATGACGGCATGCCCCATTGACCACATCATTCCGGGTCACTCGAAATCCTATCCGCTCCACCACCCTTCGGCCACAGTGAGGGCAGAAAGTATCTTCTCCCTCCTCACCGGGAACGTTTCCGCAATAGACATACCGGAGTCCTGCTTTCATTCCAATCTCCCTCGCTCGACGAAGCGCCGAAGCCGTTGTCCTCGCATGGTTCAGCATTTTATAGGTTGGATAGAAGGCCGAGATATGCCATGGCACCTCCGGCCCTAAGGAGACGATGAATTGGGCGATCTCCTCAAACTCCTGATCCGAGTCATTCAGGGTGGGAATGACGAGAGTGGTAATTTCCACCCAAATTCCCATCTGTCTCATCTGCCTCAGATTCTCCAGAACCGGCTTCAGTTTTGCCCCGCAGATCTCTTTATAAAATTTCTCGTTGAAACTCTTCAAATCCACGTTGGCTGCATCCAAATAGGGCTGGATGGTCTTGAGGGCTTCCTCGGTCATGTAGCCATTCGTGACAAAGATATTCTTGATCCCTTCCTGACGGGCTTGTTGAGCGACGTCGTAGGCATATTCGAAGTAGATGGTCGGTTCCGTATAGGTATAGGAGATAGATCGGCATTGGTATTGCTTTGCTAACGAAACAATTTTAGACGGGGAGACCGCCGACCCGTCAATCCGACCCTCCTGATCCCTCGGCATCTGGGAGATCTCATGATTTTGGCATTGGAGGCATCGGAAATTGCATCCCACCGCGGCCATGGAGAAAGAGGCCGACCCTGGGAAGAGATGAAAGAGTGGCTTTTTTTCAATGGGGTCCACATTCAGAGAAATCGCACGACTGTAGACAAGGGCATAGAGCTTCCCCTCCCGGTTCTCTCGCACCCCACAGACTCCCCTTCTCGAAGGTGAGATGATGCATCGATGGTTGCAAAGGTAGCATTGCACCTTCCCATCCTCTAAGGGGCTGTAAAGCATGGCTTCCTTCATATCCTCTTTCCCATTTCCGGAAAGGACACGTCCTGATCGAAATAGAGGCAGTACCTAAAGATCGTAATGAGGAAGTTGCTCAAGAACATATTTTCGAATGGCCTGTGGTCTGGGGAGGTCCCAAAGGATCTTTCTGTTTCGGACAAACGGGATGAGAAGCTCTTTAAGCCGACCGCCACATGAACATCGATCCGCACCCGGGGTGGATCGTCCTCGGTTCTTTTGGAATGGAACCATTCTGTCTTGAAAACATTTCGAGCACCGGAAAACACTCTTCGAGCCCGACATCTTCCCCCTTTTCGCGAGGGGCTTCCCATCCATCTCGACGATGTCCATGGCAAAATCGATCACCCGGGCATTGGTGATCGAAGTCCCCACGCCGTAGGCATCCACCACAGGATTGAGGGCGAGGATTCGTTTCTCATCCAACCCGCCGCTGACATAGATTTGAACGTGCCCAAATCCCCTTAAATTTAGTTCCCAGCGAATCTCCTCGATGATCTTCTGAAGATCCCCCCGTCTCGAGCTCGGGGTGTCAAGCCGAATCCCGAAAAGTCTCTTCCCGAGCGCTTCGGCCACTCTAATCGCCTCTATCTTTTCATCATTAAAGGTATCGATGAGGGAAACCCGTCTCACTTTCGGGTGGATGACTTCGTCAAAAGCCCTGGTGGCCTCCACCGTATCTCCCATGATCAGAATCAAGGCATGGGGCATGGTGCCCGCAGGCTCCTCGCCAATTAACTCGGCGTTCTTCACGACCGACACGCCATCACAACCCCCTATGAAGGCATTTCTTTCCACCATAGGAGCCACCACCGGGTGGATCCGTCTCGCACCAAAACTGATCACCCTGCGCTCGCCCGCTGCCTTTTTGCAGCGAGCAGCCTTCGTGGCCACGCCCGAGGCCTGGCAGATCAACCCGAGAAGAGAGGTTTCGTAGAGGCCGAAATCCGTGTACATCCCCTCAATCTCCATGACGGGCTCAAAGGCCCGGAAGATCGTCCCCTCCTTCATCGCTCTGACACTGACTTTCAGGTCTTTCAAGAGGTAAGCCGCTTCTTCGACCCCGGCCAATACGCCCCATCCATAATCCTCCGGAAACCGTTTGGCAATGAATTCGACTTTCACCCATTTATCAATCTTCTTTGCCTTGAGGACCTGCATCGTCCTCACAAAATAGATGTCAGTTAATTTCCCTTCCTTTATTTCTTTCGGGTCTGCGGTATGGAACATGCGCTTTTCTCCGCAATGGAACAAAAATTTCCTCTTATATAACAGAAATTTATCACCTGTGTCTATAAAAATATTTTGAAAATAGTAATGCCTCACTGAAGCGTAGGTGAAATCCAACAATCCGGCAAGAATGCCCCCGAAAATCTTATAAGGCGGACGTTTAATGGAGTAGCGTTCACGCGCATCATCGGGTCTCGTTCCTGCTCTGGAGTTCTTTTAGCTGGCCTGCAAGCTGAGGTTTGCCGCCACAATATTTTCTCCGCCATCCTCGCTGGACGTCGTCAATTTTGCACGGGAGAGTAAGGCATTACTGAAAATAATTCCTGGGTGATGGAGGAGAGAGGGAGATCAGGGGTTGAAAATCTTATGAACTTTACAATTGTTCTATGAGATACCCTTTTCCCCCGAGGAGTTTGAGGATCCCTTGGTTGCCCAGAAGATGGCCTGCCCCGACAATAACAAAATAGGTCTCCTTTGTCCGCAAGAAATCTTCTATTTTTGCAACCATCCTTCTATTTCTCTCAAAAATCAGTTTTTCAAGAATCGCAGATAATCTCTTATCTTCTGAGACGCTCCTCGCCAGAATGGATTCCATCGCTTGTGCATCTCCCGAGACCCATGCCTGGATCAATCGGCCCATTTCTTCCTCCATGACATTTAAATCTTTTAGAGTATAGATTAAAAATAACTCCTGGTCCTTTTCGGAAAAACCCGAAAGGAGGCTGATCTGATAATCCAGACTCTCCAGTTCTAATATCTTTTTCTTCCCTTCGGCTTTTGAAAGAAAATACTTATCTATCCCGAGGTTCGGGTCTAACCCCAGTTTTATGCTCTCCAACGACACCAGGGTCATGGCCAGAAACCAAGGTTTTTGTTTATCCAGGAGCTCAAGAGGAATACCAAGCCCTTCTGTCTCTTTTTTGACCCATTCAAAGGTCTCCGGGGAAACGTGTTTTTCCAACGCATCGTTGGCCGGATAAAAAGCGCTCTCCATCAATTTTTGAATATCGATCTTTTTGATATCATTGACATTCGCCTCGACCACCAAGAAATCAGATTGATCGAAGGCATTCTCGATTTTTTGACTGAGAGGATAGATCTCTTTCTTGGCAAGGTGTAATGAACCTAAGACATAAACCGCACTCGTTTTGGATTGGATTTTCCATAAGAAACTCTTCGGAGATTGAGAAAGAGTATCGCGAACAAGAATAACGAGAGATACAAGAATAAGGGCAGAAAGTATTCGTGATAGTTTTGATCTTCTCTTCTCCATTTTTACCTCTCCTCAATACTCTCCGATCCTATCGCTCCATTCTTCTATTCAAAATGGATGACTGCTCTTTCAATTGAACTGGCTAATTCTATTCCATTTTTTACATTATCACAATGAGGAATTTTTGGCATTTTAATTGCAGAATTTTACCAGAATCTGCGACTTTTGGTTTTTCGCAAAAATCCTAAAAATGGAATACCGGTTCATTTTCGACTGGTTCCATTAAATTTTTGGAAGATCCAAAGAAAAATGCACGTCAAAATAATTTCAATTTTGTTAACTTTTTTCATATTTGTAACGGTCGGCGGCGCAGGGGCTGACAATGTCAAATCGAAGCAAAACACGGGTAATCAAGCAACAATAATGAAAGCAGATGAAAATAAAGTAGCCGTCCTGAAAAGGAAGGAACCACCAAGCGAACCCGCTACGCCGCTGAAAAAACTCAAAGCCAGATTGCAATCTACCATTTCATATCCCGTTACAGACTATGGAGCGATCATGGACACTGCCGTGCTGGGTGCCAATTTCTTAAAAGCCCTGGAAGAAAGGAGAAAGCTCCGATCGACAGACGCTCTGCACAAAGTGATCTATTCTTTTGAGTCCTTTCAGGACCCTTGGAAAGATAAATTTTCAACCTCTCGGGAGATCACCCAAACTAATTCTCCAAATTCAAACTTTGGTCAACCGATTTTAAAGCTGTATCTAAATCCAGACGGGGATAAATATTTTGAGGAAGGGAAGATCCGGTCCACACTTAAACTTCTCCAGTTGAAGAGGGAAGAGATATTCAATGAAATATTCATGGGATTCCGTTTTTCTTTTGGCCCGAAAATCACACCCATGGTTGTAGAGATGAATATATCCCCTTCTCCTGAAAAAGGACCGGGGTTGATTATCGCGTTTTGAAAAACGTCGCGGGGTAGACTATGGATAAGGAATATTTGAATATCCTTATTTTGGGCCACACCACCTTCGGGATTAGACGTCTGAGGATAAGAAAGGATAGCTTTAAGATTGGCCTTTATCTTCTCGCCTTTCTTATCCTTTCTATTACTTTTTTCTTTTGCGATTACGTACAGGTGAGGAAAAAAACCTTTCTTCTGAATCAACTCCGTCACGAGGCGCAGATCCAGAAATCCCACCTTCAGCTATTTGCTACAAAGGTCGAAGACCTGGAGAAGAAACTCACCCGATTGAAGGAGTTTGACACGAGAATCCGTACCATCGCCAACCTGGAGGGGGGCGGGAAGACAACCTCCTTTATAGCCATGGGTGGGTCACCCTCTCCCGGTATTCAAGAGAAGCTCGAGGATGGAGGAGATAGGAAGTGACTTCTCGGCGACTACCCATCCTGCGAATTATCTGGGAGAAATTCGCCCCTTGATGGGAAGGCCCGTTTCCTTACTTCGGCCGAAAAGTTCGACGTAAAGAACCCTGGGAAGTCCGGCCTGTGTCTCTTCGGATTTTATGTAGATTTTTTGGAGGATACTCTCTCTGCCATTGATAGAGACCACAGCTTTGAAAGAATCGTTCAATCTTTCAACGATGATCTCCAGACCTCTAAAAGCGGCCAGTATCACCTTGAACCTGTCCTTGTCGAGTTTCTCTTGACGGGCAATTCCGTAAGCGTACTTCTTCTCAATCGAATTAAGTTCCTCACGCCTGCCGTTTTCCAGAATCCAGTAAACATTAACGGGCCTTGAATCAGGAAGATCACTATTCTCCGTTAGGCGAATGTCATATTGAACGAGGTTTTTGTTTTTGCTCCGTTCGATAAAGAAAAGGTGACCGGCTTTGTTTCCGGAAACAGCAAATATCGACTGCGGAAAAAAGCTTAGAACGAGTACCAGTACAGTAAAAATAGCCAACTTCATTAAAACCTCCTCTTTGCACACTTTCTTTTAAGTATAACACCCTTCGATGGAAAAGCAAACGTCTGCCGTAGAAGGTGAAAAGAAATCGAGCGCAATAAACCTAATCTTCCAGCCACGGCTTATGCTCGCGATAAAAATTAAGTCTCTGCTGCAACTCTGACGGCCTGGGCGATTTGGAATATCCCAAGGCCTTCTCCTGCCACTTCACCGCACTGTCAAAGTCACCCATTCTCGCATAACCGGCCGCAAGGGTGTCTAAGTATTCTGCCTTTCTCCAATCCGAAAGCTCACAGGCTTTCAGTGCAAGTTCTACAGCTTTTTTCCCGTTACGAAAACCACGGTCCTTTGCCGTTGCAAAGAGCCACGCCAGGTTGTTGTAGGCCTCGGGATCCAGCGGATTTATCCCGATGGCCTTGTTGAAATCCGAGATCGCCTGGTCATATCGTCCCTTAAGCCTATACACAATTCCTCGATTGTTGTAAGCCATAGTATACCTTGGGTTTATTTCAATGGCCCTATTGAAATCTGAGATCGCCTGGTCATACTGCCCTTTCTCCCCGTAGGCAGCCCCCCGGTTGTTGTAGAACTTAGCATCCCTCGATTCATTTTGCTTTGTTGGAGTGGAGGCACATGAGAATAAGAAGAAAAAAACGATTAGTAGGATTATCCAGATTGACTTCATCATACCATTTTTC